>JAYTXP010000252.1:0-14230 GCA_043742885.1 Chitinophagaceae bacterium | reverse complement strand
ATTAGGTAGTGTATTTAGGTGTAGGTCCAGACGAACACTACCTGAATAATACTTCTAGGGATAATTGTTCAACCAGTTTATTCAGTACCTGAGAAAGTTAAAAAGAATGGTATATAAATAATAGGCAATTAGACGCCTACCTTTGGTTTGTTCTTTGATAATTTCCAATTAAAGCATATTATAAGTTTAAAATTGGAGGAAAACCATTATTACCCGTTCGGGTTAATAATGGCAGGGATATCTTCTAAGGCGTTGGCGTTCGGAGATCCAGGTAGTAAGTTCAAGTACAATGGTAAAGAAGAACAAAAAAAGGAATTTAGTGATGGAAGTGGGCTGGAGTGGTTGGATTTTGGGGCGAGAATGTATGATAATCAGATTGGGAGGTGGCACACGCCAGATCCCTTACAAGAAGATGAATATTGGAAGGAATTTGATCTGGAGTATAAAAATGAATTAATAGAAGAAGGCTACAGCCCAGAGGAAAATGAAATTTTTGAAGGGCGAAAGAATTCAGGGTTGTTAACTTTTTTCAGTCCAGTTAACAGTATTACGGCGCAAAGTTCAGCAATACACTATAATGAAAGCCTTTATACGTTTGTGGGCAATAATCCAATAAATTTAATTGATCCATTCGGACTGGATACTCTAGCACCAAAAACTTTGGAAACTGTTTCAGTCTATAGCCGACCCAAGGAGCTTACACCTCATTGGTTAGGCCCTGCATTGTACTTATCGGGAGAACGGCTAAATTTTTTAAAGCCGGTGAATGCGTTAGGTTCTCAACGCGGTTCATCAATAGCTTCTTGGACGTTGGAGAAGGTATTACCGCAAAGTAGTCCATGGCTAAAACAAATTTCACGAAAACTAGTTCAAAATATTGCAGGTAGAGAAATTGCTAAGCGAGCGGGCACTGCAGTTGTTGGTAGATTTTTGGGAAGGTATGTAGTTCCTGGAGTTGGGCTTGTTTTAACAGCATACGATTTTACAAGATATGTCGCTATGCCAATGTCACAAGCAGCAGCTGAATATTACGAATCAAATCGAAAAAGTGGCAATTGGATTGCAAATCTTCCCCATTAATTATAATATGTGACTTATGAGTGAGAATATGTTTACTAAGCTGGTTCAATTTACAATAAAACAATCTTGTGTAAAGGATGAGCAAATAACGAGAGAAACAAAACTTTATGATGATTTGGGCATTTATGGGGATGATGCAGTAGACTTTTTAGTGGCCTATGGCAAAACATTTAATGTTGACGTAAGTAAATTTATGGCGGCTGATTATTTTAAAGGTGAAGGCATAGAAATAATTGGTCCAATTATCAAAAGGATCATTGGACAAAAAAAAACGGAGCCGGTAAAAAAAACCTTAACAGTTGCACACCTGGAAAAGGGCATTATAGCAGGTCGTTTAGATGAGGAAGTAATTAACGGTTAAATTCATGGAACAGTAGGGATGTGTTTGGCTATACTTGCAATGATTTAAAAAGTTTCTCATTGTATCTGCTACTCATGTTCAGTTATTGATATACACACTTGGGGGTATAGGCCCCTATCAGTTTATTGAAATCTTCTGTTTATATTTAGAAAACCAAATTTTCTTTTAATAAAAGTGTTCTTTGACAATTTAAAGGTGGTTTCCAAAGTGGTCCTTTATCAAGAATAACATTATTACCCGTTCGGGTTAATAATGGCAGGTATTAGTTCGAAAGCACTGGCTTTCGGCGACCCCGTGAATAAATTCAAATACAATGGGAAGGAAGAACAGAAAAAGGAATTTAGTGATGGAAGTGGGTTAGAGTGGTTGGATTATGGGGCTAGGATGTATGATAATCAGATTGGGAGGTGGCATGTCTCAGATCCCCTTTCTGAAAAGATGCGGAGGTTCTCGGCATATAGTTTTGCATTTGATAATCCACTCCGATTTATAGATCCTGATGGAATGGCACCCTTAGACCTGGTTATAGCCGGAAATCGAAAAATGGCTGAAGCTGATGTTAGAAGCATTGTATCGCAGGATAAGGATATGCAAGCAAGAATTTCAGTTAGCTCTATTGGCAAAGTAAATTTTAATACTGAAGGGCTTACAAAGGAACAATTAAAGGATCCGGGTATATCTGCTCTTGCTGCTATGACAGGTGATAAGACCAGAACATATGCATATTCTGTAAGTGATAAATCATCTAGTAGTTTTCAGAGTTGGAATAGTGACGAAGGTTTTCCTCAAGTTGTCGGACCCAGGACATCTGCAACGATAAGGAATATTGACCCGCCCGATGATAATGGAATCACAAACTATTCGGTGGAACCATTAAGAGACCCTAGTACAAGTGGTACCATTCCTTCCAGAACTACAGTTCCCGGTAACCCCAACTTTGCTGCTGAATTAACAATAAGCCCAACTACGGCATGGACGGAAATAGACCCTGCCACGAATAATGAAGTTGCAAAACCAAGAGCTTCTGTGGTACTTCATGAATTTATAGAATCTGTGCAAAGAACAGGTTTTAGATTGTCAAATGCAGATGCTCATCAAACAGCCATCAACCAGGAAGCAATTTTGCCTCCAAGTGATCCAAGAAGAAGTTTATCCCCGGGAAATGCGTCTGCGTATAAGATTAGGTAGACAAGAAGATAGTAATAATTTGAATATTTTAATATGAAACAGGTACTTTCTGTAATTAGTTTTTTTGTTTTTCTTGATTCAAGTTATTGCCAATTAAGGCTGATACCGGTAACCAAAATTTTGAATCTGGAAGAAAAAGCCCTTCATTGTTTAAATGACTCTTTAAATGTTATATCTAAATCTTGTTCTTTGGGTTTGGATGGGTTTAAAATCAATTTATATAGTGTAAGCCTAGATAAAAGCAACAGAGAAATGCAAATAGTTGGCCGTGTTTGCATTGCCAAAGAGGCGAATAGCCCAGGATTATCAGATGTACAAATTTTTAAAGCTACTAAGGAAGACCATAAACTCCTTAACCGATCGCCTATTGGCGAGACAACAAAGGGAACAAACCTTTCTAATAACGATGGTTTTTTTGACATTAAGGTATCAATCAATAAAGGCGAATGCTTGTTTTTTAACAGGACTGGGTATTTTTTAAGAGAGTTTCCCTTATTCAAGTTATGGGGTTCGCATTAAATGTTTTAACTCACATTTTAAACTGTCTGCTTTTTAGGTGTACTTACAATCGCCTTCCCCTTTACCCTCTTAATTTGCTCCTCCTGTTTTTGCCCTTGTTGCACAACGATTGCCAGGCTTATCTGTCGCTCTTCCATTAATTTCTGATCGGCTTCAAGCAAACTTCCCGCTTCCAGCACTTTCATACCCTGCCCCGTAAAATGGTCATCCTCCTTTTCAGTCTTGCGGCCGCGATGATAAAGCAGCAATAACCATTGCTCAGTTCCTTTCGGGAACTCAAAGCTCAATTCAAATGACTGCTTCGGCCCCCTGGCATTTATCCAGTCCGTCATCTGCTGATCATGCCAGGGCATTTCATCAAGGTTGGTCCAGCTTAGCAAAAGAAACTCATAACAATATTCAGGGAATAGTTTAGGATCTGCCAGGTGTGAAAGGTCCTTCAGCTCTATATGCAATTTATTTTCTTCGGTTCGGGTGGTTATGGTGGGCCTGCTTAACCGGTCGAAACGGTAGCGCATATGAATTTCCATTTTCTTCAACTTATGCAGCAACAGAAAACGATTATTGGATGGCTCCTTCCTGAAATGGCTAAGCAGCCTTTTGTAAAGATCCCTTGGCTTAATTCTTCTATAGAAATGGCCGATCACCTGATTGATGCGGGAAGCCAGCTGGTTCAATACAGCGGCCCTGCCCGACTGTAAATGAAATTGCTCGGCCAGCTTTTCAGGATTTATTTGTGGTCGCTTTCTTAACACCGAGCCCTGCTTAGTACCATGGGTAAATACATGTTCGCCATAACGACCACGCATGCGCATAAAACTGCTTTCGATCTTTGCCATATGATGAATTTTGGTAAGGTATTTGCTCTATTAAATTAAGATCATGATACCGGATATTCAATCCCCTCCGGTGATTTTCACAAAAATTTCAGACTCTCCTGATCTTCCCCTGAACTTTGCCTGAACTTCTCCTGACCTTCCCCTGAGGTCTTTTCGGGTACAATTCGGATACAACTCGGGAACAGCTCGGATACAACCCGTATATAGCCCGAATACAACTCGAATTGAAATCGAATACAGCCGCCCCTGTGTTTCCTACTGGCGCAATGGCATGAAATATTTCCATCTCCTTGGAAAGGGAAGCAACAGGGTTGTTTTTGATATTGCTGGGAACAATTATCGTATGATATGCAAATATTATTTTGGAAGGTCAATGGTCCATCTTTATATAAAGTGGAATCCATAAAATATAAGGTCATTAAAACATCATCTCAGTATTGGTTGTATTGCCGCCAGATTTCTTTCTATTTCAGAAAAGCCTGTAGCCTGAGGCTTGCAGCCAGGAGCTAATGGCTAAACGCTTTCTTCAAAATACCCCAGCTCTCCGTATTTTCGCAAACTCATTAATAAATAAACCTCAATGCCTTCAACTACAAAATCATACGCCGCGCAAAGCGCTACTACTCCACTCGAACCCTGGAAGCTCGAAAGACGCGACTGCAAACCTCACGATGTTCAAATAGAAATTCTTTACTGCGGCGTCTGCCATAGCGATCTGCATTTCGCCCGCAACGAATGGGGCATGTCCGTTTTCCCTATTGTACCCGGACATGAAATAGTAGGAAAAGTAACCGCTGTGGGAAATCATGTAAAAGGGTTTAAAGTGGGAGACCTCGCCGGTATCGGTTGCCTGGTAGATAGTTGCCGCGAATGCGATAACTGTAAAGAAGGGTTGGAACAATATTGCAGCAATGGAGCCGTATTCAGTTATAACGGACAGGAAAAAGATGGTTCGGGTATCACCTATGGTGGTTACAGCAAGTCCATTGTATGCCATGAAGATTTCGTACTTCATATCTCGGAGAAACTGGACCTGGCCGCTACCGCTCCGCTTCTTTGTGCGGGTATCACTACCTATTCTCCGCTGCGTCACTGGAACGTAAGTAAAGGAATGAAAGTGGGAATACTCGGTCTGGGTGGTCTCGGACATATGGGCGTGAAATTCGCCGTAGCCATGGGCGCTGAAGTAACCATGCTAAGCCATAGTCCTTCAAAAGAAAAAGACGCGAAAAAATTAGGGGCTCACAATTTTGTACTCACCTCCGATCCGGAGCAGATAAAAAAAGTGGCGGGATATTTTGATTTTATTCTAGATACCGTTTCTGCCGAACATGATTATAATTTTTACCTCGCTCTGCTACGCACCAATGGTAAAATGGTATTGGTGGGTGTTCCTCCTATGCCCACTCCTATTCACTCCACAAGCCTGATCTTCGGAAGAAAATCATTGGGTGGTTCATTGATCGGCGGCATTCCTGAAACACAGGAAATGCTGGATTTCTGCGCCGAACATAATATTGTTTCAGATATTGAAATGATCCGCATGGATGAGATCAATGAAGCCTATGAAAGAATGCTGAAAGGAGATGTGAGGTATCGGTTTGTGATTGATATGGCTTCTTTGTAATTAAACAGCCGAACACTAATTACACGCCTGCCTGCAACTCCTTTCCACCCCTCAACACTTGTCATTCCGAGCGTAGCGAGGAAACTTAAGCTAAAAGGTTGAAGCTATTCAGGAAGTTCCTCAACAGAATGAATAACCTTCACGGGGGCCTGGCAGAATATTACAACTTGTTCTTCCAGGCCTTCTCTTGTGACAAGAATAGTATTCCCATTTCTTTTTAGTGAATAAAGAATTGCCTCATTTAATCCCTCTCCTCTTAATTCTAAGGGACCTACTTCATCTATGATCAGCCAACCGCTTTGAGCACTCGCATTTTTTATTATCTCATTGGCCCTGTCAAATGCTTCCTGACTGAAAATATACTTTCCTACTTTTAATACCTTCTCATCTCCATCGTTGGCTTCCATCGTAAACTCTTCTTTGGTAATGAGATCGAAAAACATTCTTTTATCATTGACAACCGGACTTAATAGTCCACTCACATCTTTTCTGTTTCTGGCCCATTCTATTAGAGAACTGGTTTTTCCTGATCCTTTAGGGCCCGACAAAACATAAATTGTTCCCCTTTTTTCTTCATAAAGCGCATTCACCAATATATATCGAATAGCCAGAGAATATTTTTTCCATCCATTATTTTTTGATGCCAGTCGTACACCCGCCATTACCAGGTTATTTATCTCTGGCAACAGTAACATCACTGCCTCCATTTCGAATTTTAATTTGCCCTGCTTGTTTTTTAACCAATGGTATATTAACCATTTCATCAGCGGACCCGCCACTAGCACCCAACCAGAAATAATAATAATGGATCGTGTAATTAAATGAAGGAGTATGCTTTTGGGTAATAATGATTCTCCCGGTCCGTATTCGGATTGAATCAATAATATGATTAGCAATATCCAGATGATCCATAAACCAATTTTTTTACCCGGTCGGGAGCTTATTACTTCTTTTGTATCCTCTGCGGGATCATTTATCTGCGGATCCAGTTTCCATTTTCCAATCCGACCTGGTAATCTTGCTATTTCGTATCCCAGCAATAGTCCGGTTAATAAATGTAAGGCCGCATACCCGCCAATAAACCATCTACTGTAATTGATATGGCTCTGACCCATAATCTTATTCATTATTTCGTTTATGGCCGTCCATACATCGTTTCCGTAAATAAAGGTCATGATAAGGAATCGCTGAAACGCGGATTCCAGCAATGCGATCACCGCAAAACAAATAGCTGCGAGACTGAAATATTTTCTGTTACGAAATAATATTTCTCCCAGCAGTCCCTGGAATAATACGGCCATATAGGCGGTGATCGGCGCCTGCGGACTAAGCAGCATTTTAAATATCAATACCACGAGTGTAGCTCTTAGTATCGATCCGGCAGATGGATGATACCAACCTATTAAAGCAATACAGGTAACTGCCGCGCTACCCACCACTAATCCTGATATTGGAATATGCAAGCCATGGATTAGGCCGCCGATGAATGCTTCGCATACTACCCAAAGGGCGATGAGGCGGAAGTAGGTGCTGGTGGGGGAATGGATCATGAGAGGGAAGGTAAGTAAATGGTTGAGCTGTTGAGGCCTTCGGCTGGTTGAGTTGTTGAGAAAATTCTCAACTTTCTCTATCTTCACTCCTCAAAAAAACCCTGCCCCTTGCTCGACCTCTGGCACCAATTCCTCACTGGCCTCAAACTCACCTCCCCCCTCGAATTCATCGCTGTTTTCGCAGGCATAGCCAGTGTATGGTTTAGTCGTATTGAGAATATTCTGGTTTACCCCGTTGGCTTGATCAACACGATCATATATGTATACCTGAGCTTCAAATTTCAATTGCTGGGAGAAGCATCCGTGAATTTTTATTATACCGTCATGAGTATCTATGGCTGGATACTCTGGGCAAGACGCGATAAATTATCCCAGCCCGCGATACATGTAACAAGTAGTGATAAAAAATGGTGGATCTATCAGCTTTCATTTTTTCTTGCTTTCTATGTTGTCATTTATTTTTCCCTGACCTATTTAAAAACTGATTTTTTTCAGGGGGTCATTCCCTGGGCCGACGCATTTGCCAGCGCCACTGCATTTACAGGTATGTGGCTTATGACAAGAAAAAAACTGGAATCATGGTACTGGTGGATACTGACTAACATCGCATCCATTCCTCTTTATTTTGTAAAACACCTGGCATTTACCAGCGTGTACTATTTAGTGCTTTTGGTGATGGCTGTATTTGGTTTAATTGAATGGAGAAAACGGGCCACCAAAAACAACTAATTTTATCGCATGCAGACCGGCCGCTTCCAAAATAACCTGCGTCTTTTTATATTATTTGCTGTTCTGGTTAATTTTTCCGGATTATTCGTTGATCTCATGGACCCCGATGCCGGTGTCTATGCTTCTATTTCAAAGAACATGGTATTGAAAAATGATTGGATCAATCTTATTTTCCAGGATAAGGATTGGCTGGATAAACCTCATTTCCCTTTCTGGATTACCGCGATCTTTTTTAAAATATTTGGAATGCATGAGTGGTCCTATAAACTACCAGGCATTCTATTTGTTTTAATGGGTGCCCGATACACCTATCTGTTGGCAAAAAAATATTATAGTGAAGAGATCGCTCTCTGGTCCTCATTCATACTTCTCTGTTCCCTCCATATATTAATTTCTAATAACGATGTGAGAGCAGAACCCTATCTCACAGGAATGATCATTGCTTCAGTTTATCATTTCGCTCAATGTATAGATGCCCGGCCCTTCGAGAGCCTCAGGGTCCGGTCCAAGGTGGGGGATTTGATATTGGGAGCTTTATTCGCTGCCATGGCCATGATGACCAAGGGCCTTTTTACATTGGCTCCAATTGGCGCCGCCATTGGCGGACATTTATTAATGACAAAACAATGGAAGGAAATTTTTCATTGGCGCTGGCTGGTCACCGGAATTTTATTGGTAGTCTTTATTTCACCAGAGTTGTATTCGTTGTGGGTACAGTTCGACCAGCATCCGGAAAAAATATTCTTTGGTAAAGATCATGTGTCCGGTATAAAATTCTTTTTATGGGATAGCCAATTTGGCCGCTTCATGAATACCGGTCCAATTAAGGGAAAAGGAGACCCATTTTTCTTCCTCCATACCCTACTATGGGCCTTCCTTCCATGGTGCCTGATTATGGTCGCTTCAATTTATCATCGTTTCAAAAATATATTCAGCAATAAAAATGAATGGTATTGCTTGTTTGCCGCCCTTTTTACCTTACTGATCTTTTCTTTCTCAAAATTTCAACTTCCTTATTATACCAATATCATTTTCCCCTTTCTTTCCATTCTTACCGCAGTGCAGATAGATCTATTAATAAATTCCAATAATCAGACCTGGCCCCGAATTCAAAATGCCATTTCCACCCTGCTGATCCTGCTTGTGGTGGCAGTAACAGTATTTTATCGGCCGCAAATACAAACATTTGCGCTGATCCTTCTTGTGCTGTTTTGGAGTATTCTTCCATTTAAGGTTCAACAATATTCCCTTCTGAAAAGAGCGTACATACGCTCCGGTGTGGTGGTTCTTTTGGTAGGCCTGTTTATGAATCTTATTTTTTATCCAGATCTTTTAAAATATCAATCAGGCGACCAGGCAGCCTTTTACATCAATAAGAATTATCCTTCTGTACCGATCGGGAGGCTTGGATTTTATATGCCATCAGGTGAATTTTATTTGAAGCAACATATGCAAGCTCTTGACAGCTCATCATTGCAGCAGTTTCCTAAAAGTGGATTGATCTATATCTCTTCAGAGGAAAAACAATGGATGGATAAACAAGCACGATCTTATACTGTAGTGAAAGAATTTTCAGATTATCATATCACCATGCTAAAGCTGAAATTCCTTGATCCCTCAAAAAGAGAAAGCACGCTCAGAAAATTCTATCTTATACGTTTGAACTAAGAAATTGATTTAGTCTTCCAAGGACCATGGAGGATGGAATACCTGTGATGCAAGGCCTTGTAATGCAGGTTGTTTTTCTGTGGTTGGAGGCGCTCACGCAGGGAGAACAGGGAAGTCCGAGATAAAATGGTTCCGCATTCCCGAGTGGAAGATAAAGATGCGGTGTCTCCGGACCGAACAATACAAAAACTTTTAAAGGAGTCACGGCGGCAAAATGCGCAGGTCCGGAATCATTGGTCAGCATCATAGCGCTGATGCTGTATAGCGGCACCAGTTCACTGAAAGAAAAAAAGCCGGATGAATTTATACAACGCGAATCATGTACTTCCCTGGCCACCACCTCCACATATTCTTTCTCCGCCGGCGCGCCGGTAAGAATGATCACAATATCCTTGTACGCATTTAATAATTCCTTTGCTACTTCTGTAAAATTTGACTGCGGCCATCTTCGCTGGGGTAGCATATCGGAGGCATTCACATTCAACAGCACAATTCTTTCTCCGTTCCATGATGGATAGAGTTCTCTGAACTTGTTCCTTACCTTTTCCAATGATTCATTTGAAGGATTTGCTTTTGCCAGTTGCAGTTCATCATTTCCAACAGCAATTGTAGAATAGGCATTATCAAAAAGTCCAAGCGACTTATTTACCAGTGAAATAAAATTCACCGCAATGTGAACATGGGCATTATAACGAACGGTCTTGTTTACCAGGTTGCCCCGATATAATCCTTCATCATGCAGACTGGTAAATCCTATCCTTGAGCGAGCCCCGCTAAAAAATCCCAGCAGGGCGGTGAAGCGGGAAAATAATTCCAGGTCAATAACAGTATTGATTTTCTTCTTACGGCACCAGAACATGAACCGAAATATATCCAGAGTAAGACTGAAAATATTTTCGGCATTCATTTTAAAAATATTCTCCGAGGGAATAGTATTAAGTATCTCCAGGCTTTTATAATTCTTGCTGAAAATGGCGAAGTATAATTCAGATGGTCCTTGTTCTTTTAATTTTCGCATAGCGGGGTCCGCGATGATAGCCGATCCCATTTCAGAAAGTTCAATGAATAATACTCGCTTCAGTTCGGGCTTCTTGTTTCTGGCACCTCGAAAAAGATCAACCAGCCAGGAAACAGGGCTCAGCAAGAAACAAAGCGGTATGCCCACCCATTTATCTACTGCCCTCATGGTATTTACTGTCATGGTCGCCTGAATTTGAGCCGCAAAGTTAACCATTGGGGGAATAGGGAGAACAGCCGCCCCTAGCTCAATGCTCTCAGCTTGCATCTATTACTGCACTACATTTGCCCCATGCCTCTCAAAAAAATAGTCGTTATCGGACCAGAAAGCACGGGGAAAAGCACGCTTTGTCAGCAGCTGGCCACTCATTACAATTCAGCATGGAGCCCGGAATATGCAAGGCAGCACCTGCTTAAATTCGGAAGCAAGTATACTTACGAGGATCTGCTGACCATTGCAAAAGGTCAGCTTGCCATGGAATATGCAAGCATATTTGCATCTCTTGATAAAAATAAACCCGTACTTTTTATTGATACGGATATGTATGTGATGAAGGTCTGGTCCGAGTTCGTATTTAATAAATGCGATAAATTCATTCTGGATGAGATCATAGAAAGAAAATATGATCTCTACCTTTTATGCAATACCGATCTTCCCTGGGTAAAAGATGAACTGCGCGAATACCCTGACCTTGATACCCGTAATAAATTATTTTCCATCTACAAGGACCTGATGATAAATCAATCGGTTCCCTGGGTGGAGATCAGCGGGAATAATGAAGAAAGATTGAATATTGCCATACAAGCGGTAGATAAACTATTGGCGACTGAATTATGAGATCCTTCATACTCCGAAATCATCGTCCTTTATTCCTGCTGATCTGGCTATCACTGATGCTAATACAGGCAGGACTTACTGAACTACAGGATGATGAAGCCTATTACTGGGTATTCTCTAAATTTTTGGATTGGGGTTATTTTGATCACCCTCCAATGACCGCTCTGCTTATAAAATCCGGGTATTTTATATCCAGCAGTGTATTAGGTGTAAGACTGCTTTTTGTATTTCTAAATCTAATAACCCTGCTGATCGCAGAAAAATTAACTGAGCAAAAAAATCCCTTCCTGTTTTATGGTATTGCCTTATCAGTAACCGTCTTACAGCTGGCTGGTTTTTACGCAGTGCCCGATACTCCTCTGATTTTCTTCACCGCCTTTTTCTTCTGGCGCTACCGATTTTTTATTTTATCTGATTCATTAATAAATACTTTATTACTCGGCCTGTCCATCACATTATTATTCTATACAAAATATCATGCCCTGCTAATTGTGTTGTTCACATTATTATCTAATCTGCGTTTGATGTTTCGAAGGAGGGCCTGGGTAGCATTGACGATCGCCCTTCTTTTATTTACACCACACCTTTATTGGGAGTGGAATCACGATTGGGTGAGTTTTCGATATCATTTATTTGAAAGCAATGTAGATGCTTATAAATTCTCTTATTCTTTAGAATATATTCTGGGACAACTATTACTTGCCGGTCCTATCGCAGGTTTAATATTAATTCCAGCAGCTTTTTTATTAAGATCATCTACCTATACAGAAAGGGCCATGAAGTATACCCTGATCGGTTTGTATATATTCTTTTTTCTAAGTTCTTTCCGCGGAAAAGTAGAACCTAACTGGACCAGTGCAGGACTTGTACCTTTGATCGTATTGGCGCATCGTTCACTACAGCAGCGCCCTTTATTGCTGAAATGGTTGTGGAGAACTCTTCCTCTCTCAATTATTATAGTTTTATTCGCCCGTATAGTTATGGTGGAAGATATATTGCCCGTTCACCCGATTCAACAACGTTTTCATGCCTGGAAACTATGGCCGGAGGAAATGAGAATTCGAACAAAAGGATTACCCGTCATATTCAGCAACTCTTACCAGCGGGCTTCCAAATACTGGTTTTATACAGGGCAGATAAGTTATTCTCAGAATCATGTACGTGATCACCGGAATAATTATAATCTCTGGCCAATTGAAGAAACGATTCTTGGCAGACCCGTTTATTTTCTTGACCTCTATGGATTGAAAAATTATAAGGATTCACTTCAAACTCCCATAGGCACTATAGGATATCGTTACGATAGTCTTTCTGTTTCAATGGCAGCGATTCAATTTTTACCTGAACAAAAAAGATTTGAAGTACTTGCCAGCGATTCAATTCATCTAAAAGGAAAAATGGTAATGCCTGCTAATTACAGCGCATTCCTTCGCTCCCATACCGAATTAGATTTTCCAATTAAAGTTCTTATGCTAAAGAAAAAATCCATCATCGTTGACCATATAATTCCCTTAAAACTTAATGAACTTTTAAAAGGAAGTTTCGATTTTAAGCTGTACCCGAAATTACCTGCGGATGATTATGATCTGATCTTCTCCATAGAAGCGCCTGGATATAATCCCACGCATAATAGTGCCCGTTTTCCGCTCAGGGTAATCCAACGATCTTCCTGATATCCGGATCAGGAGAGAGAAAACCCATTTGTCTTTGGATAGCAAGGCCGCGTCCGGCAATATAATTTGAAAGTGGTTTTATCTTATACTTTCTCGGACTGGGCAGTATGGCAGCTATCTGGGCCGCTTCTGAAGCAGAAAGTTGTTTGGCTGATTTGTTATAATAATTTCTGGCTGCTGCCTCCACTCCAAAAATACCATCCCCCATTTCAATCACGTTCAGATACATCTCCAGAATTCTTTTCTTTCCCCACACCAGTTCGATCATAAAGGTGAAATAAACTTTGAGGCCTTTTCTGATCCATGAACGCCCCTGCCAGAGAAAAACATTTTTCGCTACCTGCTGACTGATCGTGCTGGCACCTCTTGTTCTTCCGGGTTTTCGTTTATTATATTCCATCGCCTTCTTTATGCTCTTCCAGTCAAAACCATGATGGTCGGCAAATAACTGGTCCTCAGAAGCGATAACGGCCAGCCCCGCATAGGGCGACATATCTGATCGATCTACATAATCTCTTTTTAATCCATGACCGCTGATCAAGGAACCAAACTGTGTAAAAGTGATAGGAGGATCCAGCCATTTCAATGCGACGATATAGATCAATTGCAGAATGAACAGCCAGATAAAGATCTTTTTACTGATCCGCCATAATCTAAGCCATAAGGATTTTTTTGAAGAGCCTGCCATTAATTTTTATTTTCCATAGGTTAGTAAACCCCAGATCAGCACGATACCAAAGATCACCAAAAGAAGTCCGTTGATCCGGTTCAAATTATGAATATTATGCGGCGTTAGTTTTTTTCTGATCTTACCCGCCAGAAATACTTTAAGTATGTCTGCACAAAGCATCCAGGAAAGACAGGTAACAAAAACTATGATACGCTGATTTATTGTATCGCCGATCACGATGGATGATGCGTATATCCAGAAAATAAAAATAGAGGGATTGAGGGTATTCATAAAATAGCCCGACAAAAAAATTTTCGCATAATCACTTCTCCGGAATATGAAGATCTGTTTTCCCGCTTCATTCACTTTCACTTTTTTGAAGAACAGAAAATATATTCCGGTCGTGATAAGAAATATACAGCCGGCAATGCCCACCTGGCTTTTATACGCCTTTATACTATTGAAGAATTC
>JAYTXP010000251.1:0-9142 GCA_043742885.1 Chitinophagaceae bacterium | reverse complement strand
TCACCATCTTCGGATTGAAATCACCGATCCATTGCATCTCATAATCATCATAGATAGGATCTCCGATAACATATTCTCCATTTATGATCTTCAGGTGCTGGATAAGGCGGCAACCTTCAATTATCAAAAAACTATCCACCCCTTTACCTTGAAATTCTGGTATGATCCCGAAAACCAGACCGGTAAACTTTGGATTTTTTTTCGTTGATTTTAAATAGAGAAATTTTAATTTATGAAATAAACTAAATTTGCCATTCAGGTATTTGAACCATTGATTCAGGTCGGGCAGGTTTATCCAAATAGCGACAGGCTGATCCTTATAATAAGCGAACCAGCTGATCCTTTCATCCATCACCGGTTTCATAGATTTGAACATTTTCTGCACTACTCTTTCTTCCAGCTGCTTCATACCCCCATGGCCAGCCCAGGCTTTATTGTAAACCGTGGTAAAATCCTTCGCATATTTTTCCAGTTGGCTCTTCTTAATATTTTCACTTCTGAAATTAGGATCTTTCAGACACTCCGCGTGCCGGTCATAAAATTTCTGTTGCACTTTATATTTGGCCTTCAGCGCAAAGCAGATCTGGTTGAAAAAATTTCTGAATCCATAAGTTTCAAACAACTGCTGATAATAAGGAGGATGAAAATTCATACCATATAATGGAGGGATCTCATTTCCTTTTACGGTCAGCCCCCACCAGCGATCCCGCTCACCAAAATTTACCGGTCCGTCCATGGCTTCCATACCTCTTTGCATGAGCCAGTGTTTTCCTACATCAAAAAGCATATCAGCGGCATTCTGGTCATTGATACAATCAAAAAAACCAATACCACCCACAGGAAGGTCATCGCCTTTATTCTTATATTTTTTATTGGTAAATGCGGCTATCCGCCCGATCGGACTTTCTTCCTCATCATACAGGATCCAGCGGGAAACTTCCCCATGACGAAAGGTCTTGTTTTTTTTTGGATCGAACACTTCCCGCACATCTTTATCAAGCGGATGGATATATGAAGGGTTAGAGCCGTGAAGTATGGCATTTACTTCTATAAACTCCTTCGCTAATTTTTCGTTGGTGACTTCAACCAGTTGCATGATACAAAATTAATGAACTCTCTCTTTTAAAGAGCCCCAAAAAATATTAAAATTGGTTACCTTAATAAATCATCTTGTTGGCTAAAATTAACAGATAGTGCATTTGATATTAAAATATGCTATAGGAGTACTGCTTATGATGAATTTTCCTGTTATTGGTAATTCCCAGCAGAAATATCAAATTGGCCAGTCTCAAGGATTAAGTTTTTACAGGAATAAACTTGATTCACTTCCCCTATTCATCATGGCAGGTATTGCAAGAAGGGTGAGAGACTGCGAGATTGACGAACATGAACGATTTTCCCTTCCTGGATTATCCTGGATGTTTTCCAGGCAGGTTTTAAAAATGTCAGAAGGTCAGAAGGAAAAATATGTTGATATGATTGCTTTTACTGAAATAGCCTTTCAGTTTTATCAGCAAAAAAAATTTGATTCTGCTTCAATTTTCTTGAATAAGGCTTTGGAAATAGCCATAGATGAAAGCTTCGGAGCAGAGGATCTGCACCAGATAAGAATTGCCCTCAATAACAATTGCTTTCTAAGTGGTGACTATACCGGGGCTATGCGAGTCTCGGCCCAGGGCCTTTCGATAGCTGAAAAGCTGGGTGACCGGAACAGAATGGCTCATTTTAATAATGTCATAGGATATATATATATGAAACTGGGTAATTATGCTGATGGAGAAAGATACTTTCAGCAATATCTCAATCTGGCAGTTCTTATTAAAGATTCTATCCTTATTGCCCATGCATATTATAACCTGGGTGATCTGGCCATTTCGAAAAGAGAATACCGGAAGGCAATTGATTTATTTAGCTTTTCCCTTAATGTCTATCGCCTGATCAAATACAAGGTGGCAGTAAATAATACAGAACGCGAAGCTTATGTTTCTAATAAACTGGCCCAATGTTATAAATTAAAAGGAGATCTGAGTATGGCCAGAGAGCTAATAAGAATTTCACTTGCTGTGACCAATATTCCTGCGGTCAATGCCTATGATAAATCAGAATATTTTATAAACGCGTCAGATATCTATAACAGAATACTATTACCCGATTCAGCTATTTACCTGGCCTGGAATGGATTGGCAATAGCCCGGGCGATAAATCATCGGGAAGATAAACGTGATGCATTTGAGCAATTAGCGATTGCCTACTATCGAAAAAAGAAATTTGACAGCGCTTTTTTATATCAACTGGCTTTTTCCAGTTTGAAAGATAGTATCGTGAATGAAATTAGTCTTGAAGAAATTTATCAAAGAGAGACACATCTTCAGATCGAACGACAGCAACAGTTACAGAAAATAGTCATCCAAAAACAGAAGACCCGACAAAACATTATTTCAGCAATAGGGATAATGATGTTAATTACCCTTAGTTTCCTATATAACTCGAGGCGTCTTAATCAAAAAAATAAATATCAAAAGGAATTAAATCGTCAGCAAAACGAACTCTTCAATGCAATCGCTGTTACTCAGGATCAGGAAAGAAAAAGAATTGCCGAGGATATTCATGATAGTCTTGGTTCTATCCTTTCGGCTGCTAAACTAAAATTGTCCTCATTAAAAGAGGATCGATATTCCTTCTCTGCCGCGCAGGAAGCTAAATACCTGGAAGCCCTTCAATTACTGGATGAGGCTTCATCAGAACTGAGAAATATTTCTCATAATATTATGCCTGCCACGCTTTCTAAACTAGGCCTGGTGGCTGCCCTTCGAAACCTGATCAATACAATTTCATCTCATGCCGGAATAGTGATCAGTTTTTCGGTTCATGATTTTGAAGAACGCCTTGATGAGAAAACCGAATTGAGTATTTACCGGATCGTGCTTGAACTTATCAATAATGTTGTAAAACATTCAGGGGCCACCCGCCTTACGATTCAAATAGTCCGCCATCCGGATCATATTAACCTATCAGTAGAAGATAATGGCAGTGGTTTTGATTTTGGCGAAGAAATGTTGGCCAAAAAAGGAATCGGCCTTGGTAATATTTTATCGAGGGTAGATTATTTAAAGGGCACTTTACATGTAGACACTGCACCGGGAAGAGGAACTACCGTGATCATTGATCTGCCTTTGGAATAAGGTGGAATATTCTCCATTTGTCCTCAGTCTTATATATAGAAATACCAATATGTTGGTATTGTTACTTATGCTCCTGCAAATACCTTTATTCTCATTCGATTTCTTTAATTGTATAACAATAAAACGTAATTATGAAAAAGATATTGATAGCTTTTTTACTTCTGCCTATCTCTTTATTCGCACAAAACCCCGTGGGTCAGAACAGTTGGTTTTGCTGCGAGAACCACAATCCTTGCATTCACTTTACAAGTGAGGCAGACCTTATATACCATAATTGCAAAGAACATGGAATAGGTTGCCCTGTAGGGAGCGCCGGCAATAATGGCAGCGGAAAAATATTTAATTCCTCCCCTATTCAAGCCGGTATTTCTGGAAGTTTGATCTTTGGATTAGTAGGTTATGCAATACATGATCCCAATGGAAAGAATCAAGCGTTAACAGGCGCGACCACTGGTTATGGAATTTTCTCAGGCTTAGGTCTTTTAGCCAGTAAAAAGGAAAGAACAGTTGGCGGAAAAATCATAAACGGCATACTTACGGGAGGTTCCCTCGGATATGGATCAGCGCAAATAGAAAAATCTTATGCCAAGGGAGAAAAAAAAGATCATACTGCTTTGTACACGGGCATTGGTGCGGCCACAGTAGCAATAGGAAATGTCGCATTCAGTAAAAAAACAAAAGGAGGTTATGATGCGATTACGAGGAAAAAGAAATTTTTCTCAAATACTGCGTTCAACCTTTCAGGAAATAAATTTGGGATTATTGTAAGGCTTTAGAAAATCATGAATATCAAATTGATATGATAACGAAATTGAAAGACAGGAGGCAGGGAATAATATCTCTGGTATTGCTTTTATCTGCATTCATTGTTCATGCTCAGGAAGTAATTATTCCACATATACCCCCTGAATGGCCCTTAAACAGCTATAACGCCATGACCCGAAGCAGGGATACACTGGTTAAACATCTCAGGGAGTATGATCAAAAGGTAAATGATTTTAATGCCCGTTGTGGAAGTATTAAGGCGGATAACACAGCCCTTATTTCAGCTTGTCAGAAAGAGTCTGACCGTTTGGATATTGAAAGCGCTTCCATAGATAAGGAAAGAGACCGGTTCCTATTCTTCTTTCATGACTATGAAAAAATTTATGCCGCCTATGTTCAATCAAAAATAAATGAGAAATTATTTGAGACGGTAAAGAAAGACAGTATAGCTTATAACGGGCAATTACAAAAGTTAATCAACGATATCAGTAAAATTGATGTACCTCCTCCCAAAGAGACTCATAGAATTCATGAAGGAGTGATGCTTGGATTATTTAATACAGATAAAATAAACGCTATCACGGGAGACGCAAATCATACTGTAAGTGCCTGGACAGGGCAAGCTTTTAAGCCAGGAGAAATATTTGCCACTAGTGACCGTGTTTCAGCCACAGAATTATATAGAGGATTGAAGGATAACAACAATTTGGGGGATTACACTTTAAACACCGAGTATGGCAAGAAATTAGTTGAAAGAATAGAGGGCACTCAATTTGACCGGCTTATTGCCCATAGTAATGGCGCCACGGTTGCTGAAGCACTAATACGCAAAGGTGTAATAACTGTTGATGAATTAAATATTGTTGGGGGTGATCGATCTATGATCAATGGCCTGGCATACAAGGAACTTATTGCCACCGGGAAGGTTAAAAGGATTATTGTTTGGTATAATCCTGGCGATGTGATTCCAATGGGCTCATCTGCCGTGGTCCTAATGTCGCCGGTTGTTGTAGCAAAACAGCAATATATTGATATGGCGTCCTCTTATTTATCTACATTATTTACTGGAAATAATAAAGGGGGTGATACCAAGGTAGATTACCGTCCTCTTGAGGGAAAACAATATGAAGGACAGGATTTGAAGTTTGGAAAAGATGTTTTTGATGCCCATGGCTTAGACGTATATATGCATAATATTCAACAATATCTTAAGCCTTCTGTAAAGTAGGTTTAGAGCATATCCGTAAAAGCTTGGGTTTTTTAATTTGTCTAAATGGGAAAAGAAAAAATAAAATTATTGATAGCCGACGACCATGTAATTCTCAGAGATGGAATCGTTTCTTTATTTCAGACCGAAGAAACGTTTTTAGTGGCTGGGACCGCAGGCACCGGCTATGAGGTTTTAGAACTTATTGAAAAATATGAGTATGATGTTTGCCTGCTGGATATCAATATGCCCGGTTTAGATGGAATGGAGACGGCCAGAAAGGTCAGAGAAAAAAGGCCCTTGATGAAGATCATTATGCTTACTACTTATAATGACAGGGAGATCATTGCTGAACTGGTTCATATCGGCGTTGCAGGGTACTTGCTGAAAAATTCTGATAAGCAGGAACTTGTGGAGGCTGTAAACAAAGTGATGAAAGGGCGGCACTATTTCAGTGCGGAGGTGGAGAATATTATTCTTGAGGGCCTTACCTCCGGGAAAACTGCTGACGTTATTACACTTACAGAAAGAGAACTTGAAGTTGTTCGATTGCTGGCAAAAGAATTCACTAATGATAAAATTGCGGACCAGCTTCATATCAGTTACAGAACTGTGGAAACCCATAGAAAGAATATCATGCAAAAGACCAAATCACACAATCTGGCCGGTCTTTTGAATTTCGCTTATAGTAAAGGATTGCTGAAATAGCAGATTTTCTGCATGCTTTTAACGGATGTTGTAAGCATGTATGGTTTCAGTTTTCACTACCAGATTCTTGGTAGTAAAAAATACAAAATTATTGGTATGCGACAGCCAAATACGATCCAATATATTTAATCTACTATGAGTACAATTTATTTTAACATCCGGTATTCATTTCTCTTTTTTCGAGCAAGTACACTGGTACTGGTAATTTCAGGTTTGTTTTTGAATGCCGGAATTATTTCCTGTACCAAAAAAAACGAAAATTCTGCTCCAAATGCGGATTTCGATTTTTCAACTTCTTTCGGTAGGCTGCCGGTTAGCATTTCATTTCATAATACCTCCACAAACGCCAGCAGTTATAACTGGGATTTTGGAAACGGTACAAGTTCTACTGAACTGAATCCTACTGCCACTTATTCAGCTTATCGTATCTACAACGTTACTTTAACGGCAAAGGAAAAAGGCAAGTCTTCTACTCAAACTAAACAAGTAATTATTATTCCAAATCTTCCTGAGGTTACAGTTACCTCTACCCCAATGTCAATATTTCTCCCTAATAATTGCGCCCCTACTTTTATCATTCGGAGTACCGGACCATCCGGAACACTACTTTCCTACACAGTACGAAACAGTACGTTAACACCAGATTACCTCGTTTTTACAAATCCCAGCGGTGTCATACCGTCAGGGGGTAGTGTTACGATTGCTGTTTCGGTAGAACCGAGTCATATAAATACACCTTTCCTAATAGGCTCAACTGTGGATTTAGAGGTGTACACCCCAATGGCATTTAACGGTATACAAACATATTTGTCTGTGAATATCAGAAACATGGCCGACCAGGCACTCAACTTGTTGGGCATTTGGGGCGGCAACTGGACAGGAAATAGCTTTGGCGCCTCCAATCCCGGACAGCCATCACCAACTAATCCTGTCAACGGAACCTGGTCTTTAAATGTGCAAACAGTTTCTCCTTCCACAAATACAGCGTCGGGAACTGTGACCTGGACCGGAACTGATTACTACTGGACCTATACATTCGATGCTTTTGGCAATATTGCAAGCGCGACGCCGCAGCCCTTTAATGCGACTCAGACCTTTGCATTTAACAATAGCAACACTTCATTCATCACTCCTGCACCAGCCACAGGATGTGACCGATTCAGATTAATTATCAATGATTTTCTTGGTTCCAGTTATGGAATCTATGGCCCCCGATTAGTGTTTGATATGAACCTCCGAACCAACACCGTCACCGGAGGGGCCAGTGCTTTTACAGCCTGGCCCTACACGCCTGTATATGTAAATAACCTAAGTGTTAGCCAGTCGAATGGTGGATTAAGCGGGCAGAAGCAATAACAAGCGAAAATGAGGCCCTTCAAGGAAGAAAATTCTGTGATTTGGATTGGTGAAGAACTATCCTATTTACCCATTATGAGTTTGGTGAAATACTCTGTCGCCCTTACCTTTGCGGCCAAATTAAATCTCAGCTTTCTATGGCTATTGTAGGTAAAGTAAAACAGGTAATCGGTGCCGTTATTGACGTTCAGTTTAACGGCGCACTTCCCGAAATCTATAATTCACTGGAACTAAAAAGAGAGAATGGCGATATCCTGGTACTTGAGGTGCAGCAGCATCTGGGTGAGGATAGTGTTCGTACAATCGCGATGGATGGTACTGAAGGTATCGTTCGTGGCACTGAAGTGAGAGATACCGGTAAACCGATCGCTATGCCAGTTGGGGAGGCGATCAAAGGCCGGCTTTTTAATGTAACAGGTGATGCAATTGATGGCCTTCCGCAGGTAAGCAAAGAAGGGGGTCGTCCTATCCATAGTTTACCTCCCGCTTTCGAAAACCTGAGCACTGCTTCTGAAGTTTTATTCACTGGTATTAAAGTGATCGATCTGATCGAGCCTTATGCAAAAGGTGGTAAGATCGGATTGTTTGGTGGTGCAGGCGTGGGTAAGACAGTATTGATTCAGGAATTGATCAACAATATTGCGAAATCGTATTCCGGTGTATCAGTATTTGCCGGGGTTGGTGAAAGAACCCGTGAAGGAAATGACCTGATGCGTGAAATGATCGAAGCAGGTATCATGAAATATGGTGATGCCTTTAAACATAGTATGGAACAGGGTGGATGGGATCTTTCTAAAGTTGATATGAAGGAACTTGCTGAGTCAAAAGCAACATTTGTTTTCGGACAGATGAATGAACCTCCGGGAGCCCGTGCAAGAGTAGCGCTTAGCGGACTTACCATTGCTGAATATTATCGTGATGGTGATGGACAGGGTAAGGGCCGGGATATTCTTTTCTTCGTAGACAATATCTTCCGTTTTACACAGGCAGGTTCTGAGGTATCCGCTTTATTAGGTCGTATGCCTTCCGCCGTGGGTTATCAGCCTACGCTTGCTACTGAAATGGGAATCATGCAGGAAAGGATCACCTCTACAAAAAATGGTTCGATCACTTCTGTTCAGGCAGTTTACGTTCCTGCAGATGACCTTACCGATCCGGCTCCTGCAACCACCTTCGCTCACCTGGATGCAACTACTGTATTGTCTCGGAAGATCGCTGACCTTGGAATTTATCCTGCGGTGGATCCATTGGATTCAACTTCAAGGATCCTTTCTCCACAGGTTGTCGGCGATGTGCACTATGATTGTGCCAACCGTGTAAAATCAATGCTTCAGCGTTATAAGGAATTGCAGGATATTATCGCGATCCTCGGTATGGATGAATTAAGTGATGAAGATAAAATGATAGTACAAAGAGCGCGTAAAGTTCAACGTTTCCTTTCCCAGCCTTTTCATGTGGCAGAAGCATTTACCGGATTGAAGGGTGTACTGGTTCCTATTGAAGAAACCATTCGCGGATTCAACATGATCATGGACGGTGAAGTGGATGAATATCCGGAAGCGGCATTCAACCTTGTAGGAAGTATTGATGACGCGATAGAGAAAGGAAAGAAACTGATGGCCCAGGCATAAGAATAACCATTATGACTTTAGAGATATTAACCCCGGAGAGAAAAATTTATTCAGGAAACGTTTATGGCGTATTGATGCCTGGCATTAGCGGTATGTTCGAAGTGCTGAATAAACACGCGCCTTTATTAAGTGCATTGCGTGCGGGAAAAGTAAAAGTGCTGAAGGACAAATCTAATTCAACCCTGAGCTTTGATATTACTGGTGGATTTGTAGAGGTGCTGAATAATAAGGTAACACTGCTGGCAGAAAGTGCCACTGAAGCTTGATGAATTCAGAAAAATAATAAAAAGTCC
>JAYTXP010000250.1:0-11107 GCA_043742885.1 Chitinophagaceae bacterium | reverse complement strand
GGAAAAATTCCCTGACCTGAATAAAAAGACTCAGAAAATGGCGCTCAAAAAAGAAGATATTATAATTATTGGACCGGAAGAGATTTTTGTTGGTAATATAGATGCAGCTGTAACCCTCATTGAATTTGGGGAATACGAAAGCGAAGAATGTGCGAAAGTAAATGAAGTGGTAAAACAGATACTGGAAGAATTTGATGGTAAGATTCGTTTCCAATTCCGTCATTTCCCTCTGACCATGATCCATCAACGCAGTTTGAAGGCCAGCGAATCGGCTGTTGGTGCTGCGCAGGAAGGTAAATTCTGGGAAATGCATAATGTGTTATTTCAAAACCGTCGCACCCTGGGAACTACCAGTTTGAAACTGCATAGTAAAGAGGCAGGCGTTAAGAATAAAAAATTCCTGGAAGAACTGGTGAATGGTGTTTATGGCTGGCAGGTACAAGATGATATTAAAGAAGGCCATAACCGCGGTATCAAAGAGATTCCCGCATTTTTTGTGAATGATGTACCGGTAACGGTTAAACCAACTTTTGCCAATCTAAGCGCGGCTATTCAATCAGCGTTAAGAAAATCAAAGTCAAAATCTACTGCTACTAAAGCAAAAGCACCAGCAAGAGCGAAGCAGAGAGCTTAATTAAATTTATAAAAGAACAAGTATAAAAAAACCCCGTAGCATTTGCTACGGGGTTTTTTATTGGTCGTTTAGACAATTACCAACGGTTTCCACCGCCTCCACCGTTACCGGAGAAAGAACGGTTTCCACCGCCTCCACCACCGTTACCGGAGAAAGACCTTTTTGGTCTGTCTTCTTTAGGCTTAGCAACGTTCACGCGAATTGCGCGACCGTCTACCATTGCGCCATCCAGTTCAGCGATTGCTTTCTGGGCAGCGGTGTCATCACTCATTTCCACAAAACCGAAACCTTTGCTGCGGTTAGTGAATTTGTCCATAATTACTTTTGCGGAAGAAACTTCGCCATATTCAGCGAAATAGCTCTGCAGATCTTCGTCTTGTACGGCGAAGCTCAGGTTTGAAACATAAATGTTCATCTGATAAAAAATTGATATTAAAAAAATACTTGAGAAAGCGAGGCGTAAAGAAGACTAACTATTAGCAGAAAAATGCGTAGCAGGATCGTTCACTTACTATCGATGCTCAAATTGACCTGACAAAGATAGGGAAATTTGGCAAGAGTGTGCTGTTTTATTTTTGTTAGGTAGTTATCGAGTTGGGAGTCAGGAGTCGGCAACACTTAAGCCCCCTCAACTTTCTTAACCATCTCAATCTCTAAACCCCTCTAATCAGGTTGCTCAATATTCAAAAATTTATTCTCTTCTTTTTTCTTTACCCCAAACGCATAGCGAATATTCAATCCAAACCTTCGGGTATCTGAAAGCCTGAAGCCAGTTGCATTAACCGAACCCTGTCTGATCAGGAAATCATTTTTATTAGTGCGAAGAATATCATTGCCACTAAAAGTAATGATCAGTTTGTCCTTAAAGCATTTTCTGTTCACGCTCATATTCAGCGCGCCGAAACTGCTTAACTCATAGAACTGCTGCTGTCCGCGAAAACGTACAAAGCCATTTAATGTTATCACCGAGCGCTGGTCCAGTCTGAATGTTTGATAAGAAAAGAAACTCCATGTCCCCCGGGAAAATGAAAGCGGTTTGCCCTCATAAATACCATCATATAGATTATGATTATACTGTGTTCCGAGTACAATGAAATACTTTCCTCCCGGTGGTAATGCACCAATAGCACGGAAATACCATTCTTTATTGGAACCTAAATTATCATACGTTCTATAAGCCTGACTTCTGCTGCTATCTGCCTGATAAATCACGTTAGTAAATATGTCTTTGGTATCATTCAATCCAAGAGCCAATATGGGCTTTTCATCTACGCTGACATTCACTTCAAAATTATTTGTGAATTGCGGACGTAATGCAGGATTTCCTGTCTCCGTTAAATATTGGTCCACATATCTCGAATATGGATTCAGCTGATCATAGCCCGGACGACGTATACTCCTTCTGTATACCAGGTATCCTCTTAATTCATAGCTCATGATCTTTAACAAAGGCTTGCTCAGATATATATAAGGAAACAGGTCGGTACGATGAATACTGAAGGAAGTATCTCCCGGAAAGATCTGTCTTCCTTCCATGTTTGTATTTTCCAGGCGGGCACCTAATTTCAAAACCAGATCCTTTTTAAATGATTTGGTTCCCTGTAAATAAAGCGAGTTTATATTCTGACTGTATTTGAAACTATTGGTTCGGGCTGCATCTTTCTGCCTGTTGCCAGATTGTTCTTTAAAATAATCAGACTGATTTTTAAATTTTAGTACTGTAGACTGTACACCTGTTTCCAGTGTGATCTTTTTCTTCCATTTTAATTTAAGATCGGATCTGCCAGTGAAAAAATTCCTGTAAGAATGATTGATCCCATCTCCACCGAAAACCGGTATCAATGGCAAACTGTAATTAGTAACAAAGACCTGATTGCCTTCATCCTCTGAATGACGGAAATAAGTATCATTTGTCCATTCAGATCCCAGGGTATCGATCATATACTTGGTTTCCATTCCACTGCCATAGGAAAGAGAATGTCCCTTGTTTTTTACATTATTCAAACTATTGCTGAAAATAGTATTAGTAGAATTTTTCAGCAGCAGGTTGCTGTTATTTGATCGGTTGTTGAAATTATTATAAGTGCCTTCTGCATCATAGGTCAGCTCAAATTTTTTACTTAATTGCCAGGTCATGCTGAATGATGAATAGAACGCGTTTCCGGGATATACTGTAGCGGCATCCTGTTTTAATAATGAATCTGGTGCGAATATCCTTTCGGTATAGATCCGCTCAAAATTATTGCGGCGATTATAGCTGATATTAAAACTGTAATTTCTTTTTCCGGTATTATTATTCAGACTAAGTCCAATATTTCCATTTCCATATTTTCCCTGCTGCCATCCGCCATTTACCGAACCGGTCATTCCGATCTTAACTCCTTTTTTCAAAACTACGTTTACAATACCACCACCCCCTGATGCTTCATACCGAGCCGAAGGCGTTTTCACGATCTCAATTTTTTGGATGGCATTGGGAGGTAAATTCTTCAGCATAGTGGCAACATCTGCAGCGCTCATTTTCATATCCCTGCCATTGATCTGTACTGTGGCGGGTGTCATACTGCTGATATAAACATTACCGTCCTGATCAACGAAAAGGCCGGGTGTTTTTTCAATGACCTCATAGCCATTGGAAGAAGCAGCTACCAGGTTTTCAGGATCCACCACCAGTTTGTCTTCCTCCTGTTTCATTAATGGCTTGCGGCTGCGGACCACTACGCCCTCCAGTGTTTTTTCCATTGGCTCAGCCACGAACTGGAAAACGGTCTGATCTCCGCGAACCAGAAGACCCTTATCTATAGTCTTATAATTGGCAGAGCTAATGGTCAGGTCATACTGACCCCCTTTCTTCAGTTCAAATTTTACTTTTCCGGTACTGTCGGCAGCTCGAATCAATTTCTGGCTGCTATCGGTTCTGTTCACCAATTGAAAATTGGCATAAGGAACCGGCTCTTTTTTCTTGTTTGTAATTTTAAAACTGACAGTTACTTCCTGCGCCTGAGAAGATAGGTGCGCAAAAAATAATACCAGGAAGTGGAGGATGGCAGATCTAAGAATTTGTTTCATGCGTTGGTGGCGCAAAAGTAGATAACCACCCTTACCGGAGTTAGAATATTTTACGAACGGTCCTTATATTTAGTTTCATTTAACTTTTGAGCTTCGGCCAGGCTCACTTTTTTCTTTGCATGATAGGCGGTAGCTTCATCATTAGAATGGGTTCTGTAATGCCCCAGGCCAATATGATCAGAAATGCGATGACAAATATAAATCACCTCCTTCTCACCAAAAATATTACAGTAAATGGATCGACAGCGCCAAAGGGCAGGATACAAGAGTCAGTCGTATCACCCGGGCTGTTGAAGGAATGAGGAAGGGATTGAATTATGCAGAGATGTTGAGGGGAAAATAATATAATAAATAATTCTTTCTTACTTAAACGGATTAGAATACTTCGCGTCAGTCACCATTGCCTGATCAGTAAGCGTTTTTAAAAAGGCCACCAGGGCTGCTTTATCCGCTGCGGTAAAGTTGGCAAGTCTTGGTTGCCCATTTGGCAATTTTAACTGTGCAGAAAGATTCGGATGCGCTTTTACTCCTGAACTATAATGTTCTACAACCTGGTCAAGTGTGGTAAATCTTCCATCATGCATATAAGGAGCACCCAATTCAATATTACGTAAGGAGCCCACTTTAAAAAGTCCGTTGTCGGCAGGATTACCTGTAACCGTTCCAAAACCTGCATCGGTAGTGGTTAAATCAAGTCCATTGTTTTTTTCTAAAGGAGCAGTAAAAGTTTCTGTGCCATGACAACCTGCACAACCACCTGCTGGTCCGAAAAATATTTGCAGACCACGATTTTCTTCCGCTGTATAATTTGGAAAGCTTGGATTTGGAGGTAATGGACCAGGAGGGATTGCGGTTCTTCCTGCATCAAATTTGGTTTGATAAGAAACAATGGATCGCACGAATTGCGCGAGGGCCAATGATATTCTTTCACTGCTAATATTTTCATCGCCAAAGGCATTTTTAAAAAGAGGAGAATAATAGGCCTTTGTTTTTAATTTGATCACCAGATCAGTAAGCGTCATTCCCATTTCCACTGCATCCTGGATAGGGCGTAGAACCTGATCCTCAAGTGTGACAGCACGCTGATCCCAGAAAAAACGACCATTAGGATAATATTTTGCATCGGTCAATCCCATGGAATGACGAACAGTAGGTCCGCCATTAAAGCCCTGACTTTTTACAACATTATCTGTAAAACCCAGGTTTTGTTTATGGCAGGAAGCACAGGCCACGGTATTATTAATGGAAAGATTTTTATCATAAAAAAGTACCCGGCCCAGTGTGGCTCCATTATCAGTAATGGGATTATTCCCCGGTGTATTTATCTGGCCGGTTATAGCAGGATTAGTCAGGTAACCAGGCAAATTGGGGTTGGCATAATTAAAAGGTGTGGATGGCAAGTTCAATGCGGCTGCAATGGGGTCCGTAGTATTCGATCCACCTGTTCCGGTATCGGATTTTTTACAGGAAGAAAAAAGGAAAAGAAAGCTGCCCGCGAAAAGCAGCATAGCATTTTTTATAGTGGTGGATTTGCTCATGGATGCTGTGTTATTCGGTCAAAGACCTCTTTTTGTTTGAAGAGTTTAAAATACAATGTTTTTTACCAATCTGAATGAATTGACGCAGGCCGGCATGAAAATCCTTCTTTAATAATGCGTTTATTTGTACATGATTTCATCCATCCTTGATTTCAAACAACCTTTTTTTATCGGTATTGCCGGATCGGGTATGAGCGCATTGGCTCAGTACCTTCAGGATTCTGGTATGAAGGTGTCCGGCAGTGATCGGTTTTTCGTTTCCGGAGTTTATAATGAGACAAGACAAAAACTCGAAAACGAAGGCATCTCTTGTTTCGAACAAAATGGTGACGGTATAACAAATGAAACTGACCTGATCATTGTTTCTACGGCTATTGAAGACACAGTAGTGGAGGTTAAAAAAGCGATGGAGTTGGGTATCCCGATATTGAAAAGATCTGAATTACTGGCCCTGATAGCGAAGAGCAAA
Organism: Chitinophagaceae bacterium; assembly: GCA_043742885.1. Classification (GTDB taxonomy): domain Bacteria; phylum Bacteroidota; class Bacteroidia; order Chitinophagales; family Chitinophagaceae; genus JJ008. The sequence continues at coordinate 5,397 of JAYTXP010000250.1, read as the reverse complement.
AAAACGATTGCAGTTGGTGGTACATCAGGAAAAAGTACTAGTTCGGCAATGATATTTGAGATAATGGAACATGCAGGTCTGGAGCCGGGTATCATAAGTGGGGCCGGACTGATTAGCATAATGAAAGAAGGGAAGATTGGTAATGCCAAGCTTGGAAGAGGAGAATGGCTGGTAATAGAGGCTGATGAAAGCGATGGTTCCATTGTGCAATACAAGTCTGAGATTGGCTTGCTGTTGAATATTGATAAAGATCACCAGGAGATCGATGAGTTAATGCGGATATTTAAAATTTTCAAAGCGAACAGCCGGCATTTTATAGTTAATGCTTCTCATGAGTTATCAGCATCATTGTCTCAAAACCGGGAAAATGATTTTGGTATTGGAGAACTGGCAAAGGCAAAACATATAGCCGCCGGATTTCTGCAAAACGGATTGATGATCTCTTTTTCCATTGGGGAAACTTCGTTTAAAATGAATTTGCCTGGAAAACACAATATGGAAAATGCGGTAGCGGCAGTAGCTGTAATAAGTCAACTTGGTATCTCTACTGATATTGCTGCCGAAGCGCTGGAAAATTATAAAGGAATTTATCGAAGGGTACAGGTCTATGGTGAGAAGAACGGTATCATGCTGATCGATGATTTCGCGCATAATCCTGTGAAATGTGCGGCTGCTATTCGTGCCTGTCAGCCTATAGCAAAAAAAGTGATCGCCTGGTTACAGCCACATGGATATAAACCCACGAAATTTCTTCGGGATGATTTTGTAAAAGAAATAAGCCAGGCATTAAGACCCGAAGATGAGATATGGATGAGTGAGATTTTTTATGCGGGGGGAACAGCGACAAAAGATATTTCAGCAAACGATCTGATAAAGGATATCCGACAAACTGGTAAGAATGCTTTTTTTGTAGAAGACAGGAAAAATTTACTGGAAACGATGCGGCCTCATTTTACTGAACATTGTGTTGTGTTGTTAATGGGTGCCAGAGATCCTTCGTTGGAAGAGTTTGCATGGGAGATCTGGGAAGGAATTTAATGGAGGTTTAGCTTTTGAGGAGTTTGTTGGGTGTTAAAAAAAACAAATTAATTTTGCAAAATGGAAAATTCAACGAATAACGAAAGGGATGCAAAGTTTCTTTCGCGTGCGATAGAATTGGCCCGACAGGGAATGATGAGTGGAAAAGGCGGTCCTTTTGGCTGCATCATTGTAAAAGGAGAGGAGATTGTGGGTGAGGGCTCTAACCAGGTCACTTCTACCAATGACCCTACTGCTCATGCAGAGGTAGTCGCCATTAGAAATGCCTGCAAACATCTGAACGATTATCAACTGGAAGGCTGTGAGCTTTTTACCAGTTGCGAACCTTGCCCTATGTGCCTCGGAGCCATTTATTGGGCAAGACCCAGCAGGGTAGTATACGCGAATACAAAACAACAGGCAGCAGACATAGATTTTGATGATAATTTTATCTATGGCGAAATTAATACTGCCATGGAAGAAAGAAAGATCCCTTTTATTCATCACCCGCATACAGAGGCGGAACAGGTTTTTGAAGATTGGAAGAATTGGGAAGGGAAGAAACTTTATTAGAGAAGTTGAGTGGTTGAGAGGTTGAGAAGTTGAGGGTAGCTTCCTAAAACAGACTGATCGCTCAACCTCTCAACAGCTCAACAGCTCAACAGCCAAAGGTCCTTAACAGCGAAGCGCTCAACTTCTCAACCTTAAAATAAATATCACTGAAATAGCAATCAGCAATAAAAATATTAAAATAGAAACATACACCCAAGGCTGATCCTTGATACGAAGTTTCTCCCGGCGTTCTTTTTTCTTTGCTGTCTTTTTTTTCAGGTCCCTGTTCAGGGCCTCCACCATATAGGTTAGTTGCTCTTTGTCCTTAAATGAATCAAGGCCTTCAAAGGCTTCTTCATTGAATTCATCTTTGAGTATTTGCTTTTCTATTTCATTCTTCTTTTCTTCAGATAGCTTTCCCTGCAGGTACAACAAAAGCGTTTCCTGATCCACATTGGAATTAAGATGGGATAATATGTCCTTTAAATTATCGGCCATGATTGCCGTTTTTAAGACTCAATTTTTTATCAATCAGCAGTTTCAGATTACGTTTTCCGTTCTGAATATAGCTTTTTACCTGTAAAAGAGTATAGCCGGTGGTCTCAGTGATCTCCTGATAGCTTTTTTTATCAAGATAAAATAAAGTTACACATTGCTGCTGTTCAGGATTCAGTTCTTTAAGCGATTCCGCCATCAGATCCATGGTCAGATCCTCATCCTGAAGCTGCTTCTTGTCTTTTTCCTCATTTACCAACTGGGTTCGGTCGGTGATCTCTACGATCTGTTTTCCCTGTCTTTCTCTTATGATCATCAGGCAATGATTCTTCGCCACCATGTATAACCATGACTTAAAATATGCCACTTTGTATTTCTGCAATTCCAGGATCACTTTCAGAAAGATCTGCTGAACACTATCCCGGGCTTCTTCTTCATTCTTCAAATACTTCATACAAACACCCAACAGCAGTAGGGTATATCGCTGCAACAAAATGCCCAACCATTCATTATTCTGGTCGGTGTTGAACTGCTGCAGCAACTCCTGGTCAGTGAGGGTTGAAGAATTTGGTTTCAAGATTGCAATATAATTCTAAATGTTTAGAGCCTCCCTGGCGACAGGCAGAGTTTAAAGTTGAAGGTTAAGGGTTTGGGATTCAATTTACATTTGAAACAACAGGGTTTTTGTATAGTAATTTGATGCAACTATTTCATAAATTTAATTTTCAACCTTCAACCTAACGATGTTTGCTACAATAATCTACCCAGCCGCCCCCCTTCGCCGAAGGCCTGATCATCGAAAAGAAATGGTCAATCAATTATTGTTTGGCGAAACCATGGAAGTTCTGAAAGAAAAAGGGCCACTTTGGCTAAAGGTCAGATCCCTGCATGATGATTATGAAGGATGGATCACCCGAACCCTGGTACATTTTACAGAGGAGGGACCTGCGAAAACGAGAAGCGCTATGGTAACAACCGGTTTGCTCAATACGATTTACATTGGAACAAAGAAAATGAATATACCTTTTGGTTCTTCTCTTCCGCTATTTGAAAATGGGAAGGGGCAAATAGGAGAGTTGGAATATACGTATGAAGGTTCATCATGGAACAGCGATTTACAAGAAAAAAGTATAAAAAATATTCTTGATCTTAGTCGGTCCTGGTTGCAGGCACCCTATCTCTGGGGTGGGCGAACTGTTCTTGGCGTGGATTGCAGCGGATTTGTACAATTGATGATGAAAATGATTGGAGTTGGTCTGCCTCGTGATGCATGGCAGCAGGCGCAGGTGGGTGAACCGGTCAAAAAATTAAAAGAAGCAAGGGCCGGGGATCTGGCATTTTTTGATAATAAAGAAGATATCGTGCATGTAGGTATTCTTCTTGACAATGACCAGATCATTCATTCATCAGGTCAGGTGCGAATTGACCAAATTGATAAAAAATCGGTGATCAATATGGAGACAGGAGTAAGGATGCAAAAACTGCGGGCGATCAGAAGAATATTAGATTGAATTAACTAGCCAATCCTTTTACCCATTTTAAAAAAAGACTATCCCAGCCTACCATTTTTATTGCCGTATATAAAAGTATCAGGGCAAATACTTTTTTTAAAGTGTCTTCAGGTATAGATAAAGCCAATTTACTTCCGAAAAACCCCCCTACTAAAAATCCCAAAGCTAAAAGGCCAACGATCTTGAGATCTATTGGTGTGCCTGCACGCTGGCATTGGTGATAATAGTAAAAGGATGCAATGATCACAACAGGAAGTGTTAATACTGCAAGGGAAGTTCCCTGGGCCTGATGCTGTGTATATTTTAAAGCGAATACCAGTGCGGGTACCATGATGATCCCTCCGCCAACTCCCACCAGTCCACTTAATACACCTGCCGACAGCCCAATAAGCAGGGCTATAAGGATGATTTGTGTAGTCATTTTATTTGATTGATCCATGAGTGAGAAATTATTCTTTAAGTCTGTTTATCTGACCAGCTTCATCCCTGCAAAGGTCGCTAATAATCCAATTACAACAGAGGCTGCCAGGTAACCAAAAAACAAAAGGTATCGCTGTTCGCGGATCAAACCAACTCCATCCAGGGTGAAGGCAGAGAAAGTAGTAAACCCACCGCAAATGCCTGTCATCAGAAATAGTTTCCACTGCTCATTGTTGTCAAATCCTTTGAAGCTAAGTCCCCAGAATAAACCGATCAGAAAACAACCGATCACATTGACACCGAAAGTTCCCCAGGGGAAGGAGTGTAAAAAATTATTGTTGGTCCATCGCTGGAAAACATAACGGGCCATGGATCCCAGTCCGCCTCCTAAACCTACAAGCAATAATTGCTTCATTTTTGCAACGTATCGGTTTTGATGATCTTATTAAAGGAGGTATCCTGGTCATGTTCAAAAAGGTATTTCAGATCTACAAGCCATTGACCATTTTTATGTATCACTTTCAGTGTATCATGATCATTCTTATACGAATTAGAAAAGATAACAACCGAAATAGAATCGCGAAAAGGTTCTTTTACTTCGTGGATATTAATGGAAGAAGCTCGATATCCATTTCTTGTGAAGACGTCGGATCGCTGATAGGAGCGTTCGGCAATTTCCAGGTATTCCATGTTCACTGAATCCTGAATCATATAAGTGCGGGCATCTTTGAACTTACCATCTAATGCAGCCCGGATAAAATTTCTGGCCGCATCAACATCGCTGTCGCTGCTTTCTCTTTCGGAGGCTTTACATGAGAATGCGATCAATCCGATCAGGAATAAACGTGAAAGGGATTTCATGAACGCAAGTTAAGGAATTAGTACTGCCTCATCGGCCATCCTGAGGTTGTTCCGCATTGTAAGCGCGAATGATATGCTTCACCAACCGATGCCTTACCACATCTTCTTCATCCAGTTCAATATGAGCGATACCATCAATATTCTTCAGGATCCTTACTGCAGTGATCAAACCACTGCGTTGATGCCTCGGAAGGTCAACTTGGGTCATATCACCTGTAATAATGGCTTTCGCATTGGCACCAATACGGGTAAGAAACATTTTTAACTGGAGGTCTGTTGCATTCTGCGCTTCATCAAGCAAAATAAACGCGTTGTCTAATGTACGACCGCGCATATATGCCAGAGGAGCAATTTCAATGGTACGCGTGGTCATATAATAACCCAGCTTATCAGCAGGAATCATATCATCCAGGGCATCATATAGCGGACGCAGGTAGGGATCGATCTTCTCCTTCAAATCACCAGGAAGAAATCCCAGACTTTCTCCCGCTTCTACTGCAGGACGGGTAAGTATGATCTTTTTTACTTGTTTATTCTTTAG
>JAYTXP010000249.1:0-1846 GCA_043742885.1 Chitinophagaceae bacterium | reverse complement strand
CTTGATGCCAATCATCCACTGGCAGGCAAGGATCTGATCTTTGATCTTGAATTAATGGAGATCTCCGGCGGAAAACCGCTGATCATTATGCCCTGATGAATTAACTGCATAGTGTTATATTAAAATAAGAAAGTCCACAGTGAACTCACTATGGACTTTTCTTTTCTATTCAAAAGGTCAAATGGAAGCGGAAGGACGACTGGGTTTACGGGTAAGCCACCAGCTCAACCAAAGCCCACAAAGGGTCCAGGCTGTCAATGAATCGATCAGATCTCCTTTAATCATATGCCAGGGCAATTCATACCAGATATGTCCTGTATAAGGTCCCTGCAACCAATAGGCTAATCCGAGAGCAACAGAACCCCCAATTATACGTACGCTGGTAGGCGTACCGCCGCGGGTAAGCAGGTAGATCAGCACAATAACAAGAAATATACAGACCAGGAATCCACGAATCATATGAGTAACCATGTCGTTTGACAGGGAACTATGATATATAATGGAAGCCCATGGTTTGCCTGCATTATCTTCCATTACTTTTTGCATTTCTACCGGAGTACTGGCATTGGGTACCATATAGGCGCCATCCTCTTTTAGATTGGAAGTAAGGTTTGCAAGTACTTCTGTTTGAGCAGAAGTATATTTCATGTCGTTGTTGTGAATGCCCAATACGGTGTGCGAGAGGGCCTGCCAGCCGAAGACCAATATGGCTCCGACCAGGGAACCGATCAACCATTTTTTCATGACGGTTAGTTTTGTTTAAGCATATAAGGTATAGACTTTATTTGTTTTAACAAAAATGACCGGACGTTTAATCGTATATTCGATACCCCAAATCCCCGTTTATGTTTGATAATTACAATTTTACAGCGGCAGAACGATTTATGAAATATGTGCAGATCGATACCCAAAGCGACCCGCAATCTTCAAATTTTCCTACCACAGAAAAGCAAAAGAACCTTTCTTCTATACTGGCTAGAGAACTAAAAGAGATGGGCATCGCTGATGCGCATATGGACGAATGGGCCTATGTATACGGCACTATTCCTTCGAATACAAAAAAGAAAACACCGGTGATCTGTTTTTGTGCGCACGTTGATACGGCGCCGGATTGCAGCGGAACGGATGTTCGCCCAATTCTTCACCAAAATTACCAGGGACAGGATATCGTACTCCCTGATGATAAAAGCCAGGTTTTACGGATGAGTGAATATCCTTATCTGGAAACCCAGATAGGAAATGATATAATAACGGCAAGTGGAAAAACTCTTTTGGGCTCTGATGATAAAGCCGGGGTAGCGGAGATCATGGACCTGGCTAATTTTTTGATCACACATCCTGGAATTGAACATGGGGAAGTAAAAATTCTATTCACTCCTGATGAAGAAGTTGGAAAAGGAACAGCGAAAGTGGATATTAAAAAGGTAGGCGCCGATTTTGGATTTACTCTGGATGGGGGGGAAGCTGGTTCACTGGAAGATGAGACCTTCAGTGCTGATGGCGTTACCGTAGTGATACATGGTGTGATCGCGCATCCGGGATATGCCAAAGGGAAAATGATAAATGCCATGAAGGTTGCAGGAGAAATTCTCGCTTTTCTTCCCAAGGACCGACTTTCACCCGAATCAACTGATGGAAAAAGAGGTTTCATTCATCCTGTAAGACTGGAAGGTATAGCGGAAAAATGCACTATTGAATTTATCATTCGGGATTTCGATACCGATGGTTTGAAAAAAAAAGAAGATTATCTGCGTACACAAATTGAAGAAAGGATCAGAACTTATTCTAAGGCTACATTTGATTTTACTGTGACTGAGCAATATCGAAATATGAAGGAAGTGCTGGA
>JAYTXP010000248.1:0-4962 GCA_043742885.1 Chitinophagaceae bacterium | reverse complement strand
GCCTGGGGAGGGGTACATATAAACGACTCCGATACTACAAATGTTTATTCCAGTCATTTATTATATCTCACCGATAAACGCATTGCCTATCTCGATGGTGGAGTAAGATTAACCGATGGAAAAGGTACACTTACCACTCCCGATCTGGAATATGATATGAATACCAACCTGGGTATTTATAAGCATGGAGGTAAAGTGATCAATAAGAAAACCACGTTGGTAAGTCAGGAAGGCTGGTATTATTCAGATCTGCATGATGTATATTTTAAAAATAAGGTGACCCTGGTAGATCCGGGTTATACAATCACAACCGATTCATTATTATATAATACACAAACACAGATCACCCGATTTATTTCCAAAACATTTATTAAGGATAGTTCTGGCAGGACCATTGAGACTAAAGAAGGCTTTTATGATCTTGCCAGGGGAAAAGCAGAGTTTGGCCAAAGACCTGTGATACATGATGGCAAGATGACCATCATCGGAAACAGGGTAGCTTTTGACGATAGTTTAGGGCAATCGCAGGCAACAGGAAATGTAGTGATCGTGGATTCTGCGCAAGGAACTACTATTCTTGCAGGAGAAGTATTGAGAGACAATAAAAATGAAAGATTGCTGGCAACCAGAAAGCCATTAATGATCATCAAACAAAATGATGATTCTATTTATATTGCTGCAGATACATTGTTTTCTGCAAGGCTCAGTGATCTCTATAAAAAAGATTCATTGGTAAAGGATACGGTTAAGGGAACAAAAGTGGTGGTTATAAATACAATGGATAGTACCAATCGTTATCTCGAAGCATACAGGCATGTCAGAATATTCTCCGATTCATTGCAGGCCGCCAGTGATAGTCTTTTTTATTCTTTCCGCGATTCAACATTCCGTTTATATCAGAAACCTGTTGTATGGGCCAAGGAAAGTCAGATCACCGGCGACACGATCTATGTGATAACAAAAAATAAAAAAGCCGACCGCATGAAGGTCTTTGAAAATAGTTTCATGATCAATAAGGTGGCCAATGAATTATATAACCAGATCAGCTCAACCCGAATGGACGCCTATTTCAGGGAAGGAAATATTGATTCCGTAAGAGCCGCAGGTTTCGCGAATTGTATTTATTATATACAGGATGAGGATAGCGCCTTCACCGGCATCAATGAATCCAAGTCTGATGTTATGGATATTTATTTCCAGGAAAAAGAATTACATAAAGTTGTTTTTCGCAGTGCTGTCACCGGCACCATCTGGCCCATCCGTCAAAAATCCCCCACCGAAATGCGCCTTCCCGGTTTTCAATGGCTGGACAACCGGAGGCCGAAGACGAGATTCGAGTTGTTTGAGTGATCGGGAAGAGTCCATTGTCTCAACAGTCAACGGCCCAACCCTCTCAACCCTCTCAACTTTCTCAACCTCCCCAACACCAAACATTAGCATTTCCTTTAACCTTTACTGGCACAGTTTTACGTTATCAAGGGGAAAATAAATAAACCATGAAACGAATCATCTTTTTAGTTTCCCTCTTATTCATATTCACAAGTGCCAATATGCTGCAGGCGCAGGCCTATAAATCAGCTCTTGGTGTGCGACTTAGCAGTGCCGCCGCTTCGGTGAATAATTCTATTTCTTTCAAACAATTTATTTCAGAAAAAACAGCTGTTGAGGTCTTATTTTCATTTGGTGATCCGGTTGCCATTGGTGCTTTGATCGAGTTACATAAACCATTGGCAGCAGAAGGACTTCAATATTTTTATGGTGCAGGCGCTTACCTGGGATTTAAGAAAGTTTATAATCCCAATAAACAACGAAATGAATCCGACCCTCAATTGGGAGGAATGGGTATTATTGGATTGGATTATAAATTCAGCGGCATTCCTTTAAATATTTCACTTGATTGGAAACCGGAATTGAATCTGGTAAGCGATATTAATTTTGAACCGGCCGCTATTGGGTTGAGTGCGCGGTTTACGTTTGGAAAGTAAGCAGAAAGAAGTGAATGGTCAATAGTGAATAGTGAATGAAGCAGTAGAAGAATGTAAGTCCCGGCACCAATAAGCCGGGATTTTTGTGTATAACTTAATGGTTATCATTCTATAAACATATAAATAAATTTATTTCGCTTAGCCTGCCAGCAGGCCACCAGCTTCTCAACCCTTGTAGTGCCTCAGGGCATCTTCCTAAACCTTCTCAACCCTCTCAACCTCTCAACCTCTCAACTCATCAACCTCTCAACTCTCAACTCTCAACCCTCAACCTTCCTCAGTTTCCCCAAACAATCCCCATTCTGCAAATATTTTCGGCTTTCTGCGTTTTTGTGCGGGAATTTCACTTACATTAGACCACCAAATTTAACGAATGCTTAAGAAGGAAAGGCAGGCATATATCCTTCATCAGGTAAATCTGCATAATAAAGTTCTCTCTTCCTCCCTTTGTCAGGAGATCAGGGTGTCGGAAGATACTATTCGAAGAGACTTGCAGGAGCTGGCCGATGAAGGAAAAATAATTAAAGTGCATGGCGGAGCCTTGTCGCCTTCATTCAACCAGGTATATTTTCCAACGAACAGCGTTTACTCACAGCAGAATAAAAAGACGATCGCAAGCAAGGCAATTGATCTTATCAGTAACGGAATGTTCATTCTTACCAGCGGAGGCACTACCATTATTGAAATGGCCAGAATGCTTCCACCACAACTCAGAGCGACTTTTATATCAGGTAGCATTCCTGCTATTCTGGAATATATGCATCACCCCAATATTGAGGTGATCATGATCGGCGACCGTATCTCTAAGAATTCTAAGATCACAGTAGGTGCCCAGGCCATTGCCCGTATTAAAGAAGTTAAAGCAGATATATGTTTTCTCGGCACTAACGCTATTGACATTGAAAATGGAGTTACTGACAACGACTGGGAAGTAGTAGAGTTGAAAAAAGCCATGATCAGTTCTTCAAAAAAAGTAGTTTGTCTCGGCATTTCAGAAAAAGTTAATTCAGTACAGCCTATCAGGGTCTGCGGATTGCAGGACATTGATATGCTGATCACCGAATTACCAGCCAATGATCCATTGTTAAAACCCTATCAGGATGCAGGTGTTCTGATAGCATAAAAAAGTAGAACCGCTTATTATTAATTATACCAAAAAAAACAGCTATGAGAAAAATTCTCCGATTGTTCTTTGTTTTATCGATGGCGTTGCTGCTGTTGCCTCAGTTTGTGCAGGCACAGGAAAAAACGATCACCGGTACTATCGTCTCAGAGGACAATAAGACACCACTTGCCGGTGTTACCATCAGGGTAAAAGGCTCCCGCCGTATTGTTACTTCAGATGCGAATGGTAAATTCAGCATCAAAGTAAACACCGGTGAAACATTACAGATCTCTTATGTGGGTTACATGACCTCGGAAATAAAACCGGGTGATGGTGGAACCTTAGGGGTATCGATGAAAACCGCCGATAACACAATGGGTGAAGTGGTAGTTACTGCCATGGACATAAAAAGGTCACCCCGTTCGCTGGGTTATTCTACTCAGGCCGTAACTGGTAAAGAGATCGCCGAAACCCAGAGAGAGAATTTTCTTAACAGCTTGCAGGGTCGTGTAGCGGGTTTGACCATTACACCAACTAATGGTGCAGCAGGAGCCTCCTCTTCCATCGTATTAAGAGGATTTAACTCCCTTACCGGTAGCAACCAACCGCTGTTTGTTGTGGATGGTATCATCCTCGATAACCAGACCATCAATGAAACTTCCAATGGTGGTTCCGGTTTAGGTCTTGCTTCAGACCGTCCAAACCGTAACAGCGATTATACCAATCGTATTGCCGATCTTAACCCCAACGATATTGAGTCAGTTACTGTACTAAAAGGTCCGGAGGCTACAGCGCTTTATGGCAGCCAGGCTAGTTCTGGTGCTATCGTGATCACTACTAAAAAAGCAGTTGCCGGTAAGATCAGCTTTCAGTATGACAACAATTTCCGGGTACAGAAGATCACACGTTATGCTGATTTAAATAACGATTTCGCACCTGGCGCAAACGGTGTAAGTAGCAATAACTTCAGCACAGTAGCATTCAGCCATTTTGGAGCAAGGTATCCTGCTGGTACAAAAAAATATGATAATGTGGGAACCTTCTTTGAAACAGGTTTTTCTCAGACTCATAACCTCAGTGCGGATGTAGGTTTCAAGAATGTTGGGTTTAAAGCCACCGGTTCTTATTTTAATAATAAAGGGGTGGTTCCAACCAATGAATACAAAAAATACAATGTTCGTATCTCCAATTCTACCAAGATCGGTAAATGGGCGGAGATCACTCCATCTTATCAGTATATATATAATACCAACGACAAGGCGCTGAGAAGTGCAGGAGGATTTCTGTTAGGTTTATATACATTCCCGGTTACCAGAGATATTTCCACATTTGAAGATGCGGATGGCAATAAATTAGGAACACTTGCTTTAGATCCTACTGCTGAAATAGACAACCCTCTTTTCAATACGAAATACAATCATGGTTTTGACAAGACCACCCGTTCCATTTATTCAGGTGGTATCAATCTCTACCCTTTCAAATGGTTGACCATATCAGGTCGTTTTGGATATGATACATACAAATCAGAAGGATATACCTTCTACCATCCTCTTTCCTCTGCTACTGGTTCACCTACAGGAGCAAGTGCAAGGACAACCCGCGGATCATTGGATAATTACTGGAGAAATTATAAAGGATACAATCATACCATCACTGCGATAGCGAAAAAAGATTTCGGAAAATTCTCTACCCGCGTAATGGTGGGAACCATGTGGCAGGATTATAAAACTTCTATGTTCGCTACCTATGGTAGTCAACTGATCGATTCTATCAGTCCTGAAGGAAGAATGTACCGCACCTATGCTAGAGATGCACTGGGTGTGTTGGGCTCACGTCTTGCTACTCCTATTCTTGTTACAGAATCTAATTTCA
>JAYTXP010000247.1:0-10343 GCA_043742885.1 Chitinophagaceae bacterium | reverse complement strand
CCTTCTCATATTTATCTGAGAACAGGTAATTATCTGGCCGGAGTAAAAGTGAATGAGGAAGCGGTAAAAAAATATACACTCAGTATTCCATTATTTGAGGCAGTAAAGAATAATGATTTTCTCTACATCATTCATAACCTTCATATGCAGGTAAATAATGCGATGCTGGCCGGACGATATGCTTATTCTATGAAGATAGCAGATGCCTTGCTTCGAAGCATTCGTCCGGAGTATCTTGATATTCAAGGTCCCATGGGAAACCTGGTGCAATATATTTATATGACTCCCACGCTTATTAATGTTCGATTTTCAAAATGGAATAATTTATTAGCAGCGAAAGAACCTGATGCTAAAATGGTTTATGCCAGAATTCTTTATCATTTCGGGAGAGGCATGGCTTTTACAGGTAGTTCCCGGGTTAATGAAGCCCAGGAAGAATTAGGAATGATGCAGATCCTGATGCGGGATTCCAGTCTCTATCTGCCCTTCACTCCATTTTCTCCCGCAATTGATGGAGCCGCAGTGGCTGAATATTTACTTGCCGGCAGTATCGCACAAAAATTAAATAAAATGGATCAGGCGGCGGAAAAATTTGAACTGGCTGTTTATACCGAGGAACATATGGTATATGATGAACCGCGTGACTGGATGCTTAACCCGGGGCCCTATTATGGTAATGCTCTTTTTCAAATGGGAAAATTCACCGAATCGAAAGCAGCATTTGAAAAAGATCTCTCCAATAATAAAGAAAACGGCTGGTCACTTTTTGGTGTATACCAGGTATTGAAAGCAGAGAAGAAAAATGCGGAGATGCTGAAGTTGTGGAGCCGATACAAAAAAGCATTTTCCCAGGCAGATATTCAACTTAGCACAGCGATCAAATAGAAAAACAATCTCATTTTGTTTTCGATCATATTGAATGGCCTTTTACAAAATCACTGACCAGGTAAGAAATCAGTTTTCCACTGTTTCCATCTGTCCTGCCGTCACTTAATCTTGTAGCTCCTTCGCAAATATGCAAATAGGCGGCTTTGGTATCTGCAGCAGCAAAGGCAAGATATTGCCGGGCATGAATTGGTTGAAATCCTATTGGAGTCATTGCGCTGCTCAGCGTATTTTGAATACTATCAATATCAATATCGATTCCGGTAAGTGTGTCTTCTGTAAAACCGGTAGCATGCGCCACAGCCTGCAGGAAGGTTCTTTTTTCATGAACGAAAATATCTTCAAATGTGATGCAATCAATAAAAGGATTGTTTACTATATCTATCCATATATTCTGTGGTAGATAATTTTCATGTAATCCGATCACGCAATATTTTTGAAGATATCCATCCTCTTCAGCATAACGAAATGCATTTCCACTGTGACGGCCTTCTAATGGTCGATAATCCGCGTGCGCGTCAAGATTTATGCAATTGATCTGCGCCAATGGAATGGTCCCTGCTTTATGCCATCCTTTGGCTGCGCCTTTAATAAGAGGATAGGAATTGTTATGTCCGCCTCCGATCACCAAAGGAATTTTTCCAGCCTGCGTGATAAGTTTTGATAAGTATTCTACCTCATCATCAACAGTATGTAATGCATGCCGATAAGCTTCAATTTTCTCCTCCTCTCCTTTTGCAGATCGGTCGATCAGGTATTGCAGATCACCAAAATCAAAATGACCCAGCAATAATATTTCTCCACCGTCAAAAAAATCATTGCTTTGAATATTCAGAAAACTTTGAAGAAAAGGAATCCATAAAGTATCAGCACCTCCAATACCATAATTGCCTCTGGCACCCAGATCTTCCGGTATACCAAACAAAACATATCTGGCCGCTGAGTTTGCAATGCCTTTATCCAGGCCTTCGCTGATGTTAGCTACTTTTATTCTTTCTCCAAGTTTGGTCTCGAAACGACGAATTCGCACCAGGGATAAAATATCCTGTTTGTTATAGATCTTAAAATGAGGCATTTCCTGCAATGATGTTTCAGCTACCTTTTTTGTATCAGTATTCATATAGACAATTAATAAAGGTTAAGATAATATCTTTTGATTTACGATCTCAAGTATTTTCTTTTCAATTTCCATTGCTTTTGTCTCCAGCTGCACCCCTTTCTTAATTATCTGATCAGCATAAGATTTGTCTTCAAGGCCGGCCGCATTGATCTTCACATTCAGGTAAGCACCGGAAACAGCGGCCCTGGTACATAGAGCGCCAACTCCCGCATCCGAAATGGAATTTGGATTTCCGGCTTCAGCCATCGCCTTTATTAATTCCATGCTTTCTAATGAAACCTCCATTATACGATAAGGAATTTCAATTGCATGCCTGGTGGCGTTTTCAATAGCTCCTTTTCTCATTGATTTTTCTTCTTCCGTTGTTTTAGGTAAACTAAAAGCATCCATGATCTGATTAAAAGCCTGCGTATCCGCATCTACCAATGACAATAGGGCCTCTTTCATATGCTGTCCCTTCTCGGCCCAATCACTGAATTCTTCCCATCTGTCATCCCAACCTTTTTTGTGCGAAGAAAGATTGGCCACCATGATACCTAATGCAACACCTAAAGCACCAATATAGGCAGAAATGGAGCCGCCACCTGGTGCTGGACTTTCGCTGGCAGTTTCATCTGCAAATGCAGAAAGATCCATTTTTATAAGTGAGGACTGATTTGTTTCGTTTAACATATATTCTATGATCTTTTCTTCTGGTTTGAAAGGAGAAAGTTCATCTAATCCAAGAGAACGAACAGCGATCTTGATCAATTCCTTTTCTGAAACGCCGGTTGACCGTTGTTGTTTTCTAAGAAAATATTTTCCTGCATCCAGCATGGCTTTTAATGGGATCAATCCAACGAGTTCACTTCCTGTTACACGAACTCCTCTTGCATCTGCTTTTTTACATGCTTCATCAAAAGCAATATGCATGGGCGTAATTTTGATGTTAGTAAGATTGATCGAGATCTGTGCCACACCATATTCCGGTATATACCAGCCAATGGCTTTAACTGCTTTTAAAGAACCAGGTACTGTCAGACTATTTCCCTTCTCATTTTTTACGATCTTTCCATCCACTCGTTTTACTCTTCCAGCTTCCCTTATATCAAATGCAATAGCATTGGCTCTGCGTATAGAAGTAGTATTTAAATTCACGTTATAGGCTACCAGAAAATCCCTGGCCCCGATCACAGTTGCTCCTTTCGCGGCGTCAAATTCTACCGGCCCATGATCAGGTTTCCATTTTGGCTCTTTTATTTTTTTAAAGAACCCTTCATATTCTCCAGCGCGTATTATGGAAAGATTGCTTCTTTCTTTATCAGGTTGCGCTTCTTCATAAAGATATACCGGGATCGAAAGTTCCTCTCCTACTCTTTTCGCTAATAGCCTTGCATATACCACTGTTTCTTCCATACTGATATTCGCAATGGGAATAAGCGGACAAACATCGGTTGCTCCCATTCGTGGATGTTCCCCTTTATGATTTCGCATATCTATCAGTTCCCCTGCTTTTTTTATAGCTAAAAAAGCAGCTTCAATAACGGCCTTCGGTTCTCCTACAAAAGTTACTACAGTGCGATTGGTTGCCTTACCAGGATCTGAATTTAATAAACGAACTCCTTCCACCGACTGGATCTCTGCTATGATCTGATTGATCACAGAAAGATCATTGCCCTCACTGAAATTTGGAACACATTCGATCAATTGTTTCATGGATGATATTATAATTAAGAGAAAAATTCACCATTGATAATTACCCTGTCGATTGGATCAGTACCAAAGAAATAGGGAATAGATCGAATGGAGTTCATTGGTTTTGTAATGATCAGATTTGCTTTTTTCCCTCGGGTTATCGATCCTAATTCATTTTCTAAACCCATTGCCCAGGCACCATTTAGAGTAGCGGCATTTATCGCCTCTTCGGGAAGCAACCGGCACTGAATGCAGGCCAATGCTATGACCAGGTTCATATTTCCTGAAGGACAGGAACCTGGGTTCATATCAGATGCGAGTGCCAGGGCGGCATTCGCATTTATCATTTCCCTGGCAGGGGGATAATTCATCCGAAGAAAAAATGCCGCACCTGGCAACAAGGTGCCAATGGTTGAAGAACTACCTAATGCATTTATTGCCGCTTCATTCATGGTTTCTAAATGATCCACTGAGATAGCTCCTGCTTTTACTGCAGTCTCAACTGCACCGGTTGCGCTTAATTGGTTTGCATGAATCTTTGATGGCAATCCATGTTTTTTCCCTTCCAGCATGATTCTTTCAGTATCCTCATTGGAGAAAAAACCTTCTTCACAAAAAACATCAATATAATCAGCCAGGCTTTCTTTTGCTATGGCAGGAAGCATTTCGTCTATGATCGATCTGATATAACCTTCATGATCGTTGATATATTTCCCCGGATACGCATGAGCGCCAAGAAAGCTTGATCTTATTGGAATTGGAGATCTTAATTTTAGTTTACGGATCACGCGAAGCATTTTTAATTCACCTTCAACACTTAATCCATATCCGCTTTTTATTTCGATGGCACCAGTACCCAATTTGATAAGGTCCACTAATCTTTTCCAGGCTTGATCTTCCAGTTCTTCTTCAGACATTTCATTAAGCCTCGCAGCGGAATTAAGAATACCACCACCTTTTTGTGCGATCTCCGCATAGCTTAATCCATTTATCTTATCAATAAATTCATCCTCCCTGGTGGAGGCAAAGACCAGGTGAGTATGACTATCGCACCAGGCCGGAAGAACTAATTGGCCCATGGCAAAGTATACCTGATCTGCAGGCTGCTCCTTCCATTCTTTCATTGGACCAAAACTTTCTATCAAACCATCCTTAATAAACAGGTAGGCATTTTCAATAGTTGGTAAGATGGATAGCTTTGAACCACGCAGGAGTTCCTGGCTTGATCGGGTGTTGATCAGCGATCTGATATGGGTTATAAGAAGTGAAGACATTTCTGCAATATACTAACAAAGAAAAGGCCGCCCAATGGGCGGCCCTCCGAATATAAAATCACTCACTCCGCTCAATACGGAAGTAAAACACTATGTGTGACACCAGCAACACCTGCCCACGTAACACGCATATAATAGGGATTTGTGCCCGGGCACCCTGTTGGATTTCCACTGGCATCGAGTCCAAAGCTTACACTGGAAGTAAAATTAGAGGTAGTGTGCACTACCAGGCCGGCACCAACCCTGAATGAACAATCTTGTTTCAATACAATAGGCTGGGCAATCGTTGTGGTGAAAGCGTTTCCAAAACGATTGGTACCCCACTCTGCTACATTAGTTAATCCACCAACAGTCTGGGTGCCGGTCTCGGTTATTACAACACCATTGCTGTATGTAAATACACGTCTCCGGGCTACCTGCCAGTTGCGCTGTAAACCATTATCAAAGGTGAGGCTCATATTGCTGCTGGTAATGGTACGGGTAATAGTTCCCAGTCCAACAAGATTTATTAAAAGACCTCCACTAACATTGGTATAAGTTTGCATGCCATTAAGAGTGATGCTTTTGTTGTCACTTAAACGAGTGACTTTGAAACTCTGAAAGGTTACATTAATAGCGGCTCCGGCATCTCTCCATCTTATATTTTGTGCCATTGAGATCACGACCACTCCGGTGCGTGTGCGATTACCAAGACAGTTTGCTCCATTATAGGTAATAGTAATTGTGCGTGGATTACTGTTTGAGTCTACAACAATTGTCGCGTCACAGATCAATGATTGCAGATTATCACCTCTGAAAAAACCCGAAGTAGTTTCCATAGCAAGATCCACATCATTTACAGCTGCATCATTTTCACTAGAAAAACGAGACTGATCTTCTGATTGAATAGTGCTTTCTGAGGTATAGTCTACCGTCGTGGTTTTTTCTTTCTGACAGGAAGTAAAAGCAAAACCTAATGCTAATACTGTGATAATGAAGGGTTGAAGACGAGCTTTCATAAATAGGGTTTAAAGTTTAATAATTTCCTTACGCATGATAGACCCTTGATTGGCGGGTGGGTTTAATGGTTTCAGCTTTTTTTAAAAGCGAATTAAAAAGCCGTTCATCAGAACGGCTCAAAGTTGAAATTATTGTTTAGGCGGATCAATCATCATCATCCCCTTCCCATTCGATCTTGATCTTTCTTCTCATTAGCTCTCTTACAGGTCTTCCATTATTATCATATTCAGCTACTGCCACAAAAAATATATAAAGTGGCCTAGTTACATCCCGAAGTTTTACCACTTTTCTATCGCCCGGATCATATAGCTGACGAATCCATTTTGTGCAAAGTGCCATATCTGTATCTATATAGGTGACTTTTTTATTGAAGGACCACCAGTCTGCATTTTTTTTATAGAACCAATAGGACCATCCTGTTTCACTGATATTAAGTTCCCGATTACTATTAAATATATCTTCTTCGCGAAGCTCAAGTAATTTCAGGTATTCAAAATCGCGAATGGCATTGAATTCGCCGAATCGGTAAACAGAATCGCGGATACTCGCAAAAACATAAACGCCTTCACAGCCTCGCAGCGCTACCTGGAAACGGAATTGCTTCTTTTTAAGTTTGACTGTGGTTTGAAATGAAGTAAGAAATACAGTTTCATCCTGTACAATGCGAATAAGCGCTTCTTTTTCCTGCGCTGATACAGAGATGCCAAACAGCAGGAGAAACAATAAAGAGGATATTCGATTCATATAACTAAGGTAAGACAATTCTTAGCAACATGGATTATACAGATTCGATCACCATGGCAGAAGCTCCTCCGCCACCATTGCAAATGCCTGCTGCCCCGTATCTGCCTTTATTCGATTTAAGAACATTTAATAAACTAACAATGATCCTTGCCCCGCTGGCACCCAGCGGATGTCCAAGTGATACCGCGCCACCATGTACATTCACATTGGCGGGATCCAGTTTCATTCTTTTTGTGTTTTCAATTCCTACAACGGCAAAGGCTTCATTCAATTCCCAAAAATCGATATCCTCCATTTTTAATCCTGCCTTTGCTACTGCTTTAGGTACGGCTATTGAAGGAGCAGTTGTGAACCATTCAGGCGCCTGTTCCGCATCCGCATAAGAAACAATACGACCTATTGGTTTTAATCCAAGCTCATTCATTTTTTCTTCGCTCATCAATACCAATGCAGCGGCACCATCATTCATTGTACTTGCATTGGCAGCTGTTACTGTTCCTTCTTTTAAAAAGGCAGGATTCAACCCCGGGATCTTATCAAATTTTACATTGAAAGGCTCTTCATCTTTATTTACAATGATCGGATCTCCTTTTCTTTGGACAATACTTACAGGTACCACTTCATTATCAAATTTACCTGCTGTCCATGCAGCCTGTGATCGTTTATAACTTTCAATGGCGAAAGCGTCCTGATCTTCACGGCTTATGCCGCACTCTTTGGCGCAAAGTTCCGCCGCATAACCCATCGCTTTTCCATCATATACATCGGTAAGACCATCCTTAGACAAACCATCCAGCAAGGTCACATCACCATATTTATTTCCCCAACGAAGTGCAGTAGAATAAAAAGGAACATTACTCATACTTTCCATTCCACCAGCTACTACGATATCTGCATCTCCCAGTAAGATACTTTGGGCTGCCTGAGCAATGGCTTTCATTCCACTTGCACAGACTTTATTTATGGTGGTACAATTAACTTCATTTGGTAAACCTGCAAATTTAGCTGCCTGCCTTGCAGGTGCCTGTCCCAAACCAGCCTGAATAGCACATCCCATTAAAACATCTTCCACTTTTTGAGATGCCAGACCTGCTTTTTCCAACGCCCCCTTTATGGCAATAGCGCCAAGCTGAGTAGCTGTAAGTGCTTTTAAGGAACCTCCGAAGGATCCAATGGGTGTACGTACAGCAGAAATTATAAATACCTTTTTCATAGTTGTGGCTATTTAAGCAAAGATAAGGACAGCTGGCTGCAAAAAAAGGTTGAGGAAACCTCAACCTTTTCAATATTTCATTTTATTAATATCTGCCATCCCTTTTTGCCTACCTGATAAAAAGGGCCTGAAATCCATTTTAAGATCAATCAAGTTTCTTTCCCAGGAAATAACCGATCAGGGCTCCTGCCAGAATTCCAAGACCTATCCAGAGCCATGCACCCTGTGATGCAAAGAACCCGACTGCTCCCCCGGTAAGGGCGCCGATAATGCCAAACATAGAAGAGACTTTTGTATGTCCTGTGGTTCCAGTCACATCCTGAGAATGTTTGAATTGTTGCAGATGGGATTTGTGTTTTTTCCGGTGATGTGAACGTGCCATAACCATAATATTTTCTAAAAGATAAGAAGTTTTGGGAATTACCCAACTGATACATATCAACCCTGTCAATGACTCCTATAGCGGCAGATAATATTCGTTCCGGAAACGGGTAAAACGATCTCGGATCATAATATTACGGTGATCTGCATTATAGGCCTGCTGATAGTAATAAAATGCTTCTCCCAAATAATGTTTCTGTTCCAGTGTATAAGCTATCCGGAAAAATCGGGAGGCACTGTCTTCTCCGGGGATCTCTTCGGTATTTAAACGAATTACCAGATCCTGAATTTCTTGTTGTCCGACTTTTTTTACTACTCTCTTTTTTATAATGCCGGCACCTAGAACAGATATATTCCATTTATAGAGAAGCCCGGTTTGTAATTGAGGTAATATGGAAGTGCTTATATAATTCTCCTCAGTACTATCATTCCAGAGCATTTTATTTTTTTCGTCATAGAGACGGAAAATAAAAAATCCTTCCATGTCAAAACAATTCCAGCATAATTGAAACTCCCTGTCAGCGATCTTCACTGTGTCCATTCCTTTACTGAATTCAATGATATGTTTATTCGGGTTCTTACTACCAATACCTTCTTTTCCTTCTCCCCTGCTTACCGCAAGCATTGATTCATGATTTTCTTTATTGTGATCAGAACTATATGCGTACATCTGTCCCCAGAGATAAGAAAGATAATTTGATGAAACGGAATTGCTTTTGAACTTACATGAATCCTTAAATCGTTGCAAGGAATAAAAACCCGGTTTATTAATAACAAATTGAATTCCCTGCTTACAAAAAAAAGTAATTGAAGTTCCGGTCTCCAGCCTGACAGATGAGGAAAGAGGAAGAATATTGCCGATCTTAACTACAGATTCTTTTTTATTTATTAAGGAAGTTGCGTTTCCTTTTAAAGCATAAACGATCAGCGATTCCTGGCCATAACAGGATGCTGTAAAATAAAATGCGATTAATAAATAATAATTTCTCATTTGTCCTTATGTAATATAGTGCAACTGAAAGGCGCGATCTCTATTTCTCCTTTTACCTGTTCTGTTGGATATTGAATTCCCGATATAAAATAAAACCAATTTTCCTCACCTACTGATACCCTGGTCACGGTATTATTGGCATTGAAAATGACCATTATATCTCCCCAGGGATCATATACTTTTCTTCCATCAATTGTATAAGCGAGTATCCCTTTTGGTACATCATCCCGGAACCTTAAAGAGGCCCGAATCAGATCCGAGTTCATCTGCCTGAAGGCTACATGTTCCTTACGCATTCTTATAAGCGCTCTTACATATTCCACTACATCCCCATTTTTTCTTCTAAGATCCCAGTCCATTTGATTTATCGTATCAGTAGATTCAAACGAGTTCTCCACGCCATTCTTAGTTCTCAGAAATTCTGTACCCGCATGCAGGAATGGAATGCCCTGTGAAGTGAGTACAATGGCAAGCGCGAGTTTCTGCATAGACTTTCTTTCATCCTCTGTATTTTCTTTGGCAGAAATGGCCAGCTTATCCCATAAGCTATGATTATCGTGACATTCACAATAGGTTATTACCTGCCAGGGCTCTTTTGCATAAGGAGCCTTTGAATAATTCACTTTAGAATAATCTATCTGTGGATGCTGACAGGAAGCCACGATGCCAAACTTTACACTTTCTATATTATCCAGTTTTCCACTGGCAAAACCTTTTTCCGCATGTACGAATACCGATCCTTTTATTCCGTCCCGCATATCATCACTGAATACTGCGATATGATCAAGCTTGGAAACATTTTTCTTCAGGGCTCTTTTATCGTCAGGTAATGGAGAAGCACCAGCTGTCCATCCTTCGCCATATAAAAGAATTCCGGGTTTTATTTTATTTAGCTCTTTTGAGATCAGATTCATCGTTTCAATATCATGCACGCCCATCAGGTCAATGCGAAATCCATCTACATGATATTCTTTTACCCAATAACTCATCGACTCAACCATAAATTTTCTAAACATGGCCCTTTCACTGGCTGCCTCATTATTACAGGCCGTTGCATTTGAG
>JAYTXP010000246.1:0-3252 GCA_043742885.1 Chitinophagaceae bacterium | reverse complement strand
TTCTTTGTTATACTAGCCGGATGGAGCATGCATTATTTACTAAGTCGCTTTTTCTTAAAAGATGAAAAACTTATCTTATTGCTCTCTCTTTCTTATATGCTATCTGGTTTTATTACCGGAAGCTCTCAGTGGTTATTATATGTTACTGCTGCTTCTTTTATTCCCATGGTGATCAGTTCTCTTCTGCATTTATTTGAAAGACCGGGATGGCGATATTCAATTCAATTTGCCATAGTGTATACGCTGATGTTCACCAGTGTTTACGCGGCATTTAGCATTATAACTACTTATATCCTTGTCTTCTTAATTTTATTTAAAATAGCGGGCAAGTTCCGGGCAAGTAAATATTTCATAAAATACCTGGTCCTTTCAGGAATTATGACACTATTGCTATGTTCCCCCATCCTGTTTTATTCACTTGAAGTTTTAGATCACCTGGAAAGAGGAAAGGTTTTAACTGCCTCGCATGTTTTTTTTAACTCAAACTATTTACATCCGCTTTCACTCCAGGGGTTGTTATTCCCTTTTTCTTATGGAAAAATGGTTTTTCCAAATACAGAAGGCAGTATGCTTGACAGTTATATGGGAATTTTCGTGCTGTTAATGCTACCCATTATTTTAAACTCATTATGGAAGAACAGGATCAATAAACACAGGATCTTATTTGGAGCGAGCCTTTTCTTTCTGTTTTTATCTTTTGGTAATTTGCTTCCATTCAGGAATGCCATCAATTTTTTCCCGGGGTTCATTTATTTCAGAAATCCGGCCCTCTTCCGTTTATTTTTTATGATCGGTCTGATCCTTACTATTGGCATTACTTTAAAAAATGAAACATTTGCTGCTCTCCTTTCAAAAAGATCGATCCCCTATTTGTTAATGTCGCTTGCAGTGATTGCTTTCATCATTATTCTCCTGACAATGGGTTCTCTTATCCGGCTGGATCGGTCTTCAGTTATGAGCATAATTAAATCAATGAATCATCAGCAGGCCCTTGGCATAGCCGCATGTATTCAACTACCATTTCTATTATTATTATGGATATCGGTGAAAAAAAATAAAGCGAACTGGGCTTTATCATTTTTCTCAGCCGAACTGATGATCAATACGCTTGCCTGCGGAGTATTTTTTACTGTTAGCAGTTATACACCCCGGCAAGTAAATGATTTACTGAAAATAAAAAAAGGATTCCCTGTTCAACTTATTGCTCCTTCATTGGTGCCAGCTACCATTAATGATGACAGGATGAATACCTGGCAGAATGTGAATGTATTTTCAAAACAGGTCTCGGCTGATAGTTCCTACAGAGGACCCTTAGTACTTGAAGAACCCAAGCCAGGGTTTTCAGGAAAACCTTTGGTATGCGCGCCATTCGATACATCCGCAAAAATTCAAGTCTTAGTTCAGCGACCAAACCATATTAAGGTAAAATTGGCAGCAGATACAATCACTGTCATAACACTTGCACAAAATAAATATCCGGGATGGAAAGTCCGGGTAAATGATCAGGAAGTATTAGCCATTCAATCATTTGATTCGAGGACCCTTATTAATAATAAAAAATTACCTGAAGGTATTTCAATTGAAGTGGGGCCCGGTGAATCAATCATCGATTTCATTTATGAAAGAAAGGAACAAAAATACTTTGCGATAATTCTGCATATTCTTATACTTAGCTGGCTGGGTTGGAAACTGATCAACACTATTAAAAAATTCAACCAATCTTCTTCCCCTTCATAGCCGAACTGATCGCAATATCCATTACTCTTTCCGCAAAAGGTCTTGAAAGATCATTTAATTTTTCTATTGAAAATTGGATCTTGTCTTTATCAGACCCTTCTATACAATTACTAAGTTCTTTCATTGCTTCCCGCGTGGTATTAATTTCTGCTTCCTTAAGTAAGGTGCCATTCTTAACTAGAAAATTTTCAGTGATATCCAGTATTTGTCTTCCTTCTGTTTGTGCTTCGACCAATGCTCTGGTGGCAATATCTTCTTTTGCATGACTAATAGAATCCATCAGCATTCTTTCCACTTCAGCATCTGAAAGTCCATATTGCGGTTTCACTTCTATAGTTTGCTCCACTCCACTTCGAATTTCTTTTGCGCGCACTACCAGAATGCCATCCGCATTGACCAAAAATGAAATTTCTACTTTGGGCAATCCTGCAGGCATAGCAGGAATACCAGTCAGATTGAATTCAGCGAGTTTACGATTATCCTTCACCAGGTCTCTTTCTCCCTGATACACTGAAACCTTAATTCCAGTCTGCCCATCCTTCTGGGTGGTATATTGACGAGCTGCGCGGGAAGGTATCCTTGTATTACGTGGCATTAAAACATCCATCAATCCTCCCATTGTTTCAATACCCAGTGAAAGAGGAGTTATATCAAGTAAGAGCAGGTCCTTGTTATTTCCCGCCAATATATCCGCCTGTATTGCCGCCCCAAGTGCCACTACTTCATCCGGATTCAGAGAATTATGAAGTTCCCTGCCAAAGAATTCACCTACCATTTGTTTAACCAGGGGAATGCGGGTAGATCCTCCTACCATTACTATTTCCTCAATATCATTAATGGTTAAGCCCGCATCCTTTAATGCATGATCGCAACTGCTGATAGTTCTGTCAACAAATGGCTTTGCCAGTTTTTCAAATTCAATTTTTGTGATGCTGATATCCATCCCATTGATGAAATCATCAAAATAATCATTGGAGGAAAGATGACGCTTTGCTTCTTCCGCACGTAAACGAAGCACTTGTGACAAAGAAGGATCATTTTTCAATTTATCTTCAGTTATAGAAAGTTTTGTTTTCCATTGACCAACTATTGCACGGTCCAGATCATCTCCACCGAGGTAAGTATCTCCATGGGTCGACAATACTTCAAATATTCCACCTGTGATCCTTAGTATGGAAATATCAAAAGTGCCTCCTCCCAGATCATAAACAGCAATGGTTTTAGATCCTTCTTTGCTGAGACCGATCCCATAGGCAAGGCTTGCTGCTGTAGGTTCGTTTACAATTCGAAGCACATCGAGTCCTGCCAGTTTTCCGGCATCCCGGGTGGCCTGCCTCTGCGCATCATTGAAATATGCAGGCACGGTGATCACTGCTTTGTTTACCGGAGTTTTAAGAATATGCTCGGCACGTGATTTCAATTCTTTCAATATATAAGAGGATAATTCAATAGGCGAATAAAAGTGCTCACCTACCTGTACTTTGACAAGACTTTCGGTATTATCATCAATAATAC
>JAYTXP010000245.1:0-4044 GCA_043742885.1 Chitinophagaceae bacterium | reverse complement strand
TACGGGACATATCAAACCCCGGATCATCTATACCGTCGGCGACTATATTTTTTCTTACTTTAATATCCAGTACATAGAAGGATTTTCCATCATCATCTACTGCTTTATTCAAACGTAATCCATTCAATTCCGGATATGAATACAGATAAGCTTGAAGTGTCTCAAGATTATCTGTGAGTACACTGATCTGGGCATTCACACCTTCCTCCGCGAGATAGATCCGGCCCATTACCCCTATTTGCCCAAGTTCAATAAACCATTTATCCCTGAATGCTTGGGGATCTTTTATTTTAAAATAACAATAAAATGAAATGGTGGTTCTCTTCGCAAGATCCTTCAATATTTTTTCCTTAAGCTCCCTTCGGGAGACACGGTTGTGTAGTGTAGCCATATTTATAATTTTAATTCCCGGGATGGGAACCCAATTGCAGGTTGGGCAAAATTTAACGACACAAAAATAAGGAAGAATTAAATGAATTAGAAATTAGGAGCCAACTCTTCGAATTTGATTAGGCACAAAGCTTCCAGCTAAAAGCTTCCTCTACGGCCAATCATCTCCTCTTACCCTGCCGGACCGGCTGATCCCCAACCGAATATTTAAAAGCCATGGTTTGCCATTCAGGTAAGATTGAACCAGGTCAACCCGGAACTGCTTGAAAATATTATCAACGCCACCGAATATTTCATAATAATAACGGCTCTTGTCAATATAAAAACCGTTGATCCCGGTCACCAGATAGATCTTGAGTTTACGAATACCCGGAACTTTATTCGTAAGAAAACCGTTGAAGTTATGTTCAACATGAGCCAGTGTATAAAATGAAGAAGTATTACTGAATTGGTAAATGGGCAAAAGTTGAAAACTATTCAGGTATTCGGTGGCAAGAGTGGAAACATTTCCATTGAAATGATTATAGTCTGGCAATTGAACACTATCTGCCCGTATAAAACCTCCCATGCCTAATCTGAAACGAGTGCGTCCTAATAAATGAAAATTCATTCCTCCACTCATATTGAACTTCCATTTGCTGTAATCCAGATCGGATCCTAAGAAGTTTGCGAAAGCTTTTGTGTATTGAATACTGAACACCGGATATTTAGATCCAAGGCTGGATCGGCGTTCTGGTAGTTCGATATAACGAACGCCGGGCTGCCATCTTAAACTCAACTGTGTAAAAAATACCTGGTGTGATGCAATATTAGCGGACACTATTTCAGATGGATAATTTGGTTTATACGCTCTGGAAGTCCGATCGCGTAGTGTAAAACTGGTGGTATTTTCCAAAGCTCTCCGGTCCTGGTATTGAAACCCGGCTGTTATCTGAAATCCTTCATCAAATGATTTTCTGAAACTTCCGCGGAAATAATTGGCTTCATAAGATCGTATGCGATTATTCTCTCCAAACAGGCAGGAGATTGTATTTCCTCTCTCTCCGATCGGACTATTATTATTAAACTGAAAGACCCTGCTTCCCCCAGAAAGCAAAAAATGCGTAGCGAATTTTTTCCCTGTATGATAATTTATGGTAAGCCAGCTATTGAAATGTTTATTAGAAAAGCCATATCGAAGATTGGATGTAATGCTTAAATTCCTTCGCGAGCTAGCCACAGAATCCAATCTTTTCGACCAGGTAAGAGAAGGGCCAAAAACCCAACCTTCTGCAGGATTAAAATTTACCTGATCAATAATTGGAGGGATAGAAATTGAAGATCTTGCCATGCTGTTAGAAAATGATTTACCGGAAATCAACAACTCTTTAACAGATGTTTTGTTTCGTTTCTGATCAAGAGAATCCAGGTATCGTGGATCCTTTCTTCTCTGTTCAAGGCTGTCTTTTTTCGCGTAATCTTTTCTTTCTTCTTCCAAAAGTGGCATTGGACGATTTTCTTCCCAGTATTGTTCATTTCGTTTATTGGCGCTATCGATATAACGGAGTAAGATATTAGTGAAAGTTTTTTTTGTGAATGAGGCTGGCAGCTCAAGATCGGTGTAAACATTTAAGAAGGATCCATAACCATCAAATCCAAATAATTTTGCAGAAGGAAAAATGACCTGAGTAGAGAGAAACCAGATGTCATTCTCTATCGGCCGGTACAACTGTTCAATGCGAAGGGTATCCAGCAATTCCATAGAAGATGCTTTGAACAGGTTTAACTTAAGTGAATGAATTCGCCAGTCAAGATCTACAATATCAATATAGCCACTGAATAAGGGTTCAAACTTTCTTTTTGGAATTACAAGTATATGATCGATCATTTTTCCATCCTCGAAATATGTGCTTTCCAGTTTATACCGGTAAAAATTAAGCGCCTTATCACTAATAGGTGAAATGAAGCCACGGGGATTAATACTGGAGCCGAAATTGATATTCTCCTTATAAAACGAAAAGATTTTTGGTGCGGCCAATCCAAACCCATCTGATTGTCCGCTTACTTTGGAGGAGATCACTTCTACTTTCTCTTTACCCTTTTCATAACTATAATCAGAAAAGGTCTCTGAAAGGAAAACAATCTTTTTCTTACTAGTATCTCCATCCTCAAAATCAATTTTCTGTCCCAGGAATTTTTTAGGAAAATCTCTTAACCGAAGCTGGCCTTTGGTATATACACGGCAACTAAATCGTTCGATCTGCTGGTCATAAAAACTGCGTTTTTTGATCGAATTTCTTATAATTGAATAGGCTGGATCTTCTCCGTTTTTTAAAATGACTTCTGCGAGCATTTTCTCCTGAGGAACCAGGGTAATGTCAAGTCTCATATTACCATCTGCAACGATCTCTTGTTCCTTTTTTTTATAGCCAACATACTGGCAGACGATCGTATAATGGCCCTTCGACTCAAGCTTTAATTCATATACGCCTTCCAAATTAGCAGTAACGCCGGATTTACTTCCTTTCACATACACAAAAGCATAGGGAAGCGTTTGGCCACTGCTATCCGTTACTTTCCCAATAAGGGTTTGTGCTCCTGAAACCAGGCTACATAAAAACAGGAACAGGAAGAAACGATATTTCATTTAAAAAATTATGGGAGCTTATTTGCTGGAAAGACGCAAAAAACTTCCGCTCAACGCGGCAAAACCACCTACCAGGCTACCTATTAATCCGGTAACAAGGATAAGTAATATTCTCGATCCTCCTAATGGAAGAAGATGGGTCATTCTTGTTGCCAAAATGCCATTGTTCTTCATATCGATCCACCAGGCAAGGCCTACCCATAAAATAAACACGCCTAAAAGTCCGGCCAGAAAGGCTTTGCCAGAGCGTTGAGGAATAATTAAGCCTACTATAAACGCTGCAATGGCGATACCATACCAGGGCAAATAGAGTCCGGAGATATATGACAATACAGCTGTCAGGAATAATGCGATAATGAATTTCATGTTAGAATATTTTTATCAGCTATTGCTAAAGTTCATAACCCATTTGATTTTTTTATCTTTTTTGTCTGCATCGTGCATAAACCAAAGTTTATAATACCTTCCTTTCACCCAATTATCAAGATAATCATCATAATAACGGCTGCCAGGATTACCACTTTCTCCTCCGGGATAAACAGCATAGGCTTCTGTTTCCGCAGTAAGATGTACAATCATTCTCCAACTGGGTCCATGACTTTTTGTTACCGCATTGATGATATCATTATTGCCGCCAATATTCAGATCTGTGCGGGCAAAAGCAGGCAAAGCGTCTTTCAATAAATGATACACTGCTGGGCGCTTAAACTTTGCCCATTCCAATCTTCCGTCTTTTTCAGCTGAAGCTATTCTTCCAGCCGCCCGGTGCATAGCATCTGTAACCAGGTCAAATAAAGTTTCGACCTGAGGTGTATTAATATTATCAATGAATTTCATTGCTGAATCCTTCAATAATAACTCCATAGTAGTCTGTGGTCCGGGAAAGGGCACTGTATCTGCTTTTGTTAAATCATCGGCCCAGATACAGATCTGCAAACTATCCCACCAGCATTGATATACTGTTTGTCCTTTTGAATCTGGTGAGGCCATCAGGTCCCAATCACGTACCAGGCCAAGATATTTTTTCT
>JAYTXP010000244.1:0-6739 GCA_043742885.1 Chitinophagaceae bacterium | reverse complement strand
TCTATTCAGTCCCGCCATTTCCAGTTTCATTCACAAACATCCAACTTTAAAAATGCTGGCACTTTCCTTCCTCGTGATGATAGGAATCAGTTTACTGATAGAAGGCTGGGACGCCGACAAGGCACATGATCTTCACCTGAAAAATTATATATATTTTGGAATGGCTTTCTCTTTTGGAGTAGAAATGCTGAATATGGTAATGCGCAAGAAAGCGAAAAAAGGACACCTGGTGGAATTGAATGAGCCTACGCTTTAAGAAGAAAAATGGTAGCCGCCACCATACCGGCTGTTTCTGTACGTAATCGATTTTCTCCCAATGAAATCGGAACAAAATCATTATTGATCGCAAGTTGAATTTCATTCTGGGAAAAATCTCCTTCAGGTCCAATAGCGATCAATCCATCCTGCATCGCTGGCAATTTAGAAAGCAAAGATCTGTATTCAGGCATGCAATGGGCGATATATTTTTCTCCATCTTTTGTTACCCACTCTTCTATGTTTTTAAATTTTATTGGCTCAGGTAATTCAGGCAACCAGCATTGTTGTGACTGAAGCATTGCTGAAATAAGGA
The DNA here is from genome assembly GCA_043742885.1 of Chitinophagaceae bacterium. GTDB lineage: Bacteria > Bacteroidota > Bacteroidia > Chitinophagales > Chitinophagaceae > JJ008. Next base: position 6,168 of record JAYTXP010000244.1, on the reverse strand, counting down.
TCCCCTTCATACGGTCATATCTGAATTTTTGTTTTTCTGTTCTTTCGCATAAAAGAGGAATGATCTTTCTTATCCCCAACTCGGTTGCTTTTTCAAGGAACCATTCAAATCGGGCATTGTTTTTCAAAAGAGAAATGGCCATGCAGAGATTGCGGCCTTTCCTTCCTACCAGGGTTCTCCCTAAAACATTTACCTGACAATGTTTTTTATGTTCATCAACGATCTCTGTATGTAATAACAACCCGTTACCATCAGTTAAATTCATTTGTTCACCAATACGCATGCGAAGTACCTGGATCACATGACGGCTGTTATCCTCATCAAGCTGAATCAAAGGAGATTCAGCAAGAGCAGGCTCTATATAAAAAAATGGCAACTGCATTTTACTTAATTACCGCAATCATGATTCGCTGATTTGAAGGAACGGAAGGCAGATGCAAAATAGAACCGTTATAATAAACAATATTCACTCCATTCGGGGAAACAGGCAAACTGATATCCACCCCTCCAATAAATGAACCAATGCTGAATGACTTTAATGGTTCGCCGCTGCTTCTGCCATCACCATCATCAAATATAAATGAAGAAATGATAGTTCTCCTGGCCGGAGTTAACGAAGAAGAACTTACCGGAATACCGTTGATGGTTATACTGTCTCTGCCCGCAATCATTGCTTTTTCCGCCGAATAAATCGTGACCACTGACTGATCTTCCCTGCTGGGCATCGTACCAAGCAACCTGGCTATCATATTTCCGGTGGGAAAACCACGTAAATAAATAAAATGATCATCCGTTGTGAAATTGGGGTAATAATAGGAAATTCTTCTTTCCTTTTCATCTGCCGGCACCAGTTCAATTTCATAGTTTTTTCCTGAAGGAACAGAAACCGTCCCCCAATGCCCCAAATCATCTGTAAGTAAACTTATGTCGGGTGTTTCCTTTTTCCGCCATCCTGTTTCAGGAAAGATCTCAAAAAAATTAACCTTTGAAAATTTCATTGGAGAATTGTCACCCAGATAAACAGCTTTACCGGCCAAAGAAGATTTACCTAAAACTCTTTCCCGAATCCCTTTCTCCTCTTTTCCCTGATTTAAAAAACTGTAAATAGCATTAAAAGTTTCCAATGAAGTGGCCACTTCATAATGATCTTTCGTTTCGAGATCCAGGTTATTCGCTCCCTCCACATTCCCTGCCCTGGAACTTGCAATTAAGTCTGATTTTGAAAAAATATTCAGGCATCGCGAGTTTGGAAACCAGCTAAGGTCCTTACTCCATCTGCCACTGCCAAGATGAATATACCGGGAAACTTTTAAGGCGTGGAGAGAGTCTGAAATATATCCCCTTCCCAATCCTCCACCTGCTGAATGCCCCACCAGGTCTACCTGTGAAGTACCCGTTTTTATGAGTATGGAATCAATGAAAACATTGAGCAGACTATCTGTTCGCTTTTCTTTACCCGAAATCGAATTCCAATCGAATACAAAAAGTCTGTCAGCACAATAACCCGTTTCGATAAATCTCCTGATCTGTCCTGCATAGGTATCGCCGGAGGCAAGAAATCCATGTATAAACACAATGGGATTTTTGGAATTATCACACTGCCCTATAACAGAAAAATAAACAAATAGAAAAAGAATGGTGGAGAATAGTTTCTTCATTACCGGAAAAATAGGAAATATTATTCGCTCAATTAAAACGGCACATCCTCATCAGGAAGATCATTCATCTTACTTCCGGTTTGAAGGAATACACGAGCGCCGCCATCTCCATCAATATCACTTACTGGTTTCCAGTTGCCCGGTAATCCGCTGCCAAAGCTGCCGTGGCCATCATCTTCCACAAATTTCTGAATATGAAGCAGGGCTTTCAACTTGATCGTTTCCAATGAACCGTTACGGTGTTTGGCAATACGTATCAGTGTTTCACCCCGATTACTTTCTCCCATTTCATTGCTGGTGATATCATAGTATTCGGGTCGGTACATGAATATTACCATGTCGGCATCCTGCTCAATGGCTCCTGATTCGCGAAGGTCACTTAACTGCGGCATCTTAGAACCATCTTTTGCGGCACCACGGGTTTCTACCGCACGACTTAATTGAGAAAGCGCAATAATAGGTACACTCAATTCTTTGGCCAATGCCTTCAGGTTTCTTGAAATATTACTGATCTCCTGTTCGCGATTGCCATTCCTATTTTCACCGGTTCCACTCATCAACTGCAGATAGTCGATGATGATCATTCCGATATTATGTTTGTTTTTTAAACGGCGGCATTTTGCTCTCAGCTCAAAAATGTTAAGCGCCGGTGTATCATCAATAAATAAAGGGGCTTGTGATAAACGTTGTATACCGCGGGCATACAATTGTTTCATTTCATGCTCCTCCAGTTTTCCTCTTGCTATTTTTTCCAGCCAGATCTCGCTTTCTGCCGATAAGATCCTTTGTACTAATTGCGCAGCACTCATCTCCAGAGAGAACAGCGCTACAGGAGTGGGTTTACTGGTGCTCATCACGGCATTGCGGGCCAGATTCAATGCGAAAGCTGTTTTTCCCACTGCAGGTCTTGCTGCCAGAACGATAAGGTCCGTACTCTGCCATCCATAGGTTACGCGATCAAGTGAAGGAAATCCGCTGGGCACTCCCGTCACGTCTTCATTCTTATGACGCAAATCCTCAATACGCTGAATGGTTTTTACCAGCACCGAATCAATGGTATCGAAATTTTTACGGAGGTGATTATTGGTAATTTCAAATAATTTAGATTCCGCGTCATCAAGCAGATCAAATACATCTGTAGAATCTTCATACGCGTCACCAATGATCTCTCCACTGATGCGTATCAATTCACGCTGAATAAATTTTTGAAGTATGATCCTCGCATGGGCTTCAATATTTGCAGAAGAAACTACTGTATTTGTAAGCTTGGTGACATAATAAGCACCTCCCACCATTTCAAGTTCTTCTTTGAACCGAAGCTCTTCTGCAACGGTTAAAATATCTATTGGCTGACTCTTATTTGAAAGACCTTGCATTGACCGAAAGATCCGTTGATGTGCCTCAACATAAAAACATTCTGGTTTTAATATTTCAACAACCGTATCAAAGGCGCCTTTGTCCAGCATGATCGCACCTAATACTGCCTCTTCCAGGTCTTTTGCCTGTGGTGGAATTTTCCCAAATACCATCGTACCCAGATCCAGCGATGATTTTCTTCTTTGCTTTTGCGACCGATCCTTATTTAAATTGACATCCATGCTTCTGGGCGATAAAGGGTTAAACCATCAGTTGTTAACTAATGACCTTGGGCGCTTCTTCCGGCTTGTTTTAAGAAATAGTGATTTCTGTATTAGTGGAATGTTTCCTTCAGTCTAGAGCGAAATAAATGCCTATAGACTTGTCAAAAAAATTTTTCTTTTTTACCCAGTTTTTCACCCCAATTCAGGGGTTTATCCACAATGCATCGATTCCAGTCATAATACAATTTACTATGTTTTGATTAGTAAAAGCCCTTAAATCTGGCACAAATACTTCCGTAATCTGGAGGCCGCACAATAAATGGTCTAGCTTGCAGTTAAATCCGTGTAAACCGAGAGTTACGGTTATCTTATAAAATCTAATACTATGAAATCCAGCCTCAATTCCCGACCACTTTTATCACAGACATTAACTAACACTACACTTTGGATAGGACATTTATCATCCGACCCAAATGATCACCTGGGTGGACAAACCTTTACTTGCCCTTCAGATGGAACTCTTAGAAATATTCAGGTCTTTTCTCAGGCAGTACCTCTTCCCGGTCACCTGCAAATGACCCTTCACCAGTTCGATTGCGGTTCCCTTGAATGGGGTCCTGCTATCGCTAAAGCGGAAATGAACGTAGAAAAAAATGACGAAGCCAGCTGGCTCCAGTTTCAATTGGAACCAATTGATCTTAAGAAGAATTTTTGCTACGGTTTCCGCCTCGAAACTCATGATGCCCTTATTGGATTAGGTGAAGCAGCTTCCCATGCTCATCGACCATTCCCTTATGGCTTGTCATGGAATGGCGATGGAAGAAACCTGAGAGGCGCATTCTATAATTTTTTCAGTCTTGCGTTTAAGGTAGAAGTAGCATAATTTAGTTTCGTGTTCATACAGGCTCCAAGATTTTCCTGAGTCGGAAAACACTGAAACCTCAACTATGCCCCAAACTGTTTCTGACTTCCTGAATGATCCGGAAGTATTGCAGTCCGTTGCCGGACTCAAAACCTTTTTCAACCAATCAACAAAAAAATTCACTGTTTCTGACGTCATTGACGCGCAGGGGAATCAGTATGTAGACCTGGTACAGGAAGGTGGTGGCGTACTTGGCATTGCACTGGTGGGATATACCTATGCCCTGGAACAAATGGGCATCCGCTTTTTTAGTATGGCGGGTACCAGCGCGGGTTCCATAAATACTATGCTGCTGGCCTGCGCCGGAAATAAAGAAGAACAAAAGTCTACGCTAATAATAGAAAAGATTGCTCAACTTAATATGTTTCGTTTTGTAGATGGCATGCCCGGCAACGCAAGAATTTCACGCTGGGTAAAAAAATTCATCAGTAATATGCTGATGGGCAAGAAACCTTTTTCCCGGATAACAAGATCCATCGGTTGGGTGATAGGAAGTTTTACATTCCTGGTCATTGCAGGGATCATCCTGAATTTTATTAGCCCCGAAATTGCTCGCTGGACTGGAGTGGCGGCCCTTGTTTTCTTTTTCATTTTTGCCAGCATGATAATATTCTCCATCCGCCTATTCAAAGGATTTGCAAAAAATGGATATGGCCTCAATGAGGGAAAAGCTTTTCACGAATGGATACGAGACACCATTTCCTCTTTTACTGTTCACCATTCTGACAGCACAGAAAATATCCGTGACCTGGATAGTTTTTCAAGGCATTTTTTGAGATTGCCTCCCGGTCTGACCGTAATACCTGATACCCGAAGAGATAATAACCAGGCTCCTAATATGCCTCTTATTACCCTGATCACCTGCGATATCATTTCAGAGAGAAAAATAGAATTCACACGTATGTGGGATCTATATTGGAACGATCCGAAACAAGTACATCCGGGCGATTTTGTAAGAGCCAGTATGTCTATTCCTATTTTCTTTGAAGCATATACTCTTTCTGGTATCCGCGAAAGATCGAGCATAGAAAAATGGAAACAACATCTTAACTGGCAGAACAGCAAAGGACAAATTCCTGATACTGTTCAGTTTATTGACGGAGGTACTCTTTCTAATTTTCCAATCAATGTCTTTTATAATCCACGTTACCCGGTTCCGCGTATGCCTACTTTTGGTATTCGTTTGCAGGATGGCGTTTTGGACGGAGCAAATCATCGTAATGGTACGATCTCCTCTTACCTGATGTCCCTTTTTTCTACTATTCGCTTTAATTATGACCGGGATTTTATTATCAAGAACCGCGCGTATACCCTTGGTGTAAAAAGTATAGATGTACAGGATTTCAACTGGCTTAATTTCTTTTTATCTGATGATGAAAAAATAAAATTGTTTCGTGCTGGTGTAAAAGCAGCAACAGAATTTCTACAGGCTTTTGATTGGGAAAATTATAAAACGGAAAGATTGAAAAATTATCAGATGCAGGAAGAGCGGTTTGAAAATCCAAATAATATGACTGCGACGCCTTTCAAAGCCAGTTGATCAGTTAAGCATTTCCCTGGCATTTTCCATAGCGGCAGCAGTAGGCTTTTCACCGCTGAGCATTTTTGCTATCGCAATGATCCTCTCTTCATTGTCCAGCTCACGAATATTTGTTTTAACGGTATCTTTTTTAATTTCTTTAAAAACAAAATAATGAGCGTCCGCCTTTCCTGCAATCTGGGGTTGATGTGTAATACAGATCAGTTGTCTTCCTGCTGAAGAATTTTTCATAATAATTCCTACCTGCCTGGCCGCTTCACCGGAAATTCCGGTATCAATCTCATCAAATATCATTGTAGGAAGTTCCATAGAATCTGCCACCAATGATTTAATACAAAGCATAAGCCGGCTAAGTTCTCCCCCGCTGGCCACTTTTCTCAATGGCTGGAAATGACCTGAACGGTTGGCATCAAAAAGAAAATCCACCTCATCCATTCCGGAGCTATTCAGCAATTCACTCTTGCTTGT
>JAYTXP010000243.1:0-3140 GCA_043742885.1 Chitinophagaceae bacterium | reverse complement strand
GCATTTGATGAATTAACAAAAAGATCGGTGATCGCCGATTGGCGTGAACCCGATGTGATAAGAGTGGCACCTGTACCATTGTATAACAGCTTTACTGATATTTTTAATTTCGGCGCTATCATAAAGGAGATAATTAAATCCTGATCATGAAAAAAAATGTGACCATCATTGGCGCCGGACTGGTAGGTTCTTTATTGGCAATTTATCTGGTGCGCCGTGGATATAAAGTGAAGGTCTTTGAAAGAAGAGGAGATATGCGCCGCTCCGATATGATTGGAGGCCGTTCTATTAACCTGGCATTAAGTGACCGCGGTATACGCGCCCTGGAGGAGGTGGGTATAATGGAGGAGATCCGAAAGATCTGTATTCCCATGCATGGACGATATATTCATAACGCAGATGGAAGCAATGCCTTTCAGGTCTATGGGAAGGAGGGCCAGTTCATCAATTCTGTTTCGAGAGGAGATCTGAATAGAAAATTAATGCATCTGGCAGAAGCCAGTGGGGCTGAATTAAATTTTCATCATAATTGTAAACAGATAGACTGGAAGGAGCGATGTATTGAATTTGAGAATAGAGATGCGGAATCAGTATTGGTAAATTTTCAAGTACTTTTTGGTTCTGATGGGGCTTATTCTGCTGCAAGACTTCAGCATCAATTGCATCATGATCGTTTTCAGTATGATCAGTATTATATAGATTTCGGATATAAGGAATTGACGATTTCTCCTGCTGAGGATGGAAGTTTCCGAATGGAAAAGAATGCTCTTCATATCTGGCCCCGGGGAAATTATATGCTTATTGCCTTGCCAAATATAGATGGCAGTTTTACCTGTACGCTGTTTTTTCCTTTTGAAGGCGATCCTTCTTTTGCTACTTTGACTGATGCTGATAAACTAAATCATTTTTTCAAAAATAATTTTGCGGATGCTCTTGAACTGATGCCCACGCTGGCAAAAGATTTTTTTAATAATCCTACTTCTTCCCTGGTCACTATACGATGTTTCCCATGGGTACGTGAGGATCATTTTGCATTGATCGGTGATGCGGCTCATGCGATCGTCCCATTTTTCGGCCAGGGAATGAACTGTGGTTTTGAAGATTGTGCAGTTCTTGATGGGTTGATCAATAAACATGATCATGACTGGAAAAATATTTTGTCAGAATATCAATCTCTGCGAAAACCAGATGGGGACGCTATTGCAGAACTGGCATTGAATAATTTTGTGGAGATGCGGGATAAAGTAGCGGACACCCGTTTTCTTCAACAAAAAAAGATCGAAGCCCGACTTCACCAATTAAGTCCGGATAAATGGATACCTGCATATAGTCAGGTCACTTTTAGTCCGGGCATACGTTATAGTGAAGCATTGAACAGAGGGAAAAAGCAGGATGCGATCATGCAGCCTTTTATGAATGAAGTGATGAAAGGTGCCAATTGGGATAATGATGATTTTCTTCAACGCATTCTTGTTATGGTCTGATCCTTTACTTTTGCCAAAACATTTATTGTGACCCGGGAACAACTGATCAGTCAGATCAAATCAAAAAGATCTTTTCTCTGTGTTGGATTGGATAGTGAATTGGAGAAACTTCCGGAATCTGTTCGACAGGCCCCCGATCCGATATTCTCCTTTAATAAAGCTATTATTGATGCTACCAGAGATCTTTGCGTGAGTTATAAGATCAATACGGCCTTCTATGAATCACAGGGACTGAAGGGCTGGGAGGCCATGCAGCGTACAGTGGAATATATTGGTGATGATCATTTCCGAATAGCGGATGCAAAAAGAGGCGATATTGGAAATACTTCTGATCAATATGCCAAAGCGTTTTTTGAGACCATGCCTTTTGATTCTGTAACTGTAGCTCCTTATATGGGAGAGGACAGCGTGACTCCATTTTTAAAAAGAGAAGGCAAATGGGCGATAGTACTGGGACTTACCTCCAATAAAGGAGCGGCAGATTTTGAATTACAATGGATGGGGGAGCAGCGTCTCTATGAAAAAGTGCTGAATAAGGTTTCGCAGTGGGGAACAATTGAAAACCTGATGTTTGTAGTAGGTGCTACTCAGGCCAGCGAATTCGTTCATATAAGAACCATTATTCCGGATCATTTCCTTCTGGTTCCGGGAATAGGCGCGCAGGGTGGGAGCCTTGAAGAGATATCATCCAAAGCGATGAATAAAGATTGCGGCATTCTGGTAAACGCATCCCGTGCGATCATATTTGCTTCCTCTGGTTCAGACTTTGCAGAGGCGGCAAGAAAAGAATCCTCATCCTATCAGAAAAAAATGAGGGAGTATCTGGATCAGTTCGCTTTCTGAGGTTTCCCGGATTTTCATTTCCGGTTTTTTCTCTTCCTGTGCCGATACGGTGACGGAGAAAAGAAATAATAAAACAAGTATGGATATTATTGATGGTGATTTCATCGATTTATTTTTTTCAATATAATTGGTTCTCTTGTAATTGCAGCAGCAAGTCGATAATAAGATTTAAATTTGCTATTCAATCAAACCCATGAGTGAAGAGAAGAGCCTTAATTTTTTAGAAGAGATCATTGAAGAGCACCTCAGGGAAGGCCGCTATACATCGATTGTTACCAGATTTCCTCCGGAGCCGAATGGTTACCTGCATATTGGACACGCCAGTAGTATATGTCTCAATTTTGGTCTTACTAAAAAATATCCGGGTTATACCAATTTGCGATTTGATGATACCAATCCGGCTACTGAGGATACTGAATATGTAGAAAGCATTAAGGCTGATGTAAGCTGGCTGGGTTTTGATTGGAAGCATGAGCGCTATGCAAGTGATTATTTTGATCAGTTATTTGATTTTGCAGTTAAACTGATAAATAAAGGCCTGGCCTATGTAGATGAATCCAGTTCGGATGAGATCGCGGCAATGAAGGGAACACCTACTGAACCAGGAAAGAATAGTCCTTACCGTGACCGCAGTGTAAAGGAAAACCAGGATCTTTTTTTTCGTATGAAGCAGGGAGAGTTTCCTGATGGAAGCCGCACACTGAGAGTAAAGATCGATATGGCTCATATAAATATGCTGATGCGTGATCCCATTCTTTATCGTATCAAACGTGCACACCACCACCGGTGCGGAGATAAATGGTGTATTTATCC
>JAYTXP010000242.1:0-20979 GCA_043742885.1 Chitinophagaceae bacterium | reverse complement strand
CTACGGCTCTGTTTGGTTTGATTCTGATCTGAGCTTCATCATGCAATGGAAATGTGGGAGAATTCAACTGATGTAGCATTGAAAATGCACCGGCCTTCCCCACACCGCTGAGATAAACAACCGGCAGCGTATCATAAAAAGCAGTACGGGAAAATATCGCTTCAAAATTGGGTCTGCTGAATGATTGAATTTTCCCGGGTACAAAAACTTCCTGATTATTATTATTGACCGATATGGCCAACCCTTCAGCATATTGAGCCTTGAATCGTAGTTTAGAAATATTTCCAAACACATCGGATACTTCAATACGCAGATCGTGAATAAGCGTATCATTCAGTTCGATCAATCCATCATTTTTTCCGGTACGATAGACCATACCTCTGTCGCCAGGCAATGGAGAAAGAAATTGAAGAAATGCGCCTCCATTATACCGATAGGGATGATCAATATTTGCATCAATACGCATGGTCTCATTATAACCCATACTATCTAACTTAAATCCACTCACCCATTCATCGTCCTGGTAAAGACTGGCCGCATAAATGCCATCAGGACTTCCGCCTTTATGCATTTTATCATAGGTTTCAATTGCTAAGCTTAGTGAATGATAACCTGTTTTAAGTACCGGAATCTTAGGAAGGATATAACCAGAGTCCGTGTATTTTACCGGGTAAAAAACAGGCGACTGCCCATAAGTAGTTCGGCTTCGGTCATATAGAGCCAGTTTAATTATGCTTGGCGTTTCGTCATCGCTAATGTCAAACCCAAACAATAATGGGTTGAAACGGATCTGTGTTTTTGTATCGAAGATCTCAAAATGAAGATGAGGTCCCTGTGAACCACCAGTATTACCACTATAAGCTATAAATGCACCTTTAGTAACCGGGAATTTTTTTATGTCGAAATCCAGTTCCTGCTCCCAGCTTTTAGTTTCATATTGACGGGCCCTCACATAGTCTTCCAATTGCGGAAAAAAATCATTCAAATGTCCATATAAAGTGGACATACCATTGGGATGCTGAATAATGATAAACCGGCCAAAGCTCTGAGGTCTTATCCCTATATGGGAAATAAAACCATCAGCGGCAGCATAGACCGGCATATTCTCTTTGGACTCGGTACGAATATCTAATCCCATATGCCAGTGATTGGGACGTAGCTCACCAAAATTCGCCACAAGGGCCAGTGGTATACCTAAAGGATTACGAAAATAATTTTGCGGATAAGGAGAGGATTGTGCAAACAGGCACAACGAAAACCATAAACAAACCGTCGATAGGATGATCCTTCCTGCCATACACAAATTTAATCGATATGATAATAGACCCCACGTTTCAATCAAGTTCAATGTTGTATATTGTCAGGTTATATGCACGTTAAAAAATTCATATGGTTTCTTCCAATCATAATTGGCCTTTACGGTTGTCCCTATGAGGCCAATGTGCCATTGGCAACCCGTCCTGCAGAAGCAGTCGATAGCACTCTGGTCGGTTACTGGTATGGTATCGTGAAGGATGGCAGCGATTTTTTTGGTATTGAAGCCCTTGATATTACTCCCCGTACTGATTCTACTTATTCTATTATTCGTTATGGTAAAGCCATAAAAGGAGATATTATTCTACCGGATACAGCTCATTTTACGGGATATACCAGTTTTGTAGGCGATCAGCGATTCATGAATATAGAAGGCACGCTGGTAACAATAGAGCCCCGAAGTAAAAAGAAAAGTGAAGTGATAACCCAAAAGATATTTTACCTGGCAGCCATTGAAAGATCGCACGATACCCTCGATATTCGAACGGTAACGGAGAGTTTCACTGCACGTAAGACATTTGGACGAGCTGAGGACCTCTCTGCCATGGTCAATGACCTGCTTAACAATAAAAAGCAGAACATATTTGATGACCAGTATAACCTGAAATACCGCAAGATTTCCCGCCCGGTAAAATAAAGCAGCCTGTTCCGCCTATTGGTTTAAAAATAACCCTGTTTTCTCCCCTTCATTCCCCTTTGCTTCATTATTTTTGCGCGATTTGTCCTTTTTTTTCAAAAGGAAGTAATTATTAAAAAAGCAGGAACTCTGCATCTATACAAAAATGCCAAAAGATCAATCGATCAAATCAGTACTTATCATCGGTTCGGGCCCAATTATCATTGGGCAGGCCTGTGAATTTGACTATGCCGGAACACAGGCAGCCAGAAGCCTTGGTGAAGAAGGGATCAGGGTGGTCCTGATTAACAGCAATCCGGCAACGATCATGACCGATCCTATGATGGCAGACAAGGTATACCTTCTGCCATTGACCGTGGAGAGTATTGAAAAAATTCTTCAGGAAAACCAGATTGATGCTGTACTTCCTACCATGGGTGGACAAACAGCCCTGAACCTGGCCAAAGAAGCCGAAGACCTGGGCATCTGGAAACAATATAATGTTCGACTGATCGGTGTTGACATAAAAGCAATTGAAAAAGCCGAAGACAGAGAGAAATTCAGGCAGTGGATGATTCGCCTGGGTGTGAAGGTGGCACAGGCAAGAACGGCTAACTCATTTTTGGAAGGAAAAGAATTCGCACAGGAGATCGGATTTCCCCTGGTGATACGTCCATCATTTACATTGGGTGGAACAGGAGGAGGATTTGTTCATGGTAAAGAAGACCTGGATGAAGCACTGAATCGCGGATTACAGGCTTCTCCTATTCATGAAGTACTGGTGGAAAAAGCGGTTTTAGGATGGAAAGAATTTGAACTTGAACTATTACGCGATATGGCAGATAATGTCTGTATCATTTGCACCGTAGAGAATTTTGATCCTATGGGTGTTCATACCGGTGACTCCATAACGGTAGCACCAGCCATGACTCTTAGTGATACGGCCATGCAATTGATGCGCAATACCGCGATCATGATGATGCGCGACCTGGGAAATTTTGCAGGTGGATGCAATGTGCAGTTCGCACTTAACCCGGATAATGAAGAGATCATTGCAATAGAGATCAATCCAAGGGTAAGCCGTTCTTCAGCCCTTGCAAGTAAAGCCACCGGTTATCCTATCGCCAAGATCGCGGCTAAACTGGCAATTGGTTATAATCTTGATGAACTGGAAAACCAGATCACTAAAACAACCTCTGCTTATTTTGAACCTGCACTGGATTATGTGATCGTAAAGATTCCGCGCTGGAACTTTGATAAGTTTAAAGGTGCCGATGATACGCTTGGTCTTCAAATGAAAAGCGTAGGAGAAGTGATGGCCATTGGCCGCAGCTTTACAGAAGCTATACAAAAAGCCTGTCAGTCATTGGAGAATAACGCCATCGGACTGGGTTATTATGGTAAGAGTCTGATGCATGCCGATGATTTATTGGAATATATCAAGATACCAAAATGGGATCGCCTGTTCCGCATCAAAGACGCGTTAATGGCAGGTATCTCCGTTAGTTCTATTTCTAAAGCAACCAACGGAATTGATCGCTGGTTCCTCTATGAAATTCAGAAGATCTGCCAACTGGAAAAAGAGATCGCGAAATATGATCTGGCAGATCTTCCTGCGGACCTGCTTCGTGAAGCCAAGGTGAACGGGTTTAGTGATGAACAGATCAGTCGCATTTTGGAGCATGGGGACGAAGAAGATATTTATCGTAAAAGAAAAGAACTGGGTATACAGCGTGTGTATAAAATAGTAGATACCTGCAGCGCAGAGTTTGAAGCTAAGACACCGTATTTCTATTCCACTTTTGAAGAGGGTAACCAAAACGAGAGTAAAGTAAGTGACAAGAAAAAGATCATTGTACTTGGCAGCGGTCCTAATCGTATCGGACAGGGAATTGAATTTGATTATTGTTGTGTGCATGGTCTGCTTGCGATTAAAGAATGCGGATATGAATCCATAATGGTGAACTGCAATCCTGAAACAGTATCCACCGATTTCGATATGGCCGATAAGCTTTATTTCGAACCGGTTTACTGGGAACATCTGCGCGATATCATCGAGCATGAAAAACCTTATGGCGTTATAGTTCAGTTGGGAGGACAAACCGCACTTAAGCTGGCAGAGAAGATCGATAAAATGGGTGTACGGATCATAGGCACGAGCTTTGACAGTCTGGATATTGCTGAAGATCGTGGCCGCTTCTCAGATTTGTTGAAAGACCTGGGTATACCTTATCCTGAATATGGTACGGCCTCGTCAGTAGATGATGCAATTGTAGTAGCGAATAAAGTGGGTTACCCGGTATTGGTAAGACCTTCTTATGTACTGGGTGGGCAAAGAATGCGTATCGTGCTCAATGATGAAGAAGTGGAAAAAGCGGTGGTTAGTTTGCTCAAACATATACCTGGCAATAAAATACTGATCGACCATTTTCTTGACCGGTCCCAGGAAGCGGAGATAGATGCTATCTGTGATGGAGAGAAATTCCATGTCATGGGTATTATGGAGCATATTGAACCGGCAGGTATACATAGCGGCGATAGTAATGCAGTGCTGCCAGCTTTCAACCTGACGCCACTGGAAATTCAGGACATGGTTGACTATGCAAAAAAAATAGCCCTTTCATTAAAAGTAAAAGGACTGATCAATATTCAGTTTGCCATCAAGGATGGCAAAGTATTCGTTATCGAAGCCAACCCACGCGCGTCCCGTACCACTCCGTTTATTGCGAAAGCCTATGGTAAACCTTATCTCAATTACGCTACCAAGGTGATGCTGGATGAAATAAAAGTGGGTGATATACCAGAAGAAAAATTTCTTGATGGATTCGCGATCAAGGAACCGGTTTTCAGCTTCAATAAATTTCCCGGAGTGAGTAAAGAACTTGGACCTGAAATGAAATCAACAGGTGAAGCTATTCGCTTTATAAAAGATCTGCGGGATCCTTATTTCAGGCAGCTATATAAAGACCGAAGCATGTATCTCAGTAAATAAGAGAAAGCTTTTAAAATGACAAAAACCCATCTTACGATGGGTTTTTTCAGTTTAATGGTTAAGGTCTATAAGGATCCCTCTGGTGGTTTCGATTCTGACTGTAATTTAGAATTAAGGTTTATCGATACGGATTATTATTTGCCCAATAATTTGATTGATCTTATCATATACTGATATCCTAATCAATTAATAATCAATCATAAATAATTTTATTTAGCTATCATCTCTTTGCTTTACCACCAGCTTATTATCTTTATCAGATAACAATTCGTTTACATTGAAAACATCCTCCGACTTCCTTTGGCGATTGATCAGATCAATGACTACTGCTGAAAAATTATACTTTAAACGTAACCTGTCCAATACCGGAGATGAAGGTCAGGCCATTTACAAAAAACTTTTCGATGCACTGGCACGCCAAAAACGGTATGATGAGGAAGCATTGCTTTTAAAATTTGGTCCGGCTATCAATAAAAAAAATCTATCCTTTACCAAACATTATCTGCAAAAGCAGATCAGTCATGCACTGGTGCAGCATGATTCAAAAAATTCTACTTCGCAAAAATTATTCAGCCAAATTCAACTTATCCGCATTTACAGGCAGAAAGGTATGACTGAAGAAGCGCATGCTTTATGGAAAAGATCGGTAAAAGCCGGAAGGGAAAACGAAGCCTTCGGATTATTGGGCCTCCTAAAAAATGAGTTTGAAAAGATTTTGTTGTTCAGTAATCTGCAAACACGTTATGATGACATGCATCATATCTTTCAAAAACGACTGATCTCTTATGAGGAATATTCCATTCTGATGACCCTTCGGGATATGTATTCAGAAACCCTTCTGTTAAAAAGAAGCGCGCATTTTGATTTTGATGAAGGAATGAAAAAAAGGATCACGGAAATGCTGAGCTTCATTAATGAGATAGGGGAAGCACGCTACGGAAACTCCTTTTGGTTCAGACACTATTATAGGATGAACAAGGGTACCCTTCTTTATTTACTGAATCATACTGCGGAGGCCCTGGCCATATTTCTGGAATGCTGGAAAGACTGGAAGAAAAATTATCATTTCCTCACAGAAGAAGGCGAGTTCTATATTGAGTTGCTTTATATGATCAACTATGCTGGGATTATTCAACACGAGTATGTAAAAGTGGAAGAGATATTTAATGATAAACTGAATAACCTGATCGTTGAGCAAAGCCAGCGGGCAAATTTTGAAGTAGTGAAATTTCTTGCCCTGAATAAGATCTTTAATAAAACGGCTCATTATAAAAAAGTGGAGAAGCTGATGGAAACTATGAAGGATGGTATTTCCAAATGGGAACCGGTACTAAATGATGATCTGAATCTAACCATCCATGTTTCACTTGGAATTGGCTGCTTTGTATTGGATCAGTATTCTGAATCGCTAACTCATTTAAAAAAAGCTACCCAGCTTTGCCGTGTGGGTACCCGGAAGGACCTTGCCGCAACTACAAATATACTTTTACTACTAGTAACTTACAGTATGAATAACAGTAAATTATTTGATGCACAGTACCGCGCTACCTATGCCTGGTTCTATAAACACAAGAACAAACATATTTTTGAATCCACCCTGGTTCAATGCCTGCATCGCAGTTTCTATATGCCCGATATAAAAGAAAAATTAATGGAATACAAAACATCTTTAGAAATATTAGCAGCACACAGGGATGATGCTGTACAGCAGCAGACCTTCAACATTTTTAATTTTGAAGGATGGCTCATCAGTCGCATACAGCGAATTTCTTATCGTCAGTACGTTGAAAGAAAAGTCAGACAGGAATTGGAGACTGTATAAATTAATCTTCGTCTATTTTATCATTCACTTTTACAAATGCCGCTCGTCTTGGAGCAGGATAAGGCAGATCCCCTTTTAATCCATGCCAAAGTACCAGGTTAAATTCCATATCAGGTATCGCATCTTCCTTTGCGAAATTGAATAGCTCTGATCTTTTTTGCCATTCATTCATGGCGGTATTTTTTTGTTTCAGATCAATGCCTGCAGGAAGCGAAGTAAATCCTTCTGCATTTGGCTGCTGCTGAAAGCAACGCCATAGTGGTTCTGCTGCCGCATCAAATTGCGTCATTGGAGGCATGCCCAATATTAGTTCTATAGTACGAAGCATGGAGGACGTGGAATACATAGTATGATCTACAAATCCTCTTTTTACAAATCCTCCGGCCAAATAAGCGGTCGTGCGATGAGCATCCACATGATCAGCGCCGTTCTGTGCATCATCCTCCAGAATAAAAATGGCAGTCTCATTCCAGATAGGCGACTTGCTCAAATATTCAATAAACATTCCCACGGCCAGATCATTATCGGCTACATGCGCATAAGGACTTGGCCTTCCTTTTCTTAATCCTTCAGTATGGTCATTACCAAATCGAACTGAATTGAACTGTGGTACCTCTCCTTTAGCCAGCAGGCTATCAAAATCATTTTTCCAATGGCGAAAACGGAGCGTATCCATTACATCCAGATCAAAACCACGAAAATTTTTACAATAATGTCCGTTCAGTATCGGAATATTCGCCTTGCCTTCATCAGCGAATTCGCCATAGGTGCGGAAGGTCACTTTATTTCTATTGCACTGATCCCAGATAAATCCTCCTTTATTATTCGCAATCTCACGGCCACCCTCGGCAGCATAAGATCCACCTTTACCACCATAACGAGTAGGCCATGTTTTTTCGAGATAATCATCTGCATAGGCACCCATGGTCCAGTTATGTCCATCGGCACTTACTTCTCCATCACAATAAAAATTATCCAGCAATACAAATTGCCTTGCGAGTTTATGAAGATTTGGAGTCACTGATTCACCAAAAAGTGTAAGTGATGGATCGCCATTTCCTTCTTTCATATCCCCTAATACCTGATCATACGTGCGGTTTTCTTTGATCACATAAAAAACATACTTGATCGGAGAAGTTGCACCCACTATTGTTGGAATAGGATTTCCCGCTTCTCCATTTCCAACGCTCTCCAGTTTTTTATTATAAGGCGTATTTCTATATACCAGTTGTGAATAAACGGCCATCTTCTTTGCATCAGGAACAGAGATCACACTCAGGTTGCCGGTAAATAATCCGCCAATATGCTGAACACCCAATATTTTCTTATCCCCTACCTGGAACTGAAAATTTACTTCTTCTCTTTTCTTTGTAGGATCTGGACCGTAAGGATTAGCCATTGAAGTAAATCCCTTTCCATTTGCCACATAAATAGTTGTCCCAATAACTTTCACGCTGGTAGGATACCATCCTGTTGGAATAAAACCCTTACTCAAACTATAACCAGGGCGGCTGATATCAAAAACAGCCAGGCAATTATTATCGGCATTGGCCACATAAAGAGATTTTTCATCAGCACTTATGGCAAGTGCATTGGCAGTAGAGCCGCTTGGGGCATCAGGATACAATGCCGTATTCAAAGTTTCAATCACCCGCAGGCTGCGAGTATCTATTACATTCACGGAATTATCATTGGCATTGGCTACAAAAAGATAACGTCCGTTCTTTGTTTGAATGATCTCATTTGGATTATCTCCCACCCTGATCTCACCCATAAATTTCTCCTTTTCTGTATCAAATAATAATACTTTATCACATCCCCAGCATGAAATATAGAGGCGCTTCTTATCGGGGCTCAGTAAACAAGTATAACCATCCCCTTCCAATTGATATCTCCATTTTACTTTTTTAGTTTTCAGATCCACTACATATAAAGAGCTGTTCTCTTTGGTCACTGTATAAAGAATACCTTTTGCTTCATTGATCTCAATACCACCGGGCCAGATTTTCTCCGGCCATTTTTTACCCAGTGAAATACTATCGGCCAGTGTCATTTTATTATTGCTGATGGAAAATTTCAATATCCAGTTATCATTTCCACCGCTGGCATAAAGCCATTTACCATCACTGCTGAACTTTAGTCCAAACCAGGCTTTTGGCACTACCAGTGAATCAATGATCCTTCCACTGCCAATATCGAATAATTCAATGGAATGTACTCCATAACCATTGTTGGTAATAGCCATGGTTTTACCAGAAGGACTGACCACCATATTCAAGGGCAGATCACCCAACGGAATACTTTTTCCTACCGGGCTCAGGCTCCATCCATTGGAAAGTTTTGTTTGCTTATAACTGCTGAGATCCTGCGATCCTGCGCTTACAGATATGGTAAGTACAAACAGGGAAAAAATTATGGCTTTCATCATGCAACAATAGTAATGATTATTTCGCATTACTACCTTAAAGTGGTATTGACTCTGCTCATACTTAAACATAACTTCATATTTCAATGTGAACAGGGTCATGTGGTGGAAAAAAGCGCCTTTTTTCAGGGTATTGCCTGCATTTATAACAGGCATTTTTTTAGAGCGGGAAGGCTGGCTGCCATTCTGGTCGTATTATTTACTGTTCATATTAGGGCTCCTTCTCATTTTCTCTTACCGGATGGCTGGATATTATCGAAGCTATCATTTATCATGGTGCTCAGGAGCGGGCATGCAGCTTCTCTTCCTGATGCTTGGAGCCTTGCTTTGTTTCTGGCGCGATCCGGTTCGCCATACTCACTGGTATGGAAAGATCCTTCAACCAAATGATACACTGCTCTTGCGAATACTGGATGCTCCGGTAGAGAAAACAAATTCATTTCAAACCATGGCAGCATTGGTCTCTGCCTGGCAGCAGGGAAATCAAAAGGGTATTGAAGGAAAAATATTGATTTATTTTAAAAAAGAAAATGAGCTTCCTGTTGAAGGAAGTCTGCTTTGCATAAATAAACCCATTGACCCTATTCGAAATAGCGGCAACCCCGGGGAATTTGATTTTAAAGAATATTGCCAGCTTCAGGGTATTTCGGGTAGTATCTATCTTGAAAAAAAGGATTTACTAATACAAGGTTTTGAACCTCTATCCCGATCGAATAAACTGCTGGGGAGGAGTCAGTTTTTTATTCGGAACCGGTTAAAGAAATGGATACCGGGGAAAAAAGAAGCCGGTTTGGCTGAAGCCTTGTTGATAGGGTATCGTGCAGATCTGGATAAGGATCTCTCCACGGCTTATGCGAATACAGGCACGGTGCATATTATTGCCATTTCGGGAATGCATCTGGCCCTTATCTATGGATTACTCATGTGGTTATTCAAAGCGTTTCCAGAACAGGGAAAAATAAAATGGATAAGGATCTTTTTTTTATTAATTATTCTTTGGGTCTTTAGTTTACTCTGCGGAGCGCAGCCTTCTATTTTAAGAGCCACCATTAGTTTCAGTTTTATTTTGCTCTCAGAAGGACTTCAAAGAAAATCTTCCACTTATAATTCCCTTGCAGGCTCCGCCTTCCTGTTGCTATGCTGGGATCCTTATTATTTATGGGATCCGGGCTTTCAATTATCCTTTGCAGCCATCAGCAGTATTTTGATCTTTAACCGGCCCATCCGAGATTGCCTTAAAACCGAAAATCGGATGCTCACCTTTATTTATGATCTGGTATCCATTACACTGGCAGCGCAAATTCTCACATTTCCCATTTCGATCTATCATTTTCATCAGGTCCCGGTTTATTTCTTATTCAGTAACCTGCTGGCGGTCCCATTATCAGGGATCATTCTTATTGCTGAGATCATACTATTATTTGTTTCGGGAATTCCATTTCTGGCGGGCCTGACAGGAAAATTTATCTCATTTCTAATCGGGATCATGAATGGCTGGATAGAAAAGATCGGTCAGCTACCTTTTTCAAGTATAAAAGATATACAGATCAACAGCTGGCAATTGTTAGCGATCTATTTATTTATTTTCTTCATCAGCTTGTTTTTGTTTTCCAGAAATAATAAATGGCTATGGCTTGGATATGCATCGCTTCTTCTTTTTATTGGCATTCGAAGTTTTCATTTTTATAATGCCCTGCATCAGCAAAGGATCATCGTATATAATTTAAAAGGCCATTCACAGGTAGAATATCATGACGGACGAAGAGCCTGGTCGTTTTTTGAGGACCCGGTTGAATTTAAAACCAGTCTGAACCGCTCCCGCACTTTTTTCAGGATACTTGGGCTGAAGGCAATTAAAGGCAATGCATTTATGATCCATGGAAGAAAGATCCTGATGACAGAGTCTTTTCAAATTACAAACCAGACTATGCCCGACCTGCTGATCCTTCATGGCAGGGCCCAATTATTTATTAACGACAGTCTTCAAATTCGCCACCCTTTCACCCAGGTTGTTTTGGATGGAACTGTATCGCTATATACCGCAAAAATAATCGAACGGATCTGCGATTCTTTGCAAATAAACCTTCATGTAGTAAAGAAACAAGGTGCCTTTCTGAAGGAACTATGAATGACTTTTGTCATGCCATCCTCAGGGCCTAACTTTGCCGCTTCTTACCCACCTCCAATTACCACTTAACATGTTCAAGAAGATACAGTCGGCACTTATTTCTGTTTTTTATAAAGATGGCCTTGAAACTATTGTTCAACTACTGGATCAGCAGGGCATTACCATTTATTCAACCGGTGGAACGCAGGCATTTATCGAAGGTTTAGGTATTAAAGTTATACCTGTAGAGAATCTTACTAACTATCCTTCTATTTTAGGGGGCCGTGTAAAAACGCTTCACCCTTCTGTTTTTGGCGGGATACTTGGAAAAAGAGATGATGAAACCCATTTGAAAGAAATGGAGCAGTATAAGATCCCGGAGATCGACCTGGTGATCGTTGACCTCTATCCTTTTGAAGAAACCCTGGCTTCCACAAATGAGGAAAAATCGATAATTGAAAAAATTGATATTGGCGGTCCTTCCTTGATTCGCGGAGCTGGAAAGAATTTCCGTGATGTGATGGTGGTGGCAGCAAAAAAAGATTATGCCCTGCTGGAAAACATTCTGCGTGAACAAAACGGAAGCACTAGTCTTGAGCAGAGGAAAGCATTTGCAGCAAAAGCATTTCAGATCGTGGCTCATTATGATGTGGCCATTGCCCGTTATTTTGATTCAGCTGGAACTGAATATTTTCTATCCTCCTATCCTTCTCCTATGCCAATGCGATATGGAGAGAATCCGCATCAGTCGGCCCGTTTTTATGGCAAGCTCAGCGTATTATTTGATCAACTGAATGGCAAACAACTTTCTTATAATAATCTGGTAGATGTGGATGCGGCAGTTCAACTCATCCGCGAATTGGAAACTACCAGCTTCGCTATTATAAAACATACCAATGTTTGCGGAGCGGCTCAAAGAGAAACAGTTAAGGCGGCCTGGGATATGGCGCTGGCCGGCGATACTGAAAGCGCCTTCGGTGGTGTACTGGTTTGTAATGGCAACATTGATGCAGCCACTGCGAATGCGATCAATGAAATATTCTTTGAAGTACTGATCGCATCTTCCTTTGATGAGGATGCGTTGAAAATTCTTCGCTCCAAAAAGAATCGTATTCTTCTCCAACTAAAACAACAAGCTTATAATACAGAACAATTCCGTTCTGTACTCAATGGTGTACTCGTACAGCAAACTGATGAGGGTAATTATAAAGAATGGAAAGAATCCGGAGGAAGAGATTGTAGTGAAAATGAAAAGCAGGATCTGGCATTTGCCAATATCATCTGTAAGCATCTTAAATCAAATGCCATAGCCCTGGTGAAGAACAGGCAGTTAATTGGAAAGGGCTGCGGACAAACCAGTCGTATCGATTCATTGAGGCAGGCTGTAGAAAAAGCAAAGCAGTTTAATTTTGATTTGAAAGGAGCCGTAATGGCAAGTGATGCTTTCTTTCCTTTTGATGATTGCGTAAAAATGGGGCATGAAGCAGGAATTACTTCCTTCATTCAGCCAGGCGGATCGATCAGAGATAATGACTCTATTGAATATTGTAAAAACAATGCGCTGTCCTTGGTCATTACCGGCACGCGTCATTTCAAGCACTGATGAAGATATTCGACTTTCATAAGATCATCTTACAAGGTTCAGCGGAATCGTTGAAAAAACTTTCCATATTCAATCCGCTCAGTATTCATAAAAAAGGAACAAGGGCAAAAGCTTTCTTTGCATTGGCTCTTGTTTGTTTTTTATGGGGCACTACCTGGCTGGCTTCAAAAAAAGGAGTGACCCATATGCCTGCTCTTCAAATGGCGGGCATGCGACAGTTATTCGGAGGAACACTCTATGTCAGTTTTTTTCTTTTTTATAAAAAGATGTCATTGCCCAGAGGAAAGGAATGGAACTCAGTGCTAATACTTTGTCTGCTGAATTTTGTATTGAGCAATGGACTTAGTACCTGGGGAGTAAAATATGTATCTGCAGGACTTGGTTCAATCATGGGCGCTATCTTTCCACTCTGGCTGGTAGTGATCGGTTTATTCAGTGTAGGAAATAAAATACCACGTAAAGCCATCATTGGTTTGTTATTAGGATTCACAGGCGTTTGCGTGATCTTTTTTGAGCATATGCATGATTTTGCCAATCCTGATTTTACATTCGGAATCGTAATCTCTCTTATTGCTACCTGGACCTGGGCATTGGGTACGCTATATACAAAAACGCAGGCGGCCAATTTCAATCCTTATTTCAGCCTCGGACTACAAATGTTTATATCCGGGATTGTTACTACAGGAGGAGTTGTACTGGCAGGAAAAGCGATTCCTTTAAGTGAAATTCCGTGGCAATCATGGACCGCTATTTCTTACCTCGTTATTTTCGGATCCGTTATCGCTTTTATCTGTTATATCTATGTACTGCAAAATCTTCCAATAGAACAAGCTTCTATATACGCTTATATCAATCCCGTGGTAGCGGTATTCTGCGGATGGCTATTATTTAATGAGAGAGTTACCAGTTTTATAATAGTTGGCGGATTAATTACACTGGCTGGTGTATTCCTTGTCAATAAGGCCTTTAAGAATGTACCGCCTCCGGAACAACCGGAGACTGAAGGAATGTAAAGCGTGATTCTTCATGTTGAATAAAATGCAACCCATCGAAACCATTTAGCTAGAAGCTTGCAGCTTGTGGTTAGAAGCTTAAAAATAAGCTAGTGACTAGCAGCTATTTCCTTCAGCTTGTTTTTAGCTTCCTCATAAAAAGGAGAAATCTCCAAAGCCCTTTGATAAGCCTTCTTAGCATCCTGCTTTCTATTTAATGCCATATAAATATTCCCCATTGTAGCCATGATCAGATCTTTATCTGGAAATTCCCTGACATTGCTTTCAGCAATTATTCTTGCGTCATCTAATCGTTTCAGCGTTAACAATTGCTGAGCAATAAAATCCATGGATATCCAGTCGATATAGAAATGAGCAGTATCTGCTTTCATTTTTTTATACTCTTCAACTGCCTTTTCAGCCCCCAGGTTTTTAATATATGTTTCCATTTTTTTCTGGACAGGCTGTTTTAATACAACGGGTTTATCATAGAGCACCTTTGCCAGGTTATTTGTTATGCCAAAAAAATCAGTAGGTGAGCTGTTGCAAAGAATAACTATTAAACAATTCGAAGAAGGAATTCTCCGAATAAATGAAATAAATCCTTCGGTCATCCCCAGGTGAAAATTAGAGGCCACACTATCAGTGCTTGTATACTTGAATTGCTTATTGAACCAACCATATCCATAATTGGCTGGCGCAATGCCAGGAGTAAACATTTCCTTTGTTAGTTCCTTATTGAACAGCCTATAATTTGACAATGCCAAATGGAACTTGAAAAGATCTGCAACAGTAGAATAAATATCTCCTGTACCCATTGTATTTGACTGATCCCTGAAGTCGGAAGAAGTGAAGCCACCAAAGCTATAATCGTAACCAGTTGCTCTGTTAGGAACGATCTGTGTATGATAATAGGATCCAGAGTTATTCATCCCTAGTTTTTTGAAAATGTCATCCGCCATTAATTGGTCGTATGCTTTACCGGTCACCTTTTCCATTAAATAACCCAGAGTAAAATAGCCCCAGCTACTGTAAGCATATTGGGAGCCGGGTGTAAAAGCCAGGGAGGAATCAATAAATACTTTTAAATAGTCCTCCCGGGAATAATACTGACGGCTAATTCGCGGGAAAAAATCTTTGATAATATCATAATTAGGAATGCCCGAGGTATGGGAAAGTAATTGTTTAATGGTCACCCTAGCTGCCGGTTTGTTTTTAAATTCTGGCAAATAATGGTCTAGAGATCCATTCAGATCCAGAAGCCCCTTCTGTACCTGTATTAAAACCAATGCCGCGGTCAAGGGTTTAGATACAGACCCTATCATAAAACGGGTATCTGTTTTATTAGGGATATTCCATTCCCGGTTAGCCATCCCGAATGCTTCCTCATAAATGATCTTTCCTCCTTTTGCTACCAATACCGTCCCATCAAACATATTATAGTCATGATAAGTCTTCATTATCGCCGACAACTTAGCTTTTTTATTCTGTGCCTGACTTAATTGTGCAATGAATAAACTAATAACGATGATAAACGCATTTTTTAATATCATAGTCTTTTGATTGTTGCGTCATTTTTTTCAAAGTAGCCTAGCCATTTTCAAGCTAGGTTTGGCAGGTTTTGCAAAAACAAATGCAGAAGAAACAAATAAAAGGGCTGATATTAATATTCTTCGCATAGGTTGAAATAAATTAAAAGGACAAGAAATTCAATTTTACTCCACTTTTATTTTGTCGCCTTTAATAGGAGAATAATCTGCTTTCATTTTCCCGTTAACCTGTAGTTTATCAAAATAACATTTCATACCTGTTGCCCTATTCATATCCTCCACATTTTGCATATGGAAATGCAGGTGCGGCTCGGATGAATGCCCGGAGTTACCACAAAGTCCTAATAACTGACCTTGTTTAATTTTCTGCCCTTCTTTAACTAGTAAAGACTGATGCTGGAAATGGCAAAAAACCAGGAATTCATTTTGAGCAGTTTTTAATATGATCATGTTCCCTCCTGCATTGAAGGAATTCATTTCGCCTGGCTTATTATCCTTCACCCCATCAACTACCAACACAATTTCTCCTTCACATGGAGCCAGTATTTCTTTTCCAAAAGCATAATAGTCTTGATTGGTTTGCCCATCAGACCGATGGGTACTCCCCCTATTATCCATGATCATCATATCAAAGGCATTTTTTTGTGCCTGGCTTTCCACATGATAGTTTAATTCTTTTGTATCGCCGCCCCAAAAAACAGTCCATTCGTCTTTAAATGGTAATTGGAGTTTAGTTGTATTCCTTGCAGGAAGTGGCAAATTATCCTTCACATAGGGCTTAAGAAACAATCCGTTTATCTTTGACTTATTGTCAACTGAAATATTAAGTGTAAGCAAGCCCCTTTCAAAATTTGTTTTGTAGGAAGCATAACTGATTTGATATTTTACGAATTGCCTCCTGATTATTTTGCCAACTTCTGAATTTAATGAACTTAAAAATTCTCTGGTTTTCTCCAACGGAAGGGCCTTCTGCATTTCAATTGAAAAAAGGGTAAAAATACTATCCGATCTTCCGTCGTTATAGAAATTCTCAAATTTATCCGCCATATTCTTATAGTTGGGTTTCTCGATCTGCCCTGATAGATCAGACATTACAAAACTCATCGCCATAATTAGAAAAATAATTCGCATAGTTTCTATTTTTTTCTATTTCTTAACATCCGTCTGACCAGTGAAATAACACCAAATTAAACCAACATAGCAATAATAGTAATATAGCCGGCCCCTGTCAGCTGATTAAATTTCACTGAGTCGCCAATTGCAAAAGATTCAAACATGTTGCGTTGACTCAATTCCAAAGTCGATTTCGCAGAGTCGCTGATAGATGTTTGGCTTTTGCCAGTAAAGGAAATTAACAGCAGAACCAGGGAGACTCTGAATTTATTAAACATGTTGGCGATATTTAAATCATTAATATTACAATGGAACACTATTCTACCGTGCTTTCATCACTTGACTAAAAATGATATCTATAGTAGAGGCATATTCTTTGGCCCGGGCCCTCTCTGTAATACGATCCCGGATCGTTTCGGCAAAAACCCCATATTACCGGCAATAAATATAATTAACCATTCCAGTAAGTATTCTTTAAATTTTTTTTTCAGGAGTAGAGCTAAATATGAGGTGTTTGAATTAAACCTGGCACTACCTGATCCCCCTGACTTTACTATCAAGATATTTTAATAAAGTTAAACAGGTATTCTCTTGCTCCATAATAAATATTCAAACCCGAGGCCAGGCTAGTCATAAATCGACCAATAGAATTTAATCAGGAGGAGAAAATAAAAACCGGAGCTTTGCAGTAACGCCTTTCATCTTAGGCAATTCATTTTTAAGCCTTAGGTATTCGTGCAAGATGATTTTATAGGGATCAGTGGTATGAATATTATGAGTGATGCCATAAATGGCGGGCTCTGCTTCCCTGGCATAGGTTCCAAACAGGTGATCATATATTAGCGTGATTCCACCCATGTTTTTATCAATATACTGTGGATTTATACCATGGTGTACCCGATGGTTGGATGGGGTATTAAAAATCCTGTCCAATATTCCAAGCTTGCCGATTTTTTCAGTATGAACTATAAAATTTATTATAGCTGTTATTGATTCAAAAAACAAAACCATTTCAGGCCTTATCCCTAATAAGCAAAGTGGCGACCAAAACAGGAAGCGGTAAAACACATGCAAAAAATTATTTCGAAACCCGGTTGAAATATTAAAATATTCGGAAGAGTGATGGGTGACATGGGATGCCCAGAATATTCTTGTTCTATGCCCTAGCCAATGATAGTAATAATGGCAGAATTCACAACCTAGAAATGCAAAAAGCCATAACCAGATAGAAGGTACCGGTTTAAAAATAGCGTAATAATAGAAAATGGAATAAACTCCATAAGCCAGTCCTTTCATTAATAATCCGGTTAGCAAATAAAAAATACCCAGCAGGAAGTTTGCTTTTATGTCTTTTATCATTTCCTTCCCTGGTCTATGTATAATGACCAGGGCAATTTCAATGGCAAAAATGGTAAGCATTAAACTTATCCCTATAATATTGAATGCAAGCATACTTTAAACGTTATTAGATTTTTAATAATTCCCGGTTTCCTGCTTCGCTGAATTTATTGCTAATGAATTGTATAACATTATTTTTTGACAAGGAGTAGAATATAGTTTTTTCATCGACCTGTTTGTAATGAACGTCTTTATAAATTCGGGCAATAATGAATACAGAAGTATATAGCATTTATTCAGCTTCCCCGGTACCATAACCTTCTTCTTCCTGAACAACCCATCAATTGCAATTGAAGCCACCTCTTCAGGATAAAAACTGCAATTCCTGATAAACCAATTGCCATTTTCGATAACAGAGCGAACACTGGTATTCGTGTACATAGGACCCGGACATAAAACACTGACATAAACCTTGTCCCTTTTAAATTCTTTGCATAGGCATTTAGTGAAATAGTAGATATAGGATTTTGTGGCTCCGTATACCTGTTTCTTTGGTAAAGGGAAATAGGAAGCAAGACTTCCTACATTTAAAATATAGGAAGGGCTGTTTTTTTTAAGCATATCCGTGAACAGGTGAGTAATCATTGTGGTTGCCAGTACATTCAGTTTAACCTGGCGTTCAAACATGCGAATATTTCCCGCTGCAAAGGTTCCTGTGCTGCCCGAACCAGCGTTGTTGAACAGCATATTAACATGAAGACCCAGGTCCCTTACTTCCCTGAATAGTTCCTCGCACCTATTTTCTTCACATAGGTCCTTTTCAAAAATTCTAACATGAACGGCATAATTTCGGTTTATAAATGCAGCAAGTTCTTGTAACCCTGAGCCAGGTAATGCTACCAGGATAAGATTCAGTTTCCGCTGAGCGCAATCTATTGCCAGCGCTCTGCCCAATCCCTCACTTGCCCCGGTAATCAAGGTATAAAATTGTTCAGGCATGTCTTTTTGTTTTTAAAAATTTAATGGTAACCTCTAATGCATCATCAAGCGGAGTAATACTATAGCCGAGTTCCGTTATGGCTTTCCTGCTTGAGAAGGCATAGTTGCTGAAAACATGATCTACCGACTTAACCGGAAACCGGACAGGAATACCCAAAACCTTGTAGCCCAGTTCCTGCATCGAGGCCCATGTTTTTATGATTCCCTTTGAAAGTTTGATAATATGCGCCCTGGATTTTGCAAGGGTTCTGATCCGGTCAAAAAATTCGAAATAGGAAATGTTGATCCCTCCCAGAATATACTTCTCACCGCTACGGCCTTTATCCATGGCAAGCAAATGGCCGTTCACTATATCCTCTGAAAAAGCAAAACAAACCTGGTTGTTCCCCGGTGAAGGAATAAATGTGATTTTCTTTTTCAGAAAAGAATCAATAATAGCATTGGCAGTAAGTGAATGCGATACATTACCCGGACCATACACTTTTGAAGGCGACACAATTACAATATTCATTCCTTGTTTTGCATAATTGAAAACAAGCTCCTCCGCTATATTTTTTGAGAGATCATAGTCAATAACAAACTCAACCAGACGGGGATCGTTTTCTTCCAGAGGATTCTTTACAGTAGGCCCAATAACTCCTGCTGTACTGGTAAATACCATTTTCTCAATCCCGGATGTTAATGCAACATCCAAAACATTCCGGGTTCCTTCCACATTAACTTCATAAAAAATATGTGCATCTTTTGCCCAAGCTCCTACTCTGGCTGCCGTATGATACACTAGTTGGCATCCATCCATTGCCACCCGCAGACTCGCCTTATCTAAAATATCCCCGTGGAATATAGTTATATTCTGATGCTGCAGAAATTTCTTCGAAGAGTCTGAACGCACCAAAGCATGAACCTTATTACCTGATCCGGCAAGTTTATTTGCTAATTGATTACCGAGATAGCCCGAAGCTCCGGTTATTAATATCTTCATGTGTATTCTGATTAATTGTTTTGATATTTTTTAAAAAATACATCTCAAAAGGAATAGTCAATGCCAAATGAATAAGGATGGCCGGCCATACAGCCCTCTGGCATATACATAAACAACAAAGCAAGATCCCAAAGGGGATACAGGCGATTACTTCATTTTTCCCATTTACAATATGCAGGAGCATATAAAGAATGGTATTCAGTAGAATAGCAAGTACAGGACCTAAAACAAGAATGGAGGCATTAAGCAAGAAACCTCTGAACCAGATTTCGTAAACAGAAATAAATAAAATGCGAAGAATAAAATAGAAAATGATATAAATAATACCGGGAATCTTTTTAGTAAATTCATTTCCAGACAGTTTATCGAATTTCCCTTTCGCTATGCGTGGAGATAAAAGCAGTACAAGCACAAAAAAAGACGGGGATACCCAGGCAGAGGGCCCTCCGATTGCGGAATTACCAAATAACTCAATGGATGAAGCCGAACCCAAAAACAAAGGAATTGAAAATAGGATGATCCCGCTTATATGCAACAGAATAAGCATCCTGCGATTAGAAACAGGGCCCTTGTCGTCAAACAAACGAAGTCCCTGCCTTACCTTACTATGCCAAAGAATGATGGCAAATAAGACATAGCTAATCGAAAGAATGAACAGCAAATTACCTGGATACCTCACTTTGTTATGACTTTTCTGAAATAATAGAAAAGCCAAACTTAATTTCAGTCAGGGTGATCCAAAAATTGAATTTTGCAGGTGGTCGGCCACTATTAGTAGAAAATACTAAAGGGGAAATTTCACTTTTTAGAACCTTCAATTAAATCCAACCTTTCCCTTCACTGATTCAAATAATCTCTTTGAGTTATATCCAACTCCATTCTTAAAAACAAAAACCACCTTACGTATATCAGCGATATTTTTGGAAGGATCCCCGTCTATTATTAAGAGATCTGCCGCTTTACCTGTTTCAATGGTACCAATTGATTTTTCAAAACCCAATGCAATAGAACCATTTTGAGTCGCAATTTTTATAGCTTCCAAGGGAGAGAATCCATCGGCCTCAACTAATAATTCAATTGCTCTCCAGTTGCCATACCCTGCCAGCGTTCCGCCGTTTCCTGTTGG
>JAYTXP010000241.1:0-4988 GCA_043742885.1 Chitinophagaceae bacterium | reverse complement strand
TCCCAATATCTTCAGCATACTCTGCGCGGTTTGTTGTTTGGCATAAACCCAATCTACCAGTTTTCCGTTTCGGTCATGCCCGACAATAATGTGCTGGGGCGAAGGAATCAGGCAATGCTTGATCCCTCCGTATCCGCTAATCTGATCCTGATAAGCTCCTGTATGAAAGAACCCAACATATAAAG
This sequence comes from Chitinophagaceae bacterium, assembly GCA_043742885.1. Lineage (GTDB taxonomy): Bacteria > Bacteroidota > Bacteroidia > Chitinophagales > Chitinophagaceae > JJ008. The sequence continues at coordinate 4,803 of JAYTXP010000241.1, read as the reverse complement.
GTTCATTATCACCATTTGTTTTTGGCAGAAACACCTCGTTGATATGTTCTTCAGAATCGTAATAGTCATGACTGTCGCAGGTGATGCCTCCTAATACCACCCGCTGATAATCGTGATCCCATTTATTGATGGGCAGCATGAGAAATTTTTCTCCTATTCCCCAGGTATCAGGCAAGGTGGTAATAAAAGATGAATCGATCATATACCAGCGTTCACGGTCATTCTGAACCTTATCCATGATCACGCTGAATATATGTGCCATGCTCTCTCCTACCGTGTAGGAACCAAATTCCGTGAAGATATTAGGCATGGGTACTTTTGCTTTTTTGCAGGCGGTCTTTATATTTCGGGTGATCTCATTGATCATGAACTGATAATCATATTCAAAACCCAGGGAATGCTTAATTGGAAATCCACCTCCAATATTTATAGAATCCAGTTCCGGACAGATCTTCTTTAACTGGCAGTAAAGGTTGATAACTTTATTCAATTCACTCCAGTAATAAATATCATCTTTAATGCCTTTGTTGAGGAAAATGTGCAACATTTTTAATTGGAACTTACTTTCATAACCCTCAATTCGGTCTACATAAAATTCCAGCACATCTTTTGCCCTGATACCGAGCCTTGAAGTATAGAACGGAAAATTAGGTTCTTCTTCCGCGGCCACCCGTATACCCAATTTGAATGGCACTTTTACCGATTGCGCGTAGGCTTTTAGTTCTTCCTTATTATCAAGCACAGGAATCACATTCTGAAATCCGGTGTTAATAAGATTTGCGATTCGCCGGGTATACCCTTTTTGTTTGAACCCATTGCAAATGATATAGGTTTCTTTGGTGATCTTCTTTTTGGCGTATAATTTTTTAATAATTTCAATATCATAGGCGTAAGAAGTTTCGAGATGGATGTCCTGTTTCAACGCTTCTTCAACTATGAAACTGAAATGAGAGCTTTTGGTACAATAACAATAAAAATATTTGCCTTCATATTTATGCCTTTTAAAAGCGTTCGCAAACATGGTCTTGGCCTTTTTGATCTGACTGCCGATTTTAGGCAGATAGGTCAGCTTCAGGGGAGTACCATATTTAGCGATCAGGGCCCGCAGATCCAGCCCGTTAAAGTAAAGATTTCCATCTTCCACTTCGATACCTTCCTGTGGAAAATTGAATGTTTGTTTGACCAGGTCGTGATAGGAATTTGTCATGGTAGCAAAAAACGATTAAGTATTGAGGGACAAAAGTATAAGTTTGGACAAATTAGCGGCCAAAAATTTTCAAACCTTTACCCAAATCATGTCAGCAGGTAAATATCCAAATAGCAGCGGTTATACTCTTCGTAACAAAGTGAGGCTAATTAAAGGCGGTAAGCTTTACTTCGAGCTGCTGACCGATATGATCAACCGAAGTGAATCTACTATTCACCTTCAATTCTATATTTTTCTGGATGATAGTACAGGCAGACTGATAATCGAAGCCCTGAAGGCAGCCAGTCAGCGGGGAGTGGGCGTATTTCTTCATATTGACGCTTATGCCTCCCAGGGTTTGAGCCGCCAAAGCATTGCTGAAATGAAGGACGTGGGCATAGCCGTAAAAAGGTTTGAACCTCTTTTAAGAAGCCGTCATTTTTATTTTGGAAGAAGATTACATCACAAGGTGGTAGTGGTGGATGGAATATATTCCCTGGTAAGTGGCCGAAACGTTAGCGACAAATACAATGATCTGCCAAACGAACCTGCCTGGATGGATATGGCAGTATTTTGTGAAGGAGAAGCTTCACTGGCCCTATTGAGGATCTGCAGACAGCTCTGGGCAAACAGAAAAAAACTTCCTTTCATTCCCGAAGATCTTCTGGAAGAATTCTACGGAAAAATTGAGGAGCTGGATCAAACTGAAGTAAGGGTTAGAAGAAATGATTGGGTGAAAAGAAAGAACCAGATCTTTAATAGTTACCTGAGTATGTTTCGCCAGGCCGAAACCCGCATCACGATCATGTGCAGTTATTTTTTACCGGGCAGCTTGTATCGCCGTCAGATGGCTGCGGCGGTCAGACGAGGAGTGAAAGTAGAAGTGATACTAGCCGGGCTTTCCGATATAAGTGTTTCCAAAAACGCAGAGAGGTATTTGTATAACTGGATGCTGAAAAAAGGGATTGACATTTATGAATATCAACCCACCATTCTTCACGCCAAAGTTGCGGTATATGATGGAACATGGGCCACCATTGGTTCTTACAATGTAAATAATATCAGCGCTCATGCAAGCCTGGAACTTAATCTCGATATCCGGGATAAAAATTTCGCCTGCCAGGTAGAAAAAGAACTGGACCAGATCATAATAAGCAAATGCAGGAAGATCACCTTAGAGAATTATAAAACATCTACAGGTTTCTGGAGAAAGATTTGGCAACAGGCCTGTTACCTCTTCATCAATAATATACTGAAGCTGTTTACCTTTTATTTCAGACGGGAAGAATGATTATTCTCCTTTTATCCGTTTTATAAGTGACCCCAATACCCGTGAATTCAGTCCACTGAATCGGCCTTTCTGGATCACGAATTTATTACTGCCTTCTTTTCCAAGGAAATAATGAAAGACGAATGGTGCGTTAAGGTCTTCCCAGCCATTTACCTGGCCAAAACGAAGATCATTGAATACAATGCTTCCATTCTCTTTTTCCACCGTATAATAATTTTGGGAAAATCTAAGCAGACGCTGCAGGTCTTCTTCATCTTTTACAGGCTCCAGCCATTTTTCGTTTCGGGGATAAAAATGAAAATCAATATTTTTTTTATGATCGAAGACGGAACGATAACCAATATAATATCCCGAATCAGAAGCGGCCACTACATACCATAGCCAGTTGTTCAGCGCCGTGGGTGTGGTAAAATAATTAGAATAGTGTATACCCGTTGACGCTAGTGAATGCCTTGCCACTTTATCTGTCTGCCATTTATTAAATACACAGTAGATCAGGTAAACCGAACTCAGGATGATTCCAAACCGAAGCCAGAAGACACGACGGATACTTTTCTTTCGCAGAATAAGCAGCATGATGAAACTAATGATCATCCAGATGGTGAAAAAGGGATCTGCTACAAATATCCAGTTATATGATATTCTCGCATGACTGAAAGGCTCGAACCAACCCGTGCCATAAGAGTTCATTCCATCTATAAGAATATGGATAAGTGCGTTCACCCCAAAGAAAAGACTCCATTTTAAAATTGATAAATTATGAGGTCGGTGCAAGCGTTCAGTGATCAGACCAAGCACTGGAGAAATTAAAAGTATAAACAGGAAGGAATGGGTGAAGCCACGATGAGACAAAAGATTTTCAGCAGTACTGGTCCATGAAGAAGAAATAAAATCAATATCGGGAACACTTTGGGCCACTGCTCCCAGAAACATGGCTCGTTTACCCAGTTTTTTACCAGCAAAGGCCTCCCCTATGGAAGCGCCAAGAACTATATGTGTTAAAGAATCCATGAAGAATAAATAATGTTGTGGTTTTCCCGAACGGTTTAGTAAATATACCAATCAAAATAAGGTACTTCTTGGGTTGTATAACTAATATAAATTTATTTATTTTGATGTTCATCCACTATCCTATGCAATTAATGATGTACATCGGCAATGACCTCATCGAGGCCATCCCCGTAGAAGAAGAAAGAGTTCGAATACCAGGTTACCTGGGTCAATTCAAACGCACGCTGAAAATCAAGTATCAGGAGTTGATCAACAAATATTCCTTACCTCCTGAATTTCTGGTGTCTGATATTAAAGCCCAGCTACCTCCCAACCTGCAGCACCTTGCAACAGGATCCTGAAAATCAGGGCCCGATTTATCGAGGATTATATTCCACACTTTTATTTTTTATCTCTGGCAGGACAAAAATAAAATCAATGGCATGGAATGTGTAATATTCTTTACCATGATGCGGATGATAAAATCTAAGTCTATGTATAGAATAATAATAAAAACTTTTCTTCCTTTCATACTATTGCTGATATCACTTTTTCTTCTTTGGAGTCAGACTCATATGTAGAGAAAAGCAAATTGAATGCTTTCGATCACACAAAAAAAAAGTGAATGCCAGGCATTCACTTTTTTAGTATAAATAATTCAGATCATTTCATTATCATCCTACCAAGATATCCTGCATCTGTTTTTACCCTAAGGGAGTATATACCATGGGGCAATTTATCAAGGTGCTGCATCAGCACATTGTTCCGGCCCTTTACCAGCTTTACCGTTTCTGAGGCCACCAATTCTCCGGCAGTGTTTAGTATCTGTAATTGAGTGGTCTGGGCAGCCATGAGGTCCAGGCTAACCATTATGGATCCTTTGAATGGATTTGGGAATGCAGAAGAAATGGTCGTGTTGGAAATTTTTCCTTTCAGAGCGATAATAGAACTGTAATTGATTCGGCCATCGGCATCGATCATTTTCAAACGATATTTATTAAGATCAGAGGAAGGAGCATAATCCATGAATTCATATAAGATATCGGTAGTGGAAAAACCTGCAGCCGTTCTTTCTCCCAGTTTGATATATTCACCATTTCCTGTGCTTCTTTCAATTTCTATTCTTAATGTGTTTTGCTCATTTGTAGTAACCCATTTTAATTGGACACGGTCACTCACCCATTCTCCATTGAAAGATAAAAGTGTCAATGGCAAGGTGGCAGTTACATTCACTGTAGTAGAGGCATTGCCAATAGATACGGTGCCTACATAGGCATTGGCGGTACCGGAAAGATTAGATGCGGCATAGCCAGGCGCTGTGGCCGTATACTTCAAT
>JAYTXP010000240.1:0-3406 GCA_043742885.1 Chitinophagaceae bacterium | reverse complement strand
CAAAATCAAAGCCGGGATCATTGGGATCTTTTAAATCAGTGATCTCACTATTCTTTCTGATCTTTTTGCTACCAATACTACTGATGAGTTGCAGATCATTTCCTTTTCTTGGGTTTAATCGGTAATCAGTATTGTTGTATTGATAGTCCACCCCTATATTGAATGAACTAACATCTCCAATAAGTGGAAGCTTTCTGTCAGCGATCACCTGGGCAGAATTTATTCCCGCTGCATTTAGAATAGTAGAAAATTGTTGTATAAATAATTTCGCAGTTTGCGTTGTATTTAGTGAGTACTGAGCACCCGCCTGCAGATCAATGTTTACATAACTGCTGTCTTTGCGAAGAATATCGAAACGAAGATCTGCTCCCAATGGTGAATGAAATAAATATGGATAATTAAAAAATATATTCAGTCTCGGCGATTTTACCTGTAATTGCTGCCAGTTCAATCCCAGCGTCTCGCCTCCATTGAATGCATTTCGCAAAAGAATATTGGCCTCCCCGGTGAGTAATAATTTTTTATTTGAGAGCTGATCGTTATTGGGAAGAAACCCGATCAGAAAATTAACCTGGCTGCTTTTCTTTTGTTTCAGATAAAGATTTAGCACAGAACCTGAAGCCAGCATGCTAAGATCAAATGGCTTTTCTTCCTCTATATAAGTTAGTTCTTTCAGTTTCCTGTTCACCTTTATCAGCTTATCCTTACTATAGATCGTGCCCCTGGGCATTTCGAGATATCGCTCCAGAAAATCATGCGAGATCTTCGCGTTGCCATAAATACGAATACTGTCGACCAGGTATAGAATTCCTTTTTCAACTTTTAATCTGGCAGATATTTTATCCTGATCGACTACAATACTATCGAGGTAAATTTTTCCAAATGGGTATCCGGTATTCTCCAACTGGTCCATGATCCGGTCCTCCCATTTTTTCAGCAAACTCATATCAATTGGTTTTCCGCCAAAATTGGTAGCTCTCCAACCAATGCTGCTTAGCATTGAAGGATCTACTGATGACAGATTCAGATTTGCCCAGGTATATAGTTGCCCTGCAAAAAGCGATACTCGCCCCTGTGCTGAATCCAAATGCACCGAATCAAGAGAAGCAGTGATATATCCTTTTGATTGGAGCAACCCCGGTAATTTATTCAGATAATCGCGGCAGAGAAATTGGTTGGCAAATTCTGTTGAAAGTGATAATTGCTGAATAAATTCAGTGGACTTGTCAACTGAATGATAGGAAAGATGATAGGACTGTGCGGATAATGACAGTTCCAGTAAGAATAGCACCGATATTTGCAGAAGGATTTTTCTCAATTCGCTAAATTATTCAAATAAATCAGTTTTTTTGGCAGGCATTTATTTACATATTCCATTTTGCAGGCAGGCCTGTCATTATTGTAATTTTCATTTTGCCACTTCCCTGCTTCAGAAATCAGAAATGGTAGAAGCTATACGCCTTGAAATAGATTCCAGAAAGGAAGAATTTTCCGGAGAAACTATAGAGACCATATATTTTGGTGGTGGCACCCCTTCCCTTTTAAGTTTAGAAGAATTGCAGCGTTTGCTGAGTTCTATTCGCCAGAATTATAAATTGGCGAAAAATGCAGAGGTCACCCTGGAAGTAAATCCGGATGATATTGATGAAGAAAAGCTTAAGGGTTGGAAATTGGAAGGCATCAACCGATTAAGTATTGGTGTTCAAAGTTTTTTTCAGGAGGACCTGGATTGGATGAATCGTGCTCATAATTCAAAGCAGGCAATAGAGGGATTGAAACTTGCTGCCTGGCATTTTGATAATATTACCGTCGACCTGATCTATGGTAGTCCGGGCCTCACGCATGAAAAATGGGAAGAGAATGTTCGCAGCGTTCTTGAACTGGATATTCCGCATATTTCCTGTTATGCGCTTACCGTAGAGGAAAAAACACCTCTTGCAAAAATGATCCGGGAATCCAGATCTGTAAATGTGGATCCTGAAATTCAGGCGCAGCAATTTCTGTTACTGATGAAATGGATGGAAATGGCAGGCTATGAGCATTATGAGATATCTAATTTTGCAAAACCAGGATTTCGCAGCCGGCATAATTCATCTTACTGGGGTTCTGCTCCCGGAAAAGCAAAAAAATACCTTGGAATTGGTCCTGCCGCGCATTCCTACAACGGAACGGAACGAGCCTGGAACATTTCAAACAATGTGCAGTATATCCGTTCAACGCTTGAAGGGAAAACAATAAAGGAAATTGAAACCCTGAATGCCACGCAGGAATTAAATGAATATATCATGACTTCCATACGCACAATGGAGGGAATAGATATTTCCCTGATACCGGCTGAACAAATTGAAAGGATCCTGCGAATAGGAGAAAAATTTATCGTCAATGGTTTAATGAAAAAAACCGGTGATCATTTACATCTTACAAAGGAAGGAAGATTACTGGCAGATGGTATTGCGGCGGATCTTTTTCTCTGATCAGATCAATACCTTCTCGATCTGTTTGAATCCTTCAGCCGGATCCACATTTTCCCAAAGTATGCGGTAAATAGTTTCAGAAATAGGAATGGGGGCCATTACTTTTTTATTGATATGCTCAATACAGCGGGCAGCATTTAATCCTTCCGCCACCATATTCATTTCAAGTTGTGCGGCTTTCACAGAATATCCTTTGCCGATCATATTACCAAAACTTCGGTTCCGGCTATAGAGCGAATAACAGGTTACCAGCAGATCACCAAGATAAACAGAGGCCGCATAATTAGGCGTTTTGCGATGGGTATAGGGGTCTTCCCCTCCTTCATGCTCACCTACAGTGATATGTCTTGCTCCGAATTCACGAAGAAAAACCGCCATTTCATCTGCGGCATTGGCAATATATACACTCAGAAAATTATCGCCATAATCTAATCCATGTGCGATACCTGCCCCCAGCGCGTAAATATTTTTCAGTACCGCCGCGTATTGCACACCAAGTATATCATTGTTTACTACAGTATTGATATAAAAATTGCCGAAGTGGGAAGCGATCACCGATGCGGTTTCAATATCAATTCCGGAAAATGTGAGATAGGAAAGTTTTTCCGCTGCCACTTCTTCAGCATGACAGGGTCCGAGAACTGCAAAATAATTTTCAAGCGATACGTTGAAGTTCTCCTGCATATAATAATTGAGCAGGATATTTTTTTGGGGTAGCAAGCCTTTGATGGCAGATATAATTTTTTTCCCTTTCCAGTCATCTGCGTTGGTATCCTGCAGAGAAGCTGCCGCATAGGCCGAAGGCACAGCAATGATCAGTACATCCGATTCCCGCACTACTTGTCTTACATCAGATGATAAATGCAGTAAGGCCGGATCGAATTTGGCGGAACTTAAATATTTTGGATTATGATGCCGGGTCTGCAAATGAC
>JAYTXP010000239.1:0-2765 GCA_043742885.1 Chitinophagaceae bacterium | reverse complement strand
AAGGCGGACATATGATCGAAAATGATCTAACTAAACTCAAAACTTTATACGACCGTGGTGCAAGGTATATGACACTTACCTGGAATAACTCCACCGATTGGGCAAGTAGTGCTTTTGATGAAAGGTTTAAAAAAGATATTCAGCATAAAGGTCTCAGTGAATTTGGAAAGCAGGTGGTACGTAAAATGAATGAGCTGGGGATGTTGGTGGATATAAGTCATGTTGGTGAACAAACATTCTGGGATGTTATAGCAACCAGTACCAAACCTGTTATTGCTTCGCATAGTTCAGTGTATGCTTTCTCCCATCATCAGCGAAACTTGAAAGATGATCAGATACGTGCAATCGCAAAAAACGGCGGCGTGATCCAGATAAATTTTTATTCCGGATTTCTGGACAGCACCTATGAAAGAAAAAAATTATCATTTTTTGAAGAGCATAAGAGCCAGGTAGATTCACTTACAAAGGCCGGTCTTCCTGACTATAAAGTTGAAGCGTTTTTATTTCTTAGGTATCCTAATGAGGTTCTTCAACTCCGTCCGCCACTTTCTTTGCTTATAGATCATATCGATTATATTAAAAACCTGGTAGGTGTGGATTTTGTGGGATTGGGTTCAGATTTTGATGGAATTGAATCCTCTCCGCAAGGCTTAAATGATGTAACGAGTTATCCATTGATACTGGCTGCCTTAAAGACAAGAGGGTATAGCATGAAACAAATAAAAAAAGTGATGGGAGGGAATTTGCTGAGAGTTTGGAAGGCGAATGAGTGAGTAGGCTATAGTGAATAGTGAGTGAGGAAACATGAATTTTTGTAAATTGGCCTCAGAATTCGGAGCATGAAAAATTTGATTGAACGATTGCGCAATTTTCATCCTGTTCGTAAGCTTGTTTATTTTTTTGTCGGAATGGTTTCCTACCCTGGTATTGCCATTGTAAATAAAATAGAGATTAGCGGCACGGAACATTTCCGCCATCTTCCTCCAAAAAAAGTTTTATTCGTCGCTAATCATCAGACCTATTTCGCAGATGTGATTACGTTCCTGCATATTTTCTGTGCAATAAAATGGGGAAAGAAAGATCGTCTGGGTATACCTTATTATTTATTGAATCCCTTCACACGCGTAAACTATGTGGCAGCGGAAGAAACGATGAAAGGTAGTTTGATCAGCCGCATATTTTTGCTGGCAGGAGGCCTCACAGTACGGCGTACCTGGAAAGAAGGAGGCACCGAGACACGTAAAGGTCTGGATCCATCTGATACCAGAAAGATCACACGCGCACTTGAAAATAATTGGGTCATTACTTTCCCACAAGGCACTACAAAACCTTTTGCACCAGGACGAAAAGGAACTGCACTAATCATAAAACAAACTCGACCCATAGTCATACCGGTGGTCATCTCCGGCTTCTGGAGAGCCTTCAATAAAAAGGGATTAAAGTTTAAGAAAAAGGGCGTTTTGCTATCTGTTCATTTTAAAGAACCATTAAAGATCGATTACGAAGCCTCTACCCAGGATATCCTTGATCATCTGATGGATTCAATAGAACAGAGTAAGAGGTTTATGAGAAGAGATAAGAGAAGTGAGTAGTCAATAGTCAATAGTGAGTGGTAAAGTGAAAGTAGTGAATAAATTATTCTCTAATAAATAAGGCCTTTAATTCTGTTGCATCCATTGGTTTCATTTTTCCACCAAGTATAAGTCTGAGCTGCCTTCTTCTTAAAGCCCCTTCAAATATTTTTTTCTCTTCATCTGTTTCAGTAAATATTTCAGGTACCGGTCGTGGTCTGCCGGTTGGATTCAGGGCTACGAAAGTATAATATGCTTCGTTGCTTTTATATTTGAATCGTTGTCCCACATCTTCTCCCCAAACATTCATATGAATTTCCATAGAAGAATTGAATGATCTGGAAACCTTTGCTTCTATATGTACTACATTTCCAAGTTTAATGGGGTTTTCAAACGAGATATTATCTACGGAAGCTGTTACCACAGGTCCATTGCAATGTCTTTGAGCTGAAAGTGCAGCCGCAATATCCATCCAGTACATCAGCCGGCCGCCCATCAGATTGCCATGCAGGTTTGTATCGTTTGGCAATACAAGTTCAGTCATAATGGTAAGGGAGGAGGCGGAACTGCGAGGATCCATTCGTAGCGATTTTATTTAAGAGCAAAGGTAATGATAAGTAAATAGCCAAACTGACACAGGTAGGTAAGGGGTATGATTACCCTCATTTCTCATTTTCAGTTAATCTGCTACATTTGCTTTCTCAATTTGCTTGCATGCCTGATTATCCACCAATTTCATTTGATAATACCGAGTTAGCTTTTAAATACAAATCAGATAAAGAGCTGAAAAAAGCCCGCTTTCTTTTTTCTATGATGGGCCGCCCCTGGTTAGTAAAATTAGGTACCAAAATTACCCCCTTGGCCATTTATTCAGGTCTCCCTATAAAAGCAATGATCCGCAATACTATTTTTTCGCAATTCGTTGGTGGTGAAACTTTGCAGGAGACTGCTGACGTTGCAAAAAAACTGGCTGCCTATAATGTTCAGATCATATTGGATTACGGGGTTGAAGGAAAAGAAGGCGAAGAAAATTTTGAACATGCCTGTGATGTGTTCATAGATGTGATCAATTATGCCGCCACGCAGCCAAATATTCCTTTTATGAGTGTGAAAGTAACCGGCTTTGCACGTTTCGGTTTATTGGAGAAATATCATAACCTGATGAAAAAGCAGGAAGGTTCCCTGATGACACGT
>JAYTXP010000238.1:0-7238 GCA_043742885.1 Chitinophagaceae bacterium | reverse complement strand
CCCCATTCGCCCGTTTCTAATTTCGTTATGAGTAAACCCTGATTCATAGTCACATCTGGAGGTATCAGTTTTGCAGGAAGGCCCTTCTGAGTGGCGTCGAGCACATAAAATTTGTTATCGATCTTTACATAGGCCATGACTTTATTGAACTGACCGGCTCTGGCATCAAAAGTATTGACCAATCCATTTTCATGAGTACTAACCAGAATGGGATTTGCATCCAGTTTAGCATCCTTAAGTAAGTTTATCAATATCAGATTGATCTCACCGGAAGTTCCTTTTTTATCTTTCCATGCTGATTTAATTCCATCTAATGCCCAGATGCCGCTAAAACCATTCCATTCCATATTATTCATGACATAACGGTAAATGATTTGCATCTTGTCGTAATCAGATTTTTGTTTCTTTATCTGAGCATCCAGATCATCTGTGCGTGGTATTTCTTTTTTTAACTGGGTACCAAAATCTTCATCATCAAGCATTCCTTTAATGACACCGGGCCAGCTGGCAATAAGACTTTGCCTGTTCATTCCTATTCCATAGGCCACAAGTCTTGATTCAATTCTTTCCAGGTAATCATCTTCATTTAAAATAAAGGGTTCATCACGTAGGGCGGGAACATTTTGCATCATAAAAGTCTCTACCACCCGGGTTCCCTGATCCTCTTTTTTATGATCAAACTCTAATGTGCAATAAGGCCTTGAGTATACATCCAGTTCCTGTGGAAAGTCAAGACGATAACGACTATATTTTACTGGAATGGATTGTTGAAATTTCCAGGTATAAAGGCCTACGCTTTTCCATTTATATCTGTACTCCAGAATACTACCGGGTTTCACTTCGGAGAAGGTGAATACCTTTTCTGAAAATCTTTTATTGATCGGTTTATCATAAACCAGTTTTTTATCTACTTTACTAACCACCATATTCCCGGCCTCATCCAGATTATAAGTTTGGGCAGTGAGGTCATCAATGCTTTCATCTTTCTGATAACTATGATAGGGGATTCTTATATCAGCGAAATGTCTTCCTTTTTCGCTGAGAATTTTGATGCGAACTCTTCTTTCAAGATCTATATCTATTCCTGAGGAGGAAATAACGCAGCTTAATTCAGCGACGTCAAAAAGTACCATGGCTTCGGCTTTGGGATCGAAATCGCAGGTTTTCATTTCGAGCTCTGCTTTTTCTACTTTTCCAAAATCGGGTACGTCTTTCTTTGATTTTTGAGCGTACAAACTGCTGCAAAATGGCAGACAGATAAATAGCAAAATGAATTTTCGCATAGTGGTGGTTTTGGTTGTTATGGCAATTATTTAAATATAAAATTTATTGCCTGAACAACCCAAAAAGCGCTGCAATTTTACTTTCAATTATTTGCTATACAATTTTTCGCCGGCGATAAAAGTTCCGAGTACTTTCGTAGATAGTATATCTTTTTCAAGCGTATTCATCAGATCCTTATCGAGTATGATAAAGTCTGCCAGTTTTCCTTTTTCAAGAGATCCCTTTTCATTCTCTTCGAAATTTGCACGGGCGGCCCAGACCGTCATTCCTCGTATGGCCTGCTCCCTTGTCAATGCATTTTCAGGCTGGTAACCATTTTCCGGCCAGCCCTTATTATCTTTTCTTATTACGGCTGCAAAAAATGTTCGTATCGGGGATATATCTTCCACGGGAAAATCTGTTCCCAGGGGTATCCATTCATTTTCTTTAAGCAATTGCTGATAAGCATAGGCGCCTTTTACTCTACCCGAACCCAATCTTTCTGCTGCCCAGTTCATATCTGAAGTTGCATGCGTGGGTTGTACAGAAGGAATAATACTATAACGACCAAACATTGAAAAATCATTTTCATTAACAACCTGGGCATGCTCGATCCTCCATCTTTTGTCGTTCTTTCCTTTGAGATATTTTGCATAAATATTCAGCATAGTTCTGTTGCCGCTATCGCCGATAGCATGTGTACACATCTGCCATCCCTTTTCATCGATCATTTTTGCAACTGAATCAAAATGAGATATGGAGCTTAATAGAAAACCAGACCATCCGGGTTTATCAGCATAAGGTTGCAAAAGACAGGCGCCTCTGGAACCCAGAGCGCCGTCGGCATATACTTTTATACTTCGCACATTAAGACGATCCGTTTTGACTGTCCCATTTTTTATCAGCCAGTCAAAATTTCTTTTATTATCGCTAAGCATTACATATAGTCGCATTTTCAGTTTACCGACTTGCTGCGCTGATCTGATCGCCTCCACATCGCTGAAATTCAATCCGCAATCATCGATCGTTGTAAGACCTGCTGCCAGGCAATTTTTCTCTGCGTCTTTCAATGCTTCTTCTATTCCTTCAGCAGTTGTTGGTGGAATAAGTCTTGAAACAATATCCACAGCATTATCTACAAGAATACCAGTCAGCTTTCCATTCTTCATTTCAATATCACCTCCTTCCAGTTTTTGTCCTGGTTTGATCCCTGCAAGATCAAGCGCTGCCTGATTCACAATGACTGCATGTCCATCCACTCTTCCCAACATGACAGGACGATCAGGGAATAGCAGATTTAACTGACTGTTATCTGGATATGTTTTATCTGTCCAATCATTCTGATCCCAACCTCTTCCCAATAACCAGGAACCGGCCTGATTATTCTCTTTTGCAAATACTTTGGTCCTTTCCAGTACTTCTTCCCAACTATTTGTTTCTACCAGGTTCACCTTTTGCAACCCAAGACCATAGCTAAGAAAATGCGCATGAGCATCTATAAAACCAGGGTATATAAATTTTCCATTTGCATCCATTTTTTCACTGGCAGCATAATTTTTTTCGAGGTCAGATAGTTTTCCCGTCGCTAAAATTTTACCGTCTTTAATCACCATGGCCTCTGCCTTACTGAATTGGCTATCCACAGTATAAATGGTGGCATTGTATATCAGCAGGTCCGCCTTTGTTTTATTGTTGCAGGAGATGAGAAGTAAAACGATAGCAATAAGCGGGAGATTTTTTTTCATTTCTTAAATTTTTCGGGATGCATTTTATTAAAATTGGTATTATCCTGGTAAGCTTTTGCTGCAGCCAGGATGGTTGCATCATCATATAGATTTCCTAATAAAGTAATGCTTACCGGGGATCCATTTTTATTGAAACCTATAGGCATACAGACCACCGGGTTACCCGTAAGATTCGTAAGTGATAATTGCCTTCCTGCAAAAGAAGGAACGATCAGCACATCATAGTCTTTCATGAAGGCTGTCATTTTTTGACAAAGAACAGCGCGCTGTCGGTTAGCCTCAATATATTCTACCGCAGGGATCATTCTTGCTGATCGAAATGTATTGGGCCAGAAGAAACGATCCTGTCTTTCTATCAGGTCATCCCTGTTAGAACGTGTTAGTTCATCAAAAGCAGCTGCCGATTCTGCAGCAAGAATAATTCCTATCAGATTGTTTGGATATAAAGCAGAATCCGGAAATTGAATCGCTTTCAGTTGCGCGCCCAGGGAACGATAAACATCCAATACTTTTCTTTCTGGTGCACTTGTATCGAGTCGCTTAAAATAATTCTCGGCATAAGCTATACGAAGCTTACTAAAATCCGTCTTGCCTGTATATGGAAAACTTATATAAGATGCGGAAGGATCATTCCCATCAGTTCCATGAAGAAAAGCAAATACAATGGCGGCATCTTCTGCACTACGGCAAATAGGGCCGGCCTTATCCAAACTCCAGCAAAGCACCATCGCTCCATAACGGCTGACCGTACCAAAACTAGGTCGAAGTCCGGTGGCACCACAACGGGTAGAAGGTGATACAATTGAACCCTGTGTTTCGGTTCCTATTGCAAATGGAAGCAATCCTGCTGCGGTTGCAGATGCTGAACCTGCGGAAGAACCACTGGAGCCTTCAGTTAAATTCCAGGGATTTTTGGTTTCACCTCCAAACCATTTATTATTATTGGCCAGAGAACCCATGGAAAGTTTAGCGCATAATACTGCGCCCGCTTTTTTCATTTGCTTATATACATAACTGTCCACTTCAAGTATCTGGTTTTTATAAGGTGTAGCACCCCAGGTGGTAGGATATCCCTTTACCGCAAACAGATCTTTAAGTCCATAAGGAATTCCCTGGAGTGGCCCTCTGTAAATTCCTTGTTTTATTTCTGCATCGGCTTGCCTGGCCTGTTGCAGTGCCAGTTCTTCTGTAAGTGTAATAACGCATTCAAGTGTATCACCCCATTTTTTCAATCTAGCTAAATAGAATTGGGTCAACTCTACTGAACTGATTTTTTTGGTAAATAGTAAAGCTGCTAGTTGAGGTATTGAATAAAAAGCCAGTTCATTTTTATCTGCAGGCAGGATAGTGCGAAGCGGTATGTCCCAATAGATCTTTTCTTTTTTTGTAGGGATCTTCATTCCGGCAGGAGCAGGACGAAAGGCGAAGGGAAAAGGAACATCATTTGTCAGCATGCTTCGATGCATGCCTTTGAGAATAAAATTATAATTATTGATATTCACGATCATGGAATCCGCTTCATCCTCTGTAAAATCCAGATCATAAAGTCGGGTCGTTTCCCTGATCATCCGGATAGTATCCTGATGTGTCTGTGCTATTGACCTTATTGGAAAAATTAAACTGAGAAGGCAAATTGCCAGCACGTATTTCCTCATTGCATTTTTTTTGATGAACTAAAGATAGGTCGCAGCCCTTAAATTTGTTGACAAACCCACTACATGAAAAAGTTTTTTCCAGGCATGATCCTGCTGCTCTTCATCAGCGCCTGTCAGCAACACACTGCGACTTCTGGCACAGATACAACGCTTCGTGACTATTTTAACTCTGGAGATAGTGGTGTAAGGTCTGCAGGAATTAAGATGATCCCAATTGAAACGCCTGTTGGGAAATTTAGAGTGTGGACCAAAAGATTTGGCAATAATCCACGAATCAAAGTTCTTTTATTGCATGGAGGCCCTGCTATGGGACATGAATACATGGAATGTTTTGAAAGTTTTTTCCCTCAGGAAGGGTTTGAGTTTTATGAATATGATCAGTTGGGCGCTCCGTATAGTGATCAGCCTTCCGATAGTAGTTTATGGACCACTGCCAGATATGTTGAGGAGGTAGAACAGGTGCGTAAGGCTATTGGAGCGGATAGCAGCAATTTTTATGTTTTGGGAAATTCATGGGGTGGAATACTTGCCATGGAATATGCACTTAAATATCAACGCAACCTGAAGGGAATGATCGTAGCGAATATGGTAGCCAGCGGTCCTGAATATGGAAAATATGCCCGTGAGGTATTGGCTCCTCAGATGGACCCAAAGGTGGTGACGGAGATAAGGGACATTGAAGCAAGGGGAGATTATAAGAATCCCCAGTATGAGGAATTACTGATCCCTAATTTTTATAATAAACATATTTGCCGCCTTGATCCATGGCCTGAACCATTTCAACGCGATTTCGCACATTTCTCTGCCTCTGCCCGTTCGGGAGAAATTTACCTGATTATGCAGGGCCCTTCTGAATTTGGGATAGCAGGAAGACTGGCCACCTGGGATATTAAGGATAGATTAAAAGAAATCTCCGTTCCTACTTTGATGGTAGGGGCAAAATTTGACACAATGGACCCAAAGGCTATGGAAGCTCAGAGTAAAATGGTAAAAAAGGGAAGATTTTTGTATTGTGCTAATGGAAGCCATCTGAGTATGTGGGATGATCAGCAGACCTTTATGTCGGGCGTTATTGGTTTCATAAAAGATGTGGATACAGGTAAGTTTTAATTTGGTATTGTATTTGCAAACCATTCGATTGCATACTTTTACAAATTAAATATAGACCCTGAAGCGCTTTAAAAAAATAGTCAAATGGTTTCTGCTGTCATTGTTATTTCTGATAGCGGCAGCCTATATTTTTATCCAAACTCCATTTGGACAGAACTGGATCGGGCGTCAGGTAACTTCCCGGCTTTCGCGAGATCTGAAAACCAAGGTTAGCATACAACATGTCGAATTCTCGCTTTTTAATCGAATGCACCTTCGGGGTGTATTGATCGAGGATCAGAAAGGGGATACCCTTTTGTATGCCGGTAATATGAAGCTGAATATTACCGACTGGTTCTTTTTTAGAAAGGAAGCGGATTTAAAATATATGGGACTGGAAGATGCATTGATAAAATTCCAGCGAACCGATTCCGTTTGGAGCCAGCAATTCCTTTTTGATTATTTCAGTTCACCCTCTACTGGAAAACCAAAGAAAAAAGCCGGTATTGTTTTCAATCTGAAGAAGGTTGAATTTAAGAATGTGCACTTCTATCAAAAGGATGCCTGGATGGGACAGGATATGGATTTTCGGATCAGCGGAATGATGATGAATGCTGATCAGTTAAGTTTTTCGGGCAAGCAATATGTGATCAGGGACCTTTCGCTTAAGGAACCAGTGATCACTTTAATCAACTACAAAAGGAAAAAACCACAGAGCACTGCTGTGATTGCGGATAATAAAGAGATCGCGGCTTCATGGAATTCAGGAACTGTTTTTAAAATTGGTGATCTTTCTATTGAAAATGGAAGCTTCAGGCAAGATAATATAAATGCCGGAATTGCCGCATCTCCTTTTGACGGACAACATTTACTTTTTACTGAAATAAGTGGTTCAATGGCCAATAGCAGTTTCATTGGAGATACGATAATCTCTGATCTTAAGCTTTCTGCTAAAGAAAAAAGTGGACTACAATTAAAAAATCTCAGCGCAAAATTTCGGCTTACACCTACTGGAATGTATTTCGATAATATGGATCTGGAGACAAATAGAAGTCACCTGCGGAAATATTATGCCATGACCTATCACAATATTTCGGACATGAGTGCTTATCTCAGTCGCGTGATAATGGAGGCGGATTTTGAAAACAGTTTTATTGATAGTGATGATCTGGCATTTTTTTCACCTAATCTGAAAACCTGGAAGAAAAGAATTAAGATCTCTGGTAAAGCGAAGGGAACGGTGGAAGCGTTAAAAGGAACCAACCTGCTGGTGCAGGCGGGGGATAATACACTGTTTAGCGGTGACCTGGCACTTACCGGACTTCCCGATATAAATTCAACTTATATTGATATGCGTGCGGAGGAACTCCGAAGTAATTATTCAGATGCGGTCACCATTGTTCCTATGCTGAGAAAAGTGACCGTTCCAAATCTGCGTAGCATTCAATACTTGAAGTTCAAAGGTGGCTTTAAAGGATATCTCAAC
>JAYTXP010000237.1:0-22011 GCA_043742885.1 Chitinophagaceae bacterium | reverse complement strand
TCCCTGACAATATAAAGGGCATGTTGTTTTCCCTTTTTGGGTGGAATATATTTTTCAATAAGATCACTGTAAAATATCACGCCCACTTTATCTTTATTATTCACCGCCGAAAAAGCGATCACCGCTGCCAGCTCGGTTATCAATTCTCTTTTTGTAGAATGGACGGTACCAAAAATCGAACTGTTGCTGATATCTACCAATAACATCACCGTTAGTTCTCTTTCTTCCTCAAAAACTTTACTATAGGGATGACCAAATCGCGCCGAAACATTCCAATCGATAAATCGAATATCATCCCCTGCCGAATATTCTCTCACCTCCTTAAAAGACATACCTTTTCCTTTAAATGCGCTATGGTATTCTCCGGTAAACAGATCGGTTGTGATCTTTTTACTTTTGATCTCCAGCGCCCGGACTTTCTTGATTATTTCAGAAGTTGTCAGCATTTATGGAACATTAATAGCTTTCAACACATCCTCCACCACTTCCTCCACTTTCACATTTTCAGCTTCTGCTTCATAGGTTAATCCGATACGATGCCGTAACACATCTTTTGAAATGGCCCGTACATCTTCCGGAATCACAAACCCTCTTTTATTCAAAAAAGCCTGTGCCTTTGCAGCGATGCCCAGGTTAATACTTCCCCTTGGAGAAGCGCCATAAGCGATCAACGGAGAAAGTTTTTCAAGTTTATACTGATCTGGTCTTCTTGTGGCAAAAACTATATCCAGAATATATTTTTCGATCTTTTCATCCATATAGATCTGCTGTGTCAAGTTACGCGCATTGATCACTTCACTGATGGATACCACTGGTTTGATGGATGGAAAATTTCCCTGAATATTTTGACGGAGAATTAGCTGCTCCTCAGAAATGCTTGGATAATCAACAATCACTTTCATAATGAACCGATCCACCTGTGCTTCAGGAAGTGGATAGGTTCCTTCCTGTTCAAGCGGATTCTGTGTGGCCAGAACCAGGAATGGTTCATCTAATTTATAAGTGGCATCGCCAATAGTTACCTGCCTTTCCTGCATGGCCTCCAGTAATGCACTCTGCACTTTTGCAGGAGCACGATTGATCTCATCAGCCAGAATGAAATTCGCGAATATGGGACCTTTTCTAACCACGAATTCATTTCGCTGCTGATTATAGATCATTGTCCCGATCACATCGGCCGGCAAAAGATCAGGAGTAAATTGAATACGGCTGAATTTGGCTTGAATGGCAGTAGCCAGAGATTTAATGGCAAGTGTCTTTGCCAGCCCGGGTACTCCTTCCAGCAATACGTGTCCATTACTAAGTAATCCGATCAATAGTCGATCGACCATATAGGCCTGGCCAATGATGACGTGCCCAATCTCCTCACGGAGTTTATCGGAAAACTGTCCTGCATAACTAATCTTTTCATTTAGTTGCCGAATATCTTCTGCGGTCTTTAACATGTGGTTCTTTATTAAATTAGGGGGCTAAAGGGGTAATGGTGGTGGCAAATTACGAACCTCATCTTGCAAATTATTTGCCGTAATGATCAGCGGAGGGAAATATCCTTATTTTTTGGGTATTTCCACTTTCCTAAATCATGAAAACTTTGCTTATTTTGAGCGGGCAACCCAGCAATTATGAAAAATTCATTCCTCCTGACGGCCAGCCTCTGCCTGTTAATTTTTTTAGCCGCCTGTTCAATAGACAAGAAACCAAACTGCGAGACCATTGTTATTACTGCCACAGTAGTCAGTTCTGATGCTACCAATGGAAGCATTACTGCTACCGCTACGGGTGGTTCGGGATTTACTTATAGTATTGATGGAACTACTTTTGTCAGTACCGGCAGTTTTGCTACTCTGGCACCCGGAGCTTATACAATTACTGCTAAGAATTCAATCGGATGCACCGGTTCTAAAAGCTTTACAGTTGGGGCTACAAAGAAATATTATATCACCCGCACGACCTGGAAATTCAGTGTCGCCAAAGTAGGGGGTATAGATGCCTCCGCTTTTCTGCAAACCTGCCAGAAGGATAATATATTGACTTTTGCCGCTGCCGGAACTGGTACCAATGATGAAGGTGCTACCAAATGTGCCCCTGGTGATCCGCAAACCACCCCTTTTACCTGGAATTTTGTAGCGAGTGAAACTCAAATATTTATCTCTTCTACCTTATTTACAGGGGGCAATAATACCTTCACAATTGTGACTCTTTCTGCCACCCAATTGATTCTAAGTCAGACGATAACATTAAGTGGGGTTCCGCAAAATGTGGAGGTCACCTTTATACATTAATAAAAAGCTGGCATCATTTTGGGCAGTGAAGGGTAATAAAAATTATTTCTTTAATTAATTACTATGAACATCAAAAATAACCTGGTCGTATTATTATTCTCCCTTGCTCTTTTGAGCATTTCCTGCAGCAATAAAGATACGCCCGCACCGGCAAAAACTAAGACCGAATTATTAACTTCTGGTTCATGGAAATTCAGCTCCGCTACCGCTAGTGGAGCGGATATTTCAAATCAGAATCCTCCATTCGAGCCTTGTAAAAAAGATAATGTTTTAACCTTTTCTACTACTGGTAGCGGAAATATTAATGAAGGTGCCACAAAATGTAATGTAGCCGATCCTACCGATAATCCTTTTACATGGAATTGGGCCAACAGTGAAACCACGCTTCATATTTCAACTATATTATTTACAGGTGGTAGTTCCGATTTTACCCTGGAATCTGTTAGTGCAACACAACTGATCGTATCTCAGGGTTATACTCCTGGAGCAGGTGCTACCATTCTGATCCGAATGGTATTTGTACATTGATCTTTAAGAAAGATAATGGGCCACAATAGGCAATCTTCTTCCCATTCCAAAAGCTTTGGGTGAGATTCGAATGATTGGACAGAACTGATTTCGTTTGTATTCATTTCTGTTCACCATTCGAAGCACCCTGTTAGTAAGTGCAGCATCAAATCCTATTTCCTTGATCTCTTTGGGACCTTTTCTTCTTTCAATGTATTGATAAAGTAAAGGATCCAGGATGGAATAATCCGGAAGCGAATCGCTGTCTTTCTGTCCGGGTCTTAATTCCGCCGAAGGCGCCTTCTCTATTATGTTACGGGGAATGATCTCTTCATTTCGATTGATATATTCAGCCAGTGCATATACCTGTGTCTTATAACAATCTCCCAATACAGAGAGTCCTCCAGCCATATCACCATATAAAGTTCCATAGCCTGTAGCCAGCTCACTTTTATTGGAAGTATTCAATAGTATATAACCGAACTTATTCGCGATAGACATCAGAATATTCCCTCTGCAGCGTGCCTGAATATTTTCTTCAGCTAAACCAAAAGGCAGATCCCTGAACACAGGTTTAAGTTCATTCAGAAAAGTTTCATAGATTTTTCTGATAGGCACTGTATTAAAAGGATTACCCAGCTTGCGACTCAATTCTTCTGCATCTGTTACAGAATGTTCACTGGAAAATTCCGAGGGCATCAGAATGGCATTTACATTTTCCTTACCTAAAGCCTCAACTGCCAACGCAAGAGTAACTGCGCTATCAATTCCTCCACTACTGCCAAGTAAAGCTTGTGTGAACCCCATTTTTTGAAAATAATCCCGGATGCCAAGCACGATGGCATCATATATCTCGGGAATACAAAGGGAAACATCCAGTTTATCAGGAGTGAGCTCCTGCTCAGCTATTTTTTCGGCCTCAAGAATTATCTCTTCCTTAAAATGTCCCTGTTCATCCAGTTCAAACATTTTTATGCTCTCTTCAAACAAGGGCAATTGAGCTACCATATTTGAATCCTTATCAAATACCAGCGAGCCCCCATCAAATACGATCTCTGTCTGACTACCCACACAATTGCAATAGATCATGGGCAGTTTATATTTCAATGTATTTAGTTTTACAATAGCCTTTCTATCTTCTACATGAGTATAATCAAATGGAGAGGCGGAAATATTCAGCATGATATCCGGTTGCTGCGTGATCAGATGATCCATAGGACAATTTCTATACAGTGGATTGTCGCCCAGGTTCCATATGTCCTCACATATTGTAATGGCTAATTTTTTCCCTTTGAAATGGATCACCTGCCATTTATCAGCAGGCTCGAAATACCGATATTCGTCAAATACATCATAGTTTGGAAGACAGGTTTTATGCACAACTGCCTTAACCTGTTTTTCGTAAAGCATCCATGCTCCGTTAAAAAGATCTTTACCTTCTCTAACCGGATTGCGATCTGGTGCCCCTACCAATACACCAATAGTATCTGCATGTTCTTTGATCTCATCAATTGCCTGATAGCATCGATCAATAAAATCATTGAATTCCAGAAAATCCCGAGGAGCATAACCGCAAATAGAAAGTTCAGAAAACATCACCAGGTCGGCTCCCTGTTCTTTGGCCCAACGTATTCCCTCCAGGATCTTTTGAGTGTTGGCCTCAAAATTTCCAATATGATAGTTTTGCTGCGCGATGGCGATCTTCATAATGCAAAATTATCGTTTTAAACCCATTTGTCCTTCATGTCATACGCTGCCTGTCATACCGAGCGTTCGAATTCAGAACTACATACACTTTTCATTCTTCGAGAGGTGCCTGCATTTATTTGCAACAATTCCTGAACTTTGCCGTTTACATATACCATGAAATTACCCTTCGCTGCCTTCGCCTTAATTTTCGCTACATTCTTTCTTCCTGCTTGTAATAACAAGAAGGATAGCCCCAATATCTCTGGAATTAGAGTAGATCTTGCTATTGAGCGATTTGACAAAGATTTTTTCGCGATAGATACAAATCATCTTGATCTTTCCCTGCAGCAACTGGCGCAAAAACATCCTGATTTCTACCCCGATTTTATGCAGCAGATACAGGGTATTAGTGGTAACCCAGCCGACAGCAATACGGTGAAAGTGATTAAACAATTTATCTGGGGTTACGCTTCCATTGAGGATACACTTCAGCGCATCTATGCTAATACCGAAAGCCTGAAAAAACAACTCGAAAATGCATTTCGTTATGTCAAATTTTATTTGCCAAATTATAAAACCGGCCGGATCTTATTCTTCACCGGGCCATTTGATGCTCCGGGAGTAGCTCTGACCCGCAATGGTCTGGCTATAGGGTTACAGCAATTTGGAGGAACTAATTTCTCTGTATATCAAACAACCGAAGCCCAGGAAATGTTCCCTCTTTATATCTCAAGGCGCTTTGATGCTGCATATATTCCGGCCAATTGCATGAAAGCAGTGGTGCAGGATCTGTTTGCTGATAAAAGTGCAGGCAAACCATTGGTGGAACAAATGGTTGAGAAAGGAAAACAATGGTGGGCGCTTGACAAATTTCTTCCTGACACAAATGATTCATTAAAAACAGGATTTACTTCCGCTCAGTTAGAATGGTGCCGTAGCAATGAAGGACTTATCTGGAGTTACCTTATTAAAAATGAGGACCTGAATTCTATTAACCCCGTCGTCATTCAAACCTATATAGGAGAATCGCCTTTTACACAAGGTTTCTCACAGGAAGAATCGCCTGGAAATATGGGTCCCTGGATCGGCTGGCAGATCGTAAAAAAATACGTGAGCAAACATCCTCAAATAAAAATAGAAGAACTGATGAATATGGATGCGCGCAAGATAATTGAGGAGGCGAAGTATAAACCGAAGTGAGAGAAGTTGAGCTGTTGAGGGGTTGAGAAGTTGAGCGGAATAACTAATAAATTGAATGGTCGCTCAACTTCTCAACAGCTCAACCACTCAACCTTTCCTAGTTTCCCTTAAAAGGAACAATCATCTCAAATGCAGGTATAGTTACCGTAAACATTTTATTAGAACCCATGTTTTCAAATTGATAGGTTCCTTCCATTTTACCCATTTCTGTACGAAGATTACATCCACTTACATATTGGTAATTCTCACCTGGCTGTATTATAGGTTGCATTCCAACTACGCCTTCTCCTTCCACCTCGCGGTAAGAACCATTAGAATCAAAAATATTCCAGTGACGGCGATGCAGCTTTACTGGAAAAGAATTTAAGTTCTCTAACGTGATCCGGTAGGCAAACATGAACTCGAATTGCAGCGGATTGCTGTAATCAGGTTGGTAAAATGTTTCTACACTTACTTGCACACCATCAGAGATCAGGCTGGTCATACAGTAAAAATAGCCAAAAAAGTGGCATAAATGAACGCATTTAATTAAATCCATGAATGGCAATCGCCCTAATTTTGCACCTGAAAATTGAATAGTATGAAGATCGCTGTAGCTAAAGGAGATGGTATAGGTCCTGAAATTATGGACGGAGTTTTACGCATATTTAAGGCTAATCATGTTCCGCTGGAATATGAGTTTGTAGATATGGGTAAATGGGTGTTTGACAAAGGTTTCAATAACGGAATGACACCCGAGGCCAAGGAAACCATTGAATCCCTCGGATTGCTTTTTAAGGGTCCGATGGAAACACCAAAAGGCAAAGGAGTAAAAAGCATAAACGTAACTGCACGCAAAACCTGGAACACATTTGCTAATAAAAGAGTGTTTCAAACTTTGCATGGAGTAGATACAGTATTCAGCAACGCTGGTATTCTTATCGATATTACCGTGGTTAGAGAAAATATTGAAGATACATATGGTGGGATTGAACATATGCTCACACATGATGTGGCTTTAAGTCGTCGCTTCATCACAAGACCGGGTTCTTTACAGGTTATTCGCTATGCATTTGAAATGGCAAGGCAGAAAAAAGCCAGGAGAATAACCTGCGGACATAAGTCAAATATCATGAAGATCACTGATGGTCTTTTTCTCGAATGTTTTTATGAAGTAGCCAAAGAATTTCCTGAATTGAAAGCGGATGATGTGATCGTAGATGATCTCTGCATGAAACTCGTTACCCGACCTGATAGTTTTGATGTGGTTGTGCTGACTAATCTTCAGGGTGATATCGTTTCCGATCTCTGTGCAGGTTTAGTAGGCGGACTTGGATTCGCACCTTCAGCTAATATCGGAGATCATATTTCTATTTTTGAAGCCGTGCATGGAACCGCTCCAGATATTGCCGGAAAAAATATAGCCAACCCTACTGCTTTGCTGATGAGTGGATTTGCCATGCTTCGTCACCTGGGTCTGACAGAAAATGCGGCGATCATTGAAAACGCGCTATTGTATACGCTGGAGACAGGAGTACACACTGGTGATTTTGGAGACAAGAATATTCCATCAGTAAATACTACTCAGTTCTCCGATGTGATCATTTCAAATTTCGGAAAATTGCCGGCTGTAAATGCAAAAGAGATTATACCTAATAAACCCGGCACTCCTGCTCCCATCAAACTGGAGTTTAATTCCATGATGGTGACAAAAGAGCAGGGCCAGGATCATATTGTTGGAGTAGATCTTTTTATTGAAAGCGATGAACAACCTATGGCCATCGCCACTAAATGCCAAAGACATGCGGGAGTGAAATTTAATCTTATCAATATTAGTAACCGCGGTACACAGGTATGGCCCACTGGCTCTGTATATACAAATCTGGTGAATCAATACAATGTGCGTTTTGAAAGTATTGAAAACGAATTTCTCAATCAAATGGATGTGATCGGCCTCTATGTAAGTATGAGTGGCAATTTCAAGATCTGTTCACTCGAATTATTGAATCAATGGGGTGATAAAAAGGCTTATAGTTTGGCGCAGGGACAGTGAAATACAAGTTGGGAGTAATCAGTTGGGAGTCAGAACTATTTATGGTTCACGAATCGAAATAAAATTTTTATCCGCCAGATTTTTTTGATTGGGTGAACCCATTTTTGAGCAGAAATTGAAGAACTTTTTCTCTTTGATCTCCCTGAATTATAATTTCTCCGTCTTTCACTGATCCTCCGGTTCCACAATAATTTTTTAGTTTTTTACCCAATTCCTCACGATCAGGTGTTTTACCTATAAACCCTTCTACAAGGGTGACCGCCTTACCAGCCCTGTGCTTAGTTTCCAATCTAATTCGAAGTTTTTGCATCGCAGGTAATAATGTTTCCTGATCAATAATATTATCTTCTTCAAATTGAAATGAAGGGTCAGTACTGTAAACTATTATTAGATTGTCCTTATTTTTCTTAGCCATTTTTTAAGAAATAAATTAGCATCCTGATGATAAAATATTTTCCAATCGTAAAGCGCTCCCGACTCCTAACTCCTAACTAGTAACTCCTAACTTAGCTTTCAGGCTCATATCCAAACTCCTCGCCTGATGTATCAACCCTCCCACACTTACATAATCAACACCTGTTTTTGCGTAGGCTTCAATATTTTCAAGATGTATGCCGCCGCTGGCCTCAGTTTCATAATCATTACCAATAAATAGTAGCGCTTCCGATACTTTTTCCGGAGTGAAATTATCAAGCATTATGCGAAATACTTTTCCTTTTGCCATGCTGATCACTTTTTTCACATCCTCTACACTGCGGGTCTCCACTTCTATCTTTAGTTCAGGCCTTTTTATCTGCACATAATTCCAGGCTTTCTCAATAGCTTTTTCTATCCCTCCGCAATAATCAATATGATTATCCTTCAGCATGATCATATCATACAATCCAAAACGATGATTTACACCACCACCAATTCTTACCGCATCCTTTTCAAGCAATCGAAAATTAGGAGTGGTCTTTCTGGTATCCAGCAATTGCGTATGATAGCCTTTTAATTTTTCAGTATATCTATGCGTAAGCGTAGCGATACCACTCATTCGCTGCATGCAATTCAATACCAATCGCTCGCATTGAAGTATGGTCGCGGCCCTTGCCTCAATTTCAAAAGCGATCTCACCTGCCAGCATAGGATCGCCATCTTTTTTAAAGGAGGTAAAAACAGCATCCGCTTGCTGAAAAGAAAAAACATAATTGGCCAGTGCCATACCTGCAAGTATACCATCCTCTTTAATCTTTAAAGATGCCTTTCCTTTTGCAAGTGGATCTATACATGCCAGTGTTGATTGATCCCCATCCTGAATATCTTCCAGCAACGCGGAACGAACCAGTCTTTCTAATTGTTCATCGTAGGTCATAGATAGCAAAATTAAGTCCCGCAAATTACTGCGGGACTTAAAATTATTTACCAGATATCACTAAAACTTCAGTCAACCGATTGGAAACGGATCTCACGGATCACTTCGCGGCCATTCTTCACTTTCGTAAAGACGTTAGTACGGAAATTACCAGAGCTTGTCTGCAGGGTACCTATCGCATAGTGACCATCTCTTGAATCACCTTTGTGCTTTAATTCAAACCCTTTTACTACATTAATGCTGAAAAAGTCTTTGATGATAAGTTGTGCCTGCGCTTTGCTGTAATTATCGCTTTTATCGGGCACAGTCAGCTCTACGTTATCGTCCAGGTATTTGGATACTTCCGCTGCATTACCAGCACGAAGCGCAGCAATAACTTCATCAATACTTCCCAGCCATGAAAAGACAGAGAAAGCTACAAAGGCCAGTGATAATATGGGAGTAAAAAATTGTTTCATTGTTTTTGCTTTACATAGGGATATAAACTAAAAACATGCCATCTTCCCCAACTGATACATAATAGATACTAAAATACTAAAAACCAGCCTGTTTCCTAAAGCATATACCTCCAAATCGATGAATTGGGTGTAATTTTACATTGCATTTGATCGTAAAACAACCCTGTTTATATTTTATTAAAACTGATTAATTCATGCAACCATTAAGAAAGGTCATTTTGATCATTATGGACGGCTGGGGAATAGGAAAAGTTGCTTCCGCAGACGCCATACAGCATGCGAATCACCCCTTTACGAACTCTTTATATAAACAATATCCCAATTCAACTTTAGTTACCTGCGGAGAAGCAGTAGGACTGCCGGAAGGGCAGATGGGCAACTCAGAAGTCGGACATCTTAACCTGGGAGCCGGACGAATTGTCTACCAGGAATTGCAACGCATTAATGTGGCTGTAAGAGATGGTTCTTTCATAAAAAATGAAAATTTGTTGCGTGCCATTCAAAAAGCGAAAACAACAAAAAAACCACTCCATCTTATTGGGCTGGTAAGCAATGGCGGAGTGCATTCTCATATTGAACATCTTAAGGCAATCGTTAGCCTTTGCAAATCTCAGGAACTCGATAATGTTTTCATCCACGCTTTCACTGATGGTCGCGATTGCGATCCGCATAGTGGACTGAAATTTATTAAAGATCTCCAGTTGCATCTTAACCAAACAACAGGAAAGATCGCTACTGTTTCCGGAAGATACTATGCCATGGACCGCGATAAAAGATGGGAAAGAGTAAAACTGGCTTATGAAGCATTAGTAAATGGAAAAGGACAAAAAGCTACCGATGCTATAGCTGCAGTGGAAAACGCCTACGCTCAAAATATTACAGATGAATTTATTCAGCCTACCGTGATCATGGATGAAGGACAACAACCTTTGACCACCATTCAGGATGATGATGTAGTCATCTGTTTTAATTTTCGCACAGACCGATGCCGGGAGATCACACAAGTGTTAACACAAACCGAAAATGAAGAATTTGGGTTGCATAAATTAAGACTGGATTATACCACCATGACAGATTATGATAAGACATTTAAGAATGTTAATGTCATGTTCGAAACCGACAATCTAAATAATACTCTCGGAGAGATCATTGAGAAAAACGGATTGGAACAGATCCGTATAGCAGAAACAGAAAAATATCCGCATGTCACTTTCTTTTTCAGTGGCGGAAGAGAGAAACCTTTTGAAGGTGAAAAAAG
This sequence comes from Chitinophagaceae bacterium, assembly GCA_043742885.1. Taxonomy (GTDB): domain Bacteria; phylum Bacteroidota; class Bacteroidia; order Chitinophagales; family Chitinophagaceae; genus JJ008. Next base: position 11,231 of record JAYTXP010000237.1, on the reverse strand, counting down.
GATCATGATACAATCTCCCAAAGTAGCTACTTATGATCTTCAACCGGAGATGAGTGCTAATGAAGTAACAGCCGCCCTGCTCCCGGAAATTGAATCAGGTAAGCCTTCCTTTATTTGTCTTAATTATGCTAATGCGGATATGGTTGGTCATACAGGCGTTTTCTCAGCTGCCATCAAGGCCGTAGAAACAGTTGATGCCTGCGTTGAAAAAGTGGTGACCGCTGGATTAAAAAATGGTTATACTATTTTCCTTACGGCGGATCATGGCAATTCTGATTTTATGATCAACGAAGATGGTACGCCTAATACTGCTCATACAATGAATCTCGTCCCTTTTTTCATTATTGATAAAGATTGGAAAGGCAGCATAAGACCAGGTAAACTGGCAGATATTGCACCCACCATTCTGAAAATGATGAATATTCCACTGCCTTCGGAAATGACAGGAGATTTATTGATTGATTAAATTTTTTATCTTTAAAAAAATCAACCATCATGATTAAAAAAATCTTGCTTATCCTTCTTGTAGCATTAATAGTGATACAGTTCATTCATCCTGCAAAAAATATAGCTGAGGGGTCTCAGGCTAATTTCATTGGTAATAAATACCCAATTCCTGCAGATGTGAATGGTATACTTGCCAAAGCATGTTTTGATTGCCATAGCAACAATACCCGTTATCCCTGGTATTGTAAACTCCAGCCTGTTGACTGGTGGATGACTAAACATATAAACGAAGGAAAAGAAGAGTTCAATTTTGATGAATACTTATCCCATTCGGTGCGTTACCAGTACAATAAGATTCATGAAGTGGCGGAACTAGTCGAAAAGCATAAAATGCCGCTGAACTCATATCTCTGGATGCACAAAGCCGCAAAACTCAACGAGGATGAAACTAAAAAAGTCATTGCCTGGGCAGATGGTGTTCATGATAGCCTGGAAGCACATTATCCAATAGACAGCCTGACGAGAAAAAAGAAACCTGCTTAATTTCTAATTAGAACTACAGATAGTATTGAACATCAATAGATAGGATACTATAAATAACGTTTGAAAAGGGTTGCTACGGCAACCTTTTTTTATTCTATATTTGACCCGTTCCTGCTTTGAGACTTACTTTAAAAAATACTGCTGCTGTTTTACTGCTATTAATAATGGCGGCACCCATGTTTTATGGTAAAACGATGGAGTGGAAGCGCGAAAAGATCAGAGAAGAAAGCAAGGAGCGATTGATGAAGGATATGCTCAGTCAGGTTATTTTATCGCCTTCAGATGTTCATTGGTTTCAATCAGGAAAAGAAATAATTCTTGAAGGCCGCATGTTCGATATAGAAAAACAAGAATTATTATCTGACGGAAGGATCCGCTTTACCGGAATCTATGATCAAAAAGAAACAGCGCTTAATGAACAACTCCAGAAGCAACAAAAAGATGAGGATCAAAAAAACAGCCGCCAGCTAGGACAATTTTTTAATGACTGGCAAGCGCTTCCACTCACAATAGAAGAACTATTTACGTTTATATCTGCTGATAAACAACTCTGTGTTCATCCGGATATCCAACCCACAAGCGCATTCCGCTCCATTCTGAAACCACCGCCACAGGCCTGATCGGTTTCTTAAGCTTCATTATTTTTCCCATCTCAAAAAGCAAACATGAAAAGAATTGCACTCTTAAGTGCGATGATCTGCATTGTATCTGCAGCCGTCGCACAAAAAAATATTACTGTAAAGATCATCGACCATTCAAATAATAATCCTCTCAGCGGCGCCAATATCAGCGTGGCTGGAAAAACCTATTCAACAGATAAGAACGGGATAGCAACCATTGCCTGCACAGGCTCTGGTAAAATTGCTGTATCCTATACAGGCTTCACAACCTATTCTGTTAATTTGAAAAATTGCCAGGATCTGCAAATCGAACTTTCTGTGGATGCTCAATACCTCGATAATGTGGAGATCTCCGCAACCACAGCGCAGAATAAATCGCTGCTTTATCAACCTGTATCCATTACCAAGATGGGAGTGGCAGAACTAAAAAGAGGACAGGGTGTATTTTTCGACGATGCTATTCAAACCAATGTACCGGGTGTACAGATGAATCGTCGTTCTGTTTCCGGAGGCCAGCAATTCAACATTCGCGGTTATGGCAACGGAACACGAGGAACTCGTGGTGTGAATTCCAATTTCGACGGACAAGGTTATAAAGTATATCTCAATGGTATTCCGGTTACAGATGCCGAAGGTGTTACTATCCTGGATGATGTTGACTTTGGTTCTATTGGAAACGCAGAGATCGTGAAAGGTCCTGCTGGTACTTTATATGGCCAGGCAATTGCAGGTGCTATCAACCTTAAAACAATCACACCTGAAAAAGGAAAAACTACAATAGGTCAGGATATCCTGTTTGGTAATTATGGATTACAGCGTTATACCACACATCTTCAGGTGGGCGGCGAACGCAGTTCCATCCTGCTTAATTATGGCAAACAAAAATCTGATGGCTTCTCCTGGCATAATAATTCACACAAAGATTTTGTGAATTTTGCTGCCGAAGTAAAAGCCACCGAGAAACAAATTTTCACCAGCTACCTGGGTTACACAAACAGTTATGATGAGAGACTGGGAGAATTGACTCCTGCACAGTATGCTACCAATGATTATTCTGGCAATATCGAGTATCTGAAAAGAGATGCACATAGCCATGTAAGCAGTTTCCGCGCAGGTCTTGGACATATTTATGCTTTCGCAAAAAATTTCTCAAATACCACATCCATATTCGCAACCGGATTTAGAAGCGACGTAAGTTCAGCTGGTGGGTGGACCGATAAATCGGCCATCAACTATGGATTCCGCAGCAGTTTTGATACTCGTTTTAATCTTACAAATAATATCACATTGAATGGTATTACAGGCCTTGAGGTTCAAAGACAGGATGCACAGGTAGTTGGTTATAATATGAAACAAAACCCATCGGATACCACTACCAATGGTTGGACAATGGGTAAACCATATTGGATAATAAATGCCAATACATCTAATACGGCTTTTGTAACCAACCCTACTACTTTCTTTACTGAGTGGACACTGAATTTACCTAAAGACCTCTCCATTACAGGAGGACTTAGTTTCAGTAAACAGCGTATTCTTCTGGATGACCGCTTTAATCCGGCCACTACAACAAAGCCTTCTCATTTCGATGCTACCTATAAGGATATGATCGCGCCTCATCTGGCCATCAATAAAGTTTTCAACAAGGAATTTTCGGTCTATGCATCATATAGCACGGGTTATAAAGCTCCTGTAAGTTCATACTTCTTTATAGCCACCCCTTCTGTAACTACTCCCGCCACTCCTGCCACAGCAAGGATCAACAGTTCGCTGAAAGCAGAACAGGGTGCTCAATTCGAAATAGGATCTAAAGGTGCTTTGCTGAAAGGCAAACTGAATTATCAACTTGCTTTGTTCCATACCAAATTCACCAATAAGATGACCTCTGTTTCAGTTCCGCTGAATAGCCTTGCTACTGCCTACAGTTATGTTATCAATGGTGGTGACCAGGATCATAAAGGAATTGAACTGGCATTGAAATATTCTATCGTGAAAGATGGAACAGGAGCATTCACTAACATTACGCCTTTTATAAATATTGCCTATTCCGATTTTAAATATGGCGACAATTTCAGGTACATAACCGGATCAACAGTATCAACTCTGGATACTTTTAATTATGCCGGATTGAATGTTTTTGGCGCACCTAAGATCACAAATGCCATTGGTATCGATATTGCAATGAAGGTGGGAGTATACGCTTCATTGTCTACTTTACATAAGGATGGTTTCCCTTATGCTTTGGAAAAAACGAGCAATGCACCAAAGACGTTTACAGTTCGTAATACAGATGCCTATGATCTGGTCAATTTCAAAATCGGATATCGCAGAGATATTGGCAGCAGATGGAATATCGATGCTTCGTTTGGAGTGAACAATGCCACTGGCGAAAAATATCCGCTGATGGTATTCATTAATCAATTACCGGATGCCTTCATTCCCGCACCATCCAAAGCGGTGGTATTTGGAGGTATTAATCTTAAATATGTTCTAAACAAGTAGTATGAAAAAAATTATTTATGCCACTGCCTTTATGATCCTGATAACCGCTTGCGGTCGTTTTGGAAATAAAGGAAACAATGGAGGTGAACAACGCATCGTTTGCCTTTCCAAACATCTTACTGAAATGATGTTTGCATTGGGTAAAGGAAATTTATTGGTAGGTGTTGACTTGAGTAGTACTTATCCTGATTCAGCAAAGCTAATAAAAACAGTAGGTTATCACCGGGCACTTAGCGCAGAAGGAATTATTAGCATGGAACCTGACCTGGTGATTCACAGTAATGATATCGGACCAGAACCTGTAAACGGTCAATTGATAAAAGCCGGACTCGAAGTAAAGATATTCGGCGGAGCCAATACAATCGACAGTGCAAAACTGCTGCTGAAAGAATTAGGCAAGTATTTTTCTGCAGAGCAAAAAGCGGATTCTGTGATCGCGCAAATGGATGCGAACATAATAGGGGCTCAAATGAAAGTTAAAGAAAGAAATATCACAGATACACCTACAGTAATGATCATTCATTTCGGAAGAGCAAATAATGTCTATTTCGTTATGAGTGGCCGTAAAGGTCCTGCCGATAAAATGATCACTATGGCAGGAGGAAAATCGGTTCATTATGATGCGAAAGGTGCAAGGCAGATCAGTGCGGAAGCTGTGGCAGTAGCCAATCCGGATATAATAATCGCCACTGATTATGGTTATGATCAGATGGGTGGCATGGAAAAATTCATTACCGATGTACCCGGCGTTTCACTTACCAACGCGGCAAAAACAAAAAGGATCTATCGTTTTGAAGAACATGATCTGATCTATTTCGGTCCCCGTACGGGAGAAAATATTATAAAAATGCTCGACATTATTCATCCTCCTAATGCTGCGAAATAATAAATTTTTTTTTACTGTCAGTCTGACCTTACTCGGATTGATACTGATACTGGCCATTGCATTTGGTGCCGTATCTGTATCTGTTTCCGAAATGGGTTCGGCTATCATGCATTATTTCCAGGGAAAGGAACCAGCATCAATACATGAGGGTGTTTTTCTTCAATTAAGATTGCCACGTGTGATACTTTGCGCCGTTACCGGGGCTATTCTTGCCGTATCGGGTGTATTGATGCAGGGATTATTCAGAAATCCCATTGTGGAACCTGGTCTTGCAGGAACCAGTGCAGGCGCAGCTTTCGGAGCTTCATTTATTTTTGTAATGGGTCCTAAAATTTCTCCTTCCATCAAAGAAATGACAGGCCCTTTCCTGGTACCCATCTTTGCATTTGCCGGTGGATTAATTGCAACCTATCTTGTATATTCCCTGGCAAAAAATGCCAGTCGTATTTCCATCATGTCCTTATTGCTGGTAGGGATCGCCATTAATGCAGTAGCCTTAAGCGGCACTGGCTTCATGACCTATATCGCCAGGGATCCTCAGGCAAGAAGTATCACATTCTGGAATCTCGGCACTTTTGCCGGCGCTTCCTGGATCCAGGTATGGATCACATCTGCCGTAGCGGTGGTTATTTTTTCTCTCTCCTTTCGATACTCCAAACAACTCAATGCATTATTACTCGGAGAAGAAGAAGCCAGTTATCTCGGAGTAGATACCAAAAAATTAAAGACCCGTATCATGATCCTTAATACAGCCATGGTATCTGTGGCTACTGCTTTTGTTGGGGTCATCGGATTTATGGGATTGATCGTGCCGCATATTCTTCGTTTGATATTGGGTAGCGATAATAAAAGATTATTACCTGCAGCCATGATCGTAGGCGCGATGCTGATGGTGCTCGCGGATATGGGAGCGCGATTATTACTGGCTCCTGCAGAAATGCCCATTGGTATCATAACCTCTCTGGTGGGCGCGCCAATATTTATCATTCTCCTGAAGAAGTTCAATATACTTGGACAAAAAGGAGGCTACAATGCTTAGCACTTCCGGTATTCATTATCATGTTGGAAAGAAACAGATCCTGAAAAATGTTTCTGCAGAATTTCATGCAGGAGAATTCAACATGATACTTGGACCAAACGGTTCAGGGAAATCTACATTCCTTAAAATTTTCAGTGGTGAATTAAAAGCCAGCTCAGGAAATGTTCATTATGAGGGGAAAAAAATAAACAGTATTGCCCGCGATGTGCAGGCCCGTTCAAGGGCGGTGATGAGTCAGCATCCGGAATTAAGTTTTCCCCTGACAGTAGAAGAAGTGATCATGATGGGAAGGTATCCTCATTTTAATTTCGCTCCTGCAAAAAAAGACAGGCAGGTCATGGAAGAAGTGATGGAAAAAATGGACCTGCTCAACTTCCGCGAAAGAAATTATCTCAGCCTTAGTGGTGGAGAAAAACAAAGAGTGCAGTTTGCAAGAGTTCTATCACAGATATGGGAGAAACCAGCAGATGGAATTCGTTACCTGATGCTGGATGAACCACTAAGTAGTCTGGACATTAGTTATCAGCATGAGTTTCTTCATCTCGCTGAAAAACTTTTAGGAAGAGATACCGTGATCATCGCGATCATTCATGATATTAATCTCGCCATTCAATATGCCCATCGGCTTTTCTTTCTAAAAGAAGGAGAATTAGTCGCCCAGGGTAAGCCTTCACAGGTCTTAAATGAGGCTCTGATCCATCAGGTCTTCGGCGTTAAAGTAAGAATCGTTCCTAATCCGGTAGATAAATCACCGTTGGTTGTTTTTGAAAGATAAAAGCAACGCTGAATCTCATTAGAATTTCATAATCATGGGTTTACCTCAAAACAAGAGACTTTCCGGGACTAATAATTTTACAATCCCATGCAGCAACCGTTGCAATAAATTGTCTAAATTACAGGCAACCAAAGGAAATTATGACTGAGGAGGCCATTTTAAAAGGATGCGTAAGGAACGAGGCGGCTGCACAGCGTGAACTGTACAATCAGTACAGTCCAAAGATGCTGGCAGTCTGTTATCGTTTTGCGCATAACCGGGAAGATGCGGAGGATATGCTGCAGGAGGGCTTTATCAAGGTTTTCACTCAGATCCACAGCTTCGAGAACCGGGGCTCCTTTGAAGGCTGGATTCGCAGAATCGTTGTTCATACCTGTATCAATATTCTGAAAAAGAATAAAAAGTTTAATGAAAGCGTGGATCTGATTCACGCGACCAGTTTACAGGTAAGAGAGGAAAGTGTGCCTGCGGTGATACAGGCCAAACAAGTGGTAGAATGTATTCGCATGCTGCCCATTGGCTATCGCACGGTACTTAACCTGTATGCAGTTGAAGGGTATAGTCACCGCGAGATCGCTAATATGCTTGACATTGAAGAAAGCACAAGTCGTAGTCAGTATACTAGAGCAAAGGTGATGCTGGAAGATATATTGGTGAGGAAAAGGATACTTGTCAAACCAAAAACAGAAGCAGACTGGCTAGTGGCTGTAGCACGGCGATAAAATTTGTACTCAATGCCTTCTTGATTTGAAAGAAAAAGGAGGTTAAAAGTCCGACGGGTTTATGGAGAATAATTTTGATAACAGGGATTTTGAAAGAACGGTACGGCAACTCGCCGACCAGTTCCGCATGTTCCCTTCCGACAGAGTATGGAAGGGCGTGGAGAATGCATTACACAGGCGCCGTCGCTGGTACGGTATAGGCCTGGCCCTTTTATTAGTGACCACCGCTTCTGTTACCATGGTCATGCTAAATCCTTCCGACAAATCTGAATTTGTTCGCCTGGGAAGAAATGCTTCTTACACAATGGGTATTCCATTGGCCCAGATAGCTCCTACTCCTGTTACCCTGGTTCAATCTCCGATCATTAAAGATGCTGCACCAGCCAGATCCTATCCAATTGGCCTGGTACAAAATTATTTCAGTGGTCAGGTTCCTGCCGATAATAAGGAAAATGAATTGCCAGGTTTCAAAACAGATGAGTTGGTAAATCATTATCACAATGAATTGGAACCAGTAACCGCACTTGTAGAAGAAAAAAGACCTTCGGCTATTTCTAAACCGGCTTCTATTGTTAAGTCTGATCATATTTTTGCAAACCTGGGATCTCTTTCAAAACCTCCAATGGTTGATCCTAAAGATTATCTGAAGTCTGACCTTCCTGTAAGCAGCGATGCAACTGATCTTTACCTGGCTGCTGCTTCCGATAAAAAGCATAAAGAAAATAATGAAATAAAGAAGGAGAACAACCTGCTCCTTCCTCCTTATACTATTGAAAGTGTGATCAATTCCTATAAGCATACCAAGGGAGGCAAAAAATTGAACTGGCTGGTTTACTTCACTCCTACTGTCAGCTATCGTACTCTGTCCGAGAATACAGAATTCATCAGTGCAGCCCGTTATAACAGCATCGTGAATGGTGCAGGAGCTAATAACCCTGTTTATTATTCTACTGATGTGAACAGTGTAGTAGAACACAGACCGGATTTGGGAATGCAGTTAGGTGTTCGAGCAGGACTTCCGCTTTCGCAGTGGTTTAGCATTACCGGCGGATTTCAACTGGGCATCAGCAAATATGATATCCGTGCTTCTCAAACCAATACGGAGATAGCAACTATTGCTCTTACTACCCGAAATACGCTGAATACCGTTACTAATTACAGAAATGAAAAAGGTGCTCAGGAAAACTGGCTTCACAATTTTTATTTCTCCGCTTCGGTTCCTATAGGTATGGAATTGAAATTATCTGATGGCTCTAAAAATTATTTTGGTATTGCAACTACATTACAACCCACTTTTGTACTGGATAACCGCGCTTATCTCATTACCACGGATTATAAAAACTACGCGGAGGTTCCTTCCCTTACCCGTAAGTTTAATATGAATACCAGTTTCGAAATATTCTCAGCCCATACTACCGGTAAGGTTCAATGGAGAGTAGGTCCACAGGTACATTATCAAATGATGTCCAGTTTTATCAAGAACTATCCTATCAAGGAACACCTGTTTGATTTCGGTTTGAAGTTAGGCATACAACTGAAGTAATCTTATTTTTGGAGGGTGAAAAAAATCCTTGTTTCCCTTATCATTATTATTGCGGTGCTATATTCCTGCAAACAGGATAAAAAGCCCGTTGGCAAACCATTTATCTCCGTGCCTTCATTGGTCAGGACCCAGGTGAACCAGGTGGATACTTCCCTTTTTGTGATCAGAAAAATTGTGACCGTAGATTCCACCAGTGACACCAGCTTTGTGCGGAGAGAAGATTTCGCAACAGAAGCCAAAGAATTTTTAGAACTCCCGGATCTTGCTGATCCAAAAATTGCTAAGGATTACAAACAGGATTCAGCCATTTATGAGGAGTTTTTAAACAGGGTCATAATCACCTACCGACCTGTAAATAAAGATGCCACCATTCGTAAGGAAGAATTGCTGATCACTCCCAGTTTGATGGAGGGCGATCATTTTAATTCCATCATGATCTCAACATTTGAACAGGATCGAAACGGTTCTGTACAGAAAGAAATGCTCTGGAGAATGGATAAAAGTTTCCAGGTGGTCACTACTGTTCAATCACCGGGTCTACCCGAAAAAATCAGGATCGTAAAACTTATTTGGAACGAGGATGATGGCAAATGACCAGCGAAGTATTTCAACATATAGCCGGCACGATCCCTTCCCAGCCTGGCATCTATAAATATTTTGATGCTGGCGGAACACTTATCTATGTAGGCAAGGCAAAAAATATCCGTAAGAGAGTAAGTTCTTATTTCAATAAAACATTCACTACTTATAAAACACATGAACTGGTACAGCGGATCGAACGAATTGAGTTCACCATTGTCAATTCAGAACAGGATGCTTTTCTGCTGGAGAATACACTGATCAAGCGTTTTCAGCCCCGCTATAATATCAACCTGAAAGATGATAAGACCTACCCTTTTATCATTATTAAAAACGAGCCTTTTCCCCGCGTATTTCTAACTCGTCAGCGCATTGAAGATGGCTCACAGTACCTGGGACCCTATACTTCGGTTAAAAAAGTAAGGGAGCTGCTTGAATTCATTAAAAGAACGATCCCCCTGAGAACCTGTTCGCTGAACCTGACCGAGAAAAATATAGAAAAGAAAAAATTCAAGGTCTGCCTCGAATACCATCTCGGCAATTGCAAAGGTCCCTGCGAAGGGTTTCAATCGCTGGCCGATTATGAAAGCAATCTGCAGCAAATAAAGAATCTGCTTAAAGGAAATTTATTTCCTGTTATCCGACATTTCAAAGAAGAAATGAAAGGATTCGCAGAACAGATGCAATTTGAAAAAGCCGATGAGACCCGGAAGAAAATAGAATTCCTGGAAAACTATCAGTCCCGTTCCCTGGTGGCGAATAGCCGGACCGGAGAGATCGATGTATTCTTTTTGCATCATGCCCCGCCGGAAGAAGATCAGGCTAAAGGCATGGCTTATGTACAATACCTGATGGTAAGCAATGGAGCCATTATTCAAACGCATACCAGCAAGGTAGAGACTCATCTGGATGAGACAGCAGAGGAAATACTGATATTTACTATCGCGCAATTGAGAAGCAAGTTTAATAGTGAGGCGACCGAATTAATCGTACCGGTTCCTATTGATTACCCGGATAAAAATATAATCATCACGGTACCAAAATCAGGCGACAGAAAGAAATTGCTGGATCTGGCTGAAAAAAATGTGGAGCATTACATGCAGGAGCTAAGGGAAAAACAAAGGTTGCGACTCAACCTTAAAAGTGCGGATGATCTTAAAGCCTTAAATCAATTGAAGGAAGACCTGCAGTTGCAGGAACTGCCATTACATATTGAATGTTTCGATAACTCCAATTTTCAGGGAGCATACCCTGTATCGGCCATGGTCTGTTTTAAAAATGGGGTACCTGATAAAAAGAATTACCGGCATTTTAATGTAAAGACCGTTTCGGGTATCAATGATTTCGCCACCATGAAGGAAGCCGTGTACAGACGCTATAAGCGACTTAAAGAGGAGGAAGAGGAATTTCCGCAGCTCGTGATCATCGACGGAGGCAAAGGGCAGCTAAGCGCCGCTATGGAGGCGATAGACGAATTGGAACTGCGTGGATGATCACGAGCTGCGGAAATTCCTCTTCCTCCTCTTTAAGTCGCTTATAGCGTCTGTACACGGCTTCCTTCATGGTGGCGAAATC
>JAYTXP010000236.1:0-11867 GCA_043742885.1 Chitinophagaceae bacterium | reverse complement strand
TCATGACAGCCATAATATCGTGGCCGTTGGTGTAGACGACGCTTCTTTATGTCGGGCTGTAAATCTTATTATAAAAGAAGGCGGTGGGTTAAGTGCAGTGATGCCCAATTATGATGGTGATTATGATCAATTAATTCTGCCTTTACCTGTTGCGGGCTTAATGAGTAATGCAGATGGTTATGCTATTGCAGAGAAATATACCCTGCTTGACAGGTTTGTAAAAGAACGGGGAGGTTCCGTTCTGGCTGCTCCATTTATGACGCTCTCCTTTATGGCCCTTCTTGTGATCCCTCATTTAAAACTCAGCGATAAAGGTCTTTTTGATGGGGATAGCTTTCAATTCACAGCGCCATGGCATTAGGTTTGTGGACATACCTGCTACGATTAATATTAGACCGTCATAATTATGGGCGCTGCTGCAGGAAAAGGCATGGCAGTTTCGCAACACTTCCCCAGTGAAGGCAGATAGTAGCGCAGTTTTGCAAAAAATCACTACCTTTTTAACCGATTAACCAACATGAAAAAACTACTGCTTTTTTTGGTGAGCCTTGTTTGCTTAACGGATTCTTTTTCGCAAAATACAGCATCCGAAATAAAACGCCTGGGCGCGCTGAAGAAAAAAAGTCTTGATAGCAATGGCTGGGCACACGACGGTATTTTTACACTCAATGCCAACCAGGCCGCGTTAAGCGACTGGTCAAGCGGAGGTGAAAGTTTTCTTATAGGTGTCAATGGAATTTTTAATCAATCACTTCATCATCGCTTTGGAAAATATACCTGGGATGCGTACATGGATATTGAATTAGGTGTGGTAGAGGCAGCCAGTTTTAAAAAATTCCGCAAAACCAACGACCGTTGCGATATCACTATGGAACTGGAACATCAACTCACCAAAAATCATCTTAACTATGGTCTCCTATTTAATCTGAATACCCAGATATTCGGAGGTCATAATTATTATGTAGATACATATCCAAAAACTTCCGGTATATTTTCTCCGGGGAAATTGCTGCTCTGCGCAGGATTGGATTATAAGTTGATCGGCAAGTCCAGTTATTTCTCCGTATTTGTGGCGCCTATCACCTTTCGCTGGGTTACAAAACTGGAAAAAGATTTTTATAACAGAAAGCTATTCGGGGTAGACTCCGCCCGGAAAGTTTATACTGAGGTTGGCGCCTATCTCAGTTTTCATTACAATCATATGGTTACAAAAACCATAAAATATATTGGTCGCCTGGATCTGATCACCAATTATAAACGTAATCCGCAAAATGTGGATGTACTCTGGAATAACCTTTTCACCTTTGCCATATCGAAGAATTTTGGCGGCAGTTTTCTGTTAGATATACTGTATGATGATGATGTGAAAAGGAGGACGCAGATTCAGGAGATAACAGGTATAGGGCTGAAATTTAATTTATAGAAATTCGTCTAATCAAATACAACCATGGCCTCCACCCGGCATCTTGCTGTGATCATGTTTACTGATATAGTGGGTTATACCGCAATCATGGGCAGAGACGAAAATCGAGCTTTTGAATTGCTCACGATCAACCGTGAACTCCAGCGGCCCATGATCGAATCTCACAACGGAAACTGGATCAAAGAAATTGGTGATGGGGTAATGGCCAGCTTTGCAACAGTTACAGATGCAGTAAATGCGGCCCTGGATATTCAGGAAGCCTGTAACAATAAACCTGATCTTAAATTAAGGATTGGAATTCACCTGGGAGAGGTGGTTTTTGAAAATGACGATGTTTTCGGAGACGGCGTAAATATTGCTGCAAGGATCCAGGCAATCACACCTCCCGGTGAGATTTATATATCGGAAGCGGTAGAACGTAATGTATCTAATAAAAAAGATATACTGACCAGATTTGTTAAGCAGGAAACACTGAAAAATGTGAAAGAACCGGTCAGGATATACCGTCTGTACCCAAAGAACGGGCCTGCACCAGCAAAGGAAAAAAAATATTTCAAAAAAAAATACCTCGCTCCTCTTGCAATAGTTCTGTTGATTATACTTGCTGGCAGTCTTAGTTTTAAATTTCTTTTTTTAAGATCCGGAAAAATCACGAGTGATTTTAATGAAAGATCCATCGCCATTCTTCCATTTACAGATATGAGTCCGGGTAAGGATCAGGGTTACCTGAGTGAAGGATTAACCCAGGAAATTTCCAATTCGATTACGATCATCAATGGTTTAAAGGTTATCGGACCGGCTACTGCCCTGCAATTTTCCGGAAAAAATATTAGTGCCAGAGATTTGGGTGAAAAATTACAAGTGAGCATAGTGTTGCAGGGTAGTGTTCAAAAGTTAGAAAATAAACTTCGCATATCTGCGGAGTTGGTAAGCACAAAGGATAATTCAATAATATGGTCACAAAAATTTGATAAAGACATGAAAGATATTTTCGCGATCCAGGATAGTATCGCAAAAAAAATTGTTGATAGACTCAAGATCACACTCACTGATTCGGAAGGTCCCAGGCTCTTAAAAAGGGGTACTAGTGAGGAGGTTTATGCGCTTTACCTTAAAGGAATGCAAACCTACAAACAGAATCAGTATGAAGAAAGTATTCAATACAACCTGCAGGCAATTGGAAAAGACTCTGCGTTTGCACCCTCCTATGCCCTAATTGCTCTTTCAAAAACCTGGATCATAACTAAAAACAAGGATTTCCAGAATGAATATGCCATTCAAAGTGCAAGAGAATTTGCCAATAGGGCTATCCTATTAGATCCCTACCTTGCTGAATCGTATTCTGCACTGGCACTACTGGCATGGACCATTGAATTGGATTTTCAGGTGGCGAGTATCAATTTTGAAAAATCTATTGCCCTGAACCCTTCCGCTTCTCTTATATTAAACCGGTATGGATATTTTTTGCTTTGGATGAAAGAAATTGAAAAGGCCCTTACAATGGGAAAGCGCGGTATTGCCGCAGATCCTGCGGACTGTAATGGGTATGTTGTTACTATTCAGGCCCTGACCCGCTTGGGTAAATTCCGGGAAGCTGCTATATATATTAAAGAAGGAAAAAAATTATTCCCGGAAAATAAAGAATTAGATGAGCTGGCAATAGAACTTGATTTTTATTCGGCCGAATACGATAAGGTCATCCAATCGGTTGGCCCGCAAATGAAAAATAAACCTGATGAAGTTTCAGAAAAATTGCTTTGTTTATTGAGCATGGCCTACTTTAAGAAAGGACAAAGAGCCGAAAGCGAAAATGTGCTTCAATTGGTAAAGAGTCGAAGAATTGATCAGAAATCTAGTTCTAATTACTATGCTGCTCGTGTCTATTGCATGTACGGGATGAACGATTCCTGCTTTGCCTGCCTGGAGAGGTCCTTTCAGAAACGCGAGGGTAATTTCAAATCATTAAAGATCGACCCTGTATTTGACCGGGCAAGGAAAGATGAACGCTTTATCAGACTTTACCATCTGTATCGATTTGACCGCTACAAAGGGAATTAGCATTTTTTTAGTATCCTAAACATAGGCTACCAATTTTCACATTCCCTTAATAATCAGTTTTAGTATTCCTGCATCTAATTAATAAAGCGGGAACCATGAAAAGACTTTTACACATTAACGCGAATTTCGATGAACCACAATTTCTGCAGAACCTGGTCGAAAGGCTGGCTTATCGCCGCTACGATATAGGGTATGGTAAAGAAAAAATGCCAGAAGGATATCTGGCGCTGGAAACATCGTCTACTGAAACTTATGTAAGCGGAAATCTTGAATTGAATGATGAGGAGGAACAACCAATCAGGATGCCATTTATTACTTCATTTTTATTTACCTGCATCAAAGGAAATTATGAACCATATCAATTGATCTGGGCAAGTTCAATGAATTAACGGATCAGCAACACTGTTCCTTTGGCTGTCTTCCTTTGTCCCTTACTGGTTGTATAGCTGGCTATATAAACATAGAAACCGGTGCTTTGCTCGACATCCCGGATCTTACCGTTCCAGCCTTTCAAAACATTTCGGGTATAAAAGATCCTCTGACCCAAACGATCATAGACAGCCAATTCATAATCTTTTACAGATCTATTTCCAAGTCCATGGAAAACATCATTTCTTCCATTGTTATTTGGCGTGAACGCAGTTGGGAAATACATAGTATCACAGGAGCCTTCAAGTGCCAGCACTATATTTTTTGCTGCCAGTTCGCAGTAGTACTCATCTACCACGCTAAAATGATAAGCACCTGCTGAAAGATCTTTAAACTGATAACCGGCCGATATTGTATCATTCTGAAAGATCACCTGGCTCCTTCCATTATCCGGATTGATTGTGAACCATACTTTTCCTCCGTCCTCACAATCAGGCGATATAAAATGTTCCTGCACCAGAGGCACCACAGTATTAAACAAGGGCACATTTACTGTAGTATCTTTATAACAACCACCCGGAGTGGTGATCTCAATTCTATAAGCACCAGGATCGAGGTTACTGAAAATGCCGGTGGTATTATTTGCTGTTCTGTTCAGTGTATAATTATAAATGGCCTGACCTGGTTCTCTTATCACACGGATCTCTCCTTTGCCTGGCACTTTACATTGAGGAATGATCCTGATCTCATTCAGCGAAATACCTGAGAAATTTCCTCCCTCCACATCACTGGCCGCATCAGCCGCCACGAAAGGAACACGACAGGAAACACCAACTATAACCCTGTTTACCATATCCAGTTCGATCAGGTCGGTTGCATCACCAGCCTGCGTCGTTTCAAAAGCATAGACCTTATTCAAATTGCAATCCACCGACAAAACAGCCATGGCAAAAACATTAACGGAGTTCATTGCAATATGCATGGTACTGACGGACGGATTACTGATATTAATTTTTACGATCCCTGTCTTTGATGCCATGTACAATTCACCCAAATAAAAAATCATGTCACCAGCGGATGTAAAAGGCATGGTACCCAAAAATTCGAAACCGAGACCTGAGGAAGGATCCCATTTGTAAAGGCTGTTGTTATTTGCTGAATAGATCACACCTGTATTATCCACAGTCATTGAGCTCATTGGAACAGGGGTGATATCAATAGGATGACAATTAGTAAGCTGTCCATTCACGATCGTACCCGCATTCAGAATAGAATTGGTGGCATAATACAATTGATTGCCATAAAGCGCCAGTGCAAAGTAATTCTCATTAGGACATACAGTGAATGTATCGACCACACAACCATTGGATGTTACATTTACTTTTTTAATACCTAGGCCATTCCCTAATGAGACATACATTTTTTGAGAAAAAGCCGAGTGGCAAAAACCCAAAAGAAGCAGCAAAATGAGTTGCCTTACCATGTAAAAATTAAGCTATAAAGATACTGACCGAATAATTACCGCCATTCACCGAGTTTAGGCTTACAACGGCCTCGGGGTCATTGTTTATTTACTTTCGAGAGCATAGATTTGATTTAAATTGGGAAAAATGGATCGTGAACAAAGATATCAGCGCAGGGAAGAAAGAAGAGAACGATGGATGAACCGGAGTGAGGAATATGGCAGAAATATGCATAACGGACATAGTCATGTGTGGACGGGCGTTTTTCTGCTTCTTGTAGGTGTAGCCGCGCTTCTAAAGGCAAGTGATATTTTACTTCCTGCCTGGCTTTTGACCTGGCAAACTTTCCTCATAGCCCTAGGTGTCTTTCTTGGGTTCAAGCATAATTTTCGCGGCACGGCATGGCTTATATTGATCATGCTGGGTTCCGTTTTCCTGCTCAGGGATATGTACCCGGAGCTGGCCATCAGAAGATTCATCTGGCCATCAGCTCTGATCTTCCTTGGCGCATATCTGATTCTGCGTCCGCGCAGGCCTCGGAAAATTTATCCTGACAATAATAATAATGATGAAGTGATCCTGGATGAAAAACTGAGCTCGGGCAAGGATGATTTTGTGACTTCCACATCTATTTTCGGAGGATGCAAAAGAAATATTTTATCTAAAAATTTTAAAGGTGGTGATATTGTAAATGTTTTTGGAGGCACAGAATTAAACCTTTCACAGGCGGATATTGCCGGAAGAGTACCTTTGGAAATGACTACGTTTTTCGGTGGCACCAAACTAATTGTTCCTCCAAATTGGAGTGTACAATCTGAAGCAGTGACCATCTTTGGCGGATTAGAAGATAAAAGGCCGGCCAGTCCTGAAAGTTCAGATAAGGTCCTTGTACTGAAAGGCACAGTCATATTCGGTGGCATAGAGATAAAAAGTTATTAGTCTTACCCCCTTCTAAAAGCCAATGACCACTCCCCTGGGAATATTCCGGTTTCGGATCATCTTTATTATTTTCTGGCTGCTTATGGAAGCAGATCAGATGATGGTGCTTCATTATTTCGGGATGAGATGGGAACTGGCAGCTATCGACAGTGGAATCAGCAACGCCTTATTATTATTGCTTTCCTTACTTGTGATGAATACGTTGCGATTTTACCTGCCCAGAGGCAAACAGTATATTCATATATTTTCACTCTGTCTTTTCCTCGCTATTATATGGCTGTTGCTCATCAAATGGCTACTGGCACTTACCCTGGGCCATGTACAGGGTTACCGCGAACTTCTTCATCATTCCCTTTCCATACGGTTCAGTATCTCATTTCTGCTATTAGGTTGTATTACCATGATCAGTATTCTATGGTTCAACCAGAAGGAACAAAAGGAAAATGAATTTCGAAAAATAGATGCGGAGAAAATGACCAAAGAGGCAGAACTTTTCAAACTTCGTCAGCAATTGCAACCGCATTTTTTATTTAACAGCCTGAATTCTATCAATGCATTGATTGGTAGCCGTCCGGAAGAAGCGCGAAAAATGGTACAGCAATTATCTGATTTTCTAAGAGGAACACTCAAAAAAGAGGAGACTCAGTGGGTGGAACTTCAGGAAGAGATACAGTATCTGCAATTATATCTGGATATTGAAAAAGTAAGATTTGGTAACCGACTGGCCACCACGATCAATATTGACGAGGCGGCATCAAAAATGAAAGTCCCTGCATTAATTTTACAACCCATTGTAGAAAACGCCATCAAGTTTGGTCTTTATGATACAATGGGAGAAACAATGATCTCTATGGATGCCAAAATAGATAATAAAGATCTGCTGATCAAAATAAGTAACCCTTTTGATCCCGGCACTTCCTCACCACGACAAGGAACCGGTTTTGGATTGAAATCAATACAGAGAAGATTATACCTGTTGTTTGCCCGTAATGATCTGCTGGCCACTGAAAAAATCGGTGAGCAATTCATTACACATGTGCGCATACCGCAGGATCATTCAAAATAAAAAACGATTTATGAAATTGGTGATCATCGACGATGAACCTTTAGCAAGAAGCATTGTAAAAGAATATCTGCAGAAGCATCCTGACCTGGAGATCATGCAGGAATGCGGAGATGGTTTTGAGGGATTGAAAGCCATTCAGCAGCATCAGCCCGACCTTATTTTCCTGGATATACAAATGCCCAAGATCACAGGTTTTGAAATGCTTGAGTTACTTGACCAACCTCCAGCCGTGATCTTTACTACCGCGTTTGATGAATACGCGATCAAAGCATTTGAGGAGCACGCTATTGATTATTTATTAAAACCTTTAAACCAGGACAGGTTTGACAAGGCCATTCAGAAATGGATGGATCAACGATCTCAAAATCGGGGAGCTGCTACGAAGGATCTGCTGGAAGCCGCATCACTTTCTCCATCGCAAAATCAACGGATCGTAGTTAAGAATGGTTCAAAGATCAAGATCATTCCTGTGCAGGATGTGTTATACCTGGAAGCCGCCGATGATTATGTAAAGATCTATACTGCTGAAGGATATTTTTTGAAGAACAAGACCATGAATCATTTTGAACAAAGCCTGGACAAGGAATTGTTTGTGCGATCTCATCGCTCTTATATGGTGAACATACAGCAGATCACAAGAATAGATCCTTACGAAAAAGATAACCATGTTGCCCTGCTTCGCTCAGGAGCAAAAGTACCGGTTAGTCGGAATGGCTATGTAAGGCTGAGGGAAGTTCTCGGCCTATAAACGGTTAGTGATAAATCTGGGTCTGGTAAGAATTTTTAATGATGTTGCTTTCTGCTTAAAATTCCACCGGAAGCCTCTTTAATTGTGGAAGCAAATATAAATGCCTTGGGGTCCACATCATAAACCATATTTTTTAGTTTCCGCATTTCAAGTCGGGTGATCACTGTAAAAATTATATCGCAGTCGGAGCTGATCTCATATTTCCCCGGCAGAAATCCTCTTTCCCCTTTGTAAACAGTGATACCTTTTCCCATTTTATTTACGATCTGGTATTTGACCGCTTCACTTTTAGAAGATACGATAGTTACACCTGTGAATGCCTGAAGTCCTTCCACTACATAATCAATACATCGAGTAGCTGTAAAATAAGTGACAACAGAATAAAGTGAGGTTGGCAGTCCGAATTTCAGCGCAGCAATGCCAAAGATGATAATATTAATGCCAAGTATGATCTCGCTGATGGTGAAGGAGGTTCGCTTTAGCGTATAAACGGCCAGCACTTCAATACCATCCAATGCGGCGCCGGTGCGCATTATCAGTCCTACACCAATACCCAGAAAGGCTCCACCCATTATACTGATCAGGAATTTGTCTTCCGTAATTGGATGATGCGGAATCAATAATAAAGTTATTCCCAGAAGAATAACACAGGCCAGCGTTCTCCAGGCAAAACGTTTCCCTATAGAAAAATAAGAAATGAGTATCAGTGGCAGGTTCAGCAAAATAATTACTGCAGCCAGATTGAAATGATATAATTCGTGAATCAGAAGCGAAAGACCTGTAATACCCCCATCGAAAAAATGATTGGGAACAAGGAAAAGATTAAGAGCCGAACCTGCGAATCCTACACCCAGAAATGTCAAAAACACATCCTGCATCCAATACTCATGCTCATGCTCCGGTTTTTGAGAAAGACTTTTATCCAGCTTTGCTTTAAGTTCCTTCAGTATCGCTTCTTTTTTTCCTTCAAGGCGACTATTGGCAGTTTGGGTAAAATAATGATGGTTACTCAGAAATTCTATCTGCCTTAACAGCCATTCTGTTTCATTATTTAATTCTCCATAATGCCGGAGTTCAAGAAATAACCGATCGGCCGTTGTACTGTAATTCTTCTCCATGATATAATACAGATCGGCATCACAAAGAATTTCACCCAGACGACCATCCGGAGTCTGAGGCATATGGGTGGACATAATAATGCGACAAATATGTTCGATCTGTACTCTGGTATAATCAAAATCCGGAAGTATCTCATGAGCCATGATGCAGGAGATTTCTTCATGACCCTGGGCCTGTTGCAGAAATCCAGCGTCATGAAAAAGAGCCGCCGTTTTTAGTAAAATCAGATCATTGCCTTCTATAAGTTCTGCAGCAGCCAGTATGTCCACATGTTCAATCACATCACGGGTATGCCCTGCATTATGATAGGTGAGCCAGGTAGGCAAATCATTTTCAAGCCTGGCCATCATTTGATCATGTACTTCCTGGTAGCGCATAAATTTCGTGGTTCGGTATCATTCTACCACCTGGTAGATCATGACCGGCTTTGATTTATTTTTCAAGTTGACTTCGCCAACAGGCTCACAATGGAAAGATTCTTTGATCTTATTATAGGCATTCTCACTGATAATGATCTGATCGGCTTTACCTGCCGCCTGAAGCCGCTGTGCAGTATTCACTACATCCCCTATTACCGTAAAGTCGAGACGGCGAAGACTGGCTGATCCTATATTTCCAGAGATCATTTCCCCGCTGTTCACTCCGATCGATACTTGTGGAGCGTATCCGAGTCCGGATTTTTCATGTGGCAATTGGCTGATGGTTTTCCTTACAGATAGTGCCGCATCAATGGCTCGATCAAGATGAAATTCTCCACGAAATACTGCCATGATAGCATCGCCAATAAATTTGTCGACGTATCCATCCTGAGCAAGTATCTCCTTGACCATCACATCAAAATAATTGTTCAGCAACTTAACTACCACATCTGGTTGCTGAGATTCACTGAAGGCAGTGAACCCGCAAATATCCAGGAACATGACGGTGGCTTCCACCGTTTCGCTTTTGGTCAGGGAAGATTCAAACTCCTGCCCCTCCATGAAATTGAGAACAGTCTCATCCACATACATTCGAAGAATATTATTTTCCTTAATTGCCTTAATCGTCTCTTTCATTTGAATCACATGTTTGATCGTCTTCTCCATGGTCATCTCCAGGTCCTCGAAATTGATCGGCTTGGTCACAAAATCAAAAGCCCCTCTGTTCATAGCAGTACGGATATTTTCCATATCGCCATAGGCGGAAACGATCACTGATTTGAGTAGACTGTTTTGCTCATTTATTTTACTAAGCAATGTAAGTCCGTCCATTTCAGGCATATTGATATCACTGAGAACTACATCCACATCCGGATGTAATGCTAACTCCTCCAGTGCCCGTACACCATTTATGGCGAAGACAAATTCATACTTGTGCTCACGAATCTTTTGCCTGAATTTTTGCTTGATCAGCGACTCGAGATCAGTTTCATCATCTACTACCAGGATCTTTGCCATCAGTTGATCGTTTTTAATTTTTCTTTTAATACAGAGAAGTCTACCGGCTTGGTCAGAAAATCATCTGCACCCAGGCTCATGGCCGAATTATAATTTTCCGCGTCGCCATATGCGGTGATCATCATTACTACGGGCGGAGGTGCCTTATGTTTTTCCTTGATAGTCTTAAGCAATTCAAGACCGCTCATGCCAGGCATATTGATGTCGGAAAGTATGAGCACTGCTTCCTGCTCACTATGGTCAAGATAGGCCAATGCCTCTTCACCGGAAAAAGCAAAAACGAATTCCATTTCTCCGTTCTTAACTTCTTTCCTGAATCGTTGCTCAAACAGAAATTGCACATCCTTTTCATCATCGACTACTAAAATCTTCATTGTTTTTTGTTTTATAATGGAAGTGTGATGCTAAATGCCGCGTATTGTCCTTCCTCAGATTCTACCTTCAGTTGTCCGCCATGGCCCTTGCTGATAATATCAAAGCTCATGCTTAAGCCCAGACCCGTTCCTTCGCCCGTTGGTTTGGTGGTAAAAAATGGCTGGAATATTTTATCGATCACTGCCTGGGGAATCCCTTTCCCATTATCCCGAACAGATATCACTATATTATTATTCTGCTTTTCTGTTTTCACTGCGATCATCGGCTCATAGCCCTCCTGGGTTTCATTTTTCTTTTGTGACACCGAATAGAACGAATTTGTGAACAAGTTCAGCAAAACCCGACCGATATCCTGACCCACAATATTTACATTAGGAAGATCAGTCTGGAATGAAGTGTCCATCTTAACGTTAAAAGATTTATCCTTTGCTCTCATGCCATGAAAGCTCAGTCGCAGGCATTCATCAACAAGGACATTTATATCCGTCGGTTCCTTTTGGCCGCTGCTGCTGCGGCTATGCTGCAGCATGCTTTTAACGATGGAGTCTGCCCTATTGCCGTGAAAGCCTATCTTTTCTTCATTGCTGATAACATCGGCAGCCAGGGCATTCACCTCCTCATAATTTCTTTTTTCAATCGCCTCCTTCAATTCAATTAATAACTCACGGTTTACTTCCGAAAAATTATTGACAAAATTGAGAGGATTCTGTATTTCATGGGCGATCCCCGCCGTCAACTCACCCAATGATGCCATCTTTTCGGATTGAATAAGTTGTGTCTGGGTTTGCTTTAATTGCTCCTGTTGTTGCTCTAGCCGGACATAGGCTCTGTGTTTTTCCTTGTTATTTCTCCAGAGAATAACAATAAATAC
>JAYTXP010000235.1:0-7186 GCA_043742885.1 Chitinophagaceae bacterium | reverse complement strand
CGCGGTGATTTTTTGTTTGATGACCAGCGACTCCAGGTTTTTTTCAATATTCGCCTTTGCTTTTTCGGTAACCTCAGTATTAAGATCAAATAAAATGGTATAAACACCAGACTGAGCGGCTGCCTGCGCAATGCCGCTGCCCATTGTACCCGCTCCGCAAACACAAATTGAGTTGATGTTCATGATCTTCTGATTTGTAAAGATATGCTGTGCGTTAGATTGTTGTGTATTATAGAAACTTTCTCTTATCTTGACTGGAAATTATTTTATATGGACCAAAATCAACCTATCTCCGATACACCAGTTATGCCTGTATATCAACCAACTCCTTCCCGGGGTCTTTTTAATACTGGCATACCATCTACTATTGCTTTTGCAGCGGCTTTGTTATTGTTTCTGATGCCATTTGCTGAGATCAAATGCAGTGGTACAAAATTCATGGATAAAAAAGGGATTGACTTTGCAATGAATAAGGATTGGAGCGTAGCAAGCAAGGGTATGGGTGATGACATGTTCAAGGATGGCACAAAAAAACCATCCAATAAAGAAGGTCAGGCTCCATTATTCGTGATCGCTGCCATCGCATTGGCCGTTATAGGTATCGGTATATCGCTGATCAAATCAAAAGGTGGCTCCCTGCTAGCCGCCGTGGTTGGTTTTGCCGGAGTGGCTTCACTTGTAGGTTTTATGATCATGCTGAAAAACTGGTTCGATAAAGAAATGGCTAAAGATGCGGCCGACAAAGTTAAGGATACCACCAGTGGATTTGGAGATGTGAAGCTTAGCCTGGATTTTGCAATAGGCCTGTATCTCTGCATTGCCTGCTTCCTGATTGCAGCTGTATTCTCATTACTTCGAATGCAAAACAGCAAAAAAATCTGATCAATCTGTAGAGAATATAAAGAGGCCATTTTAGGATGGCCTCTTTATATTTTGCATATTGCAGTATGCTTATCAGAAATAGCCTGCTGTTTTTAGGATTTTACTTTGGTTTTTCATTTACCGCCCTGGCACAAACTCAACAGCAATGGGCGCAGACCGTAAACTGGGATGGCATTACCCACTGGTCGCGTTATATAAATATGATCCCGGGAAAGATGGGACCCAATGCGATTCCCGTTCCTCAGGTAGGCAATGGTAGTATAGACAATAGCTATTGGGTAGCGATGACAGGTCAGTTTCATTCCCGCCCGGGAGAGACCTCCCAGTCTATTGTGCTTTATTGCAATCTTCCACTAGTGAAGGATGTGATCTCACTGGATGTTTCCTACCTGCCGGTAGAATTTTATCGCATGTCTGATTCCCTGAAACATGAAAGACATGTTTACTATCAATTCTACAACGATAAATCAGCCGGAGGGGATGTATACCTAAACCTTAATATTAAATTATTAAAGAAATGGGAGAAGAAGATCCAACTGGCTTTTCGTGCCGGCTATCGTTATCCTGCTTCAGGTGGGTTCGGCGCTGCCCGTTTCACGGATGATATGGGATATTATCTTGACCTTTCCGCAGGCAAGCCCCTCGGAACTAAAGGATGGAAACTGATTGGCATGGCTGGTTTCTATTGCTGGCAGATCGACCGAAATGATCTTCGCCAGGATGATGCCTTCTTATTCGGAGCGGGCATGGAAATGAAAAGGAATAACTGGCAGCTTCAAACTACTTTCTCGGGCTACATTGGTTATCTTGAAGATCAGGGTGACAAACCGATTCTTTACCGCGCTTCTCTCGAAAAAAGATTTAGCAAAACAGCCCTCCTGTTAAAATTTCAGCAGGGACTTCATGATTTCAAGTATACAACAGGAGAGATCGGGTTGAAAAAATTCTTTAAATAGAGCTGGAGAACTGCTTCAGAAATCTTACATCGTTTTCACTGAACAAACGGATATCATTGATTCCATACTTAAGCATGGCGGGTCTTTCTATTCCCATTCCGAATGCGAAACCAGTGAATTTGTTAGGATCGATATTACAATTGGTCAATACGTTAGGATGAACCATACCGCAACCAAGAATCTCTACCCAGCCTGTTTTTTTACAAACATTACAACCTTCGCCTCCACAGATGAAACAACTTACATCCATTTCAGCACTGGGTTCAGTAAAAGGGAAATAAGAAGGGCGAAAACGAACTTTCACATCTTTACCATACATTTCCTTTACGAAAAAATAAAGGGTTTGCTTGAGATCTGCGAAGGAAACATTCTCATCAATATATAATCCTTCCACCTGGTGAAAGAAACAATGGGAGCGGGCACTAACGGTTTCATTGCGATACACCCGACCGGGATAAATGCCTCTGATGGGCAATATACCTTTCTCCATTTCCCGGATCTGCACGTTACTGGTATGGGTACGTAATAGAAAAGAAGGATTTTGCTGCACATAAAATGTATCCTGCATATCCCTTGCCGGATGATGTTCTGGTAAATTAAGTGCGCCGAAATTATGCCAGTCATCTTCGATCTCAGGACCTTCCGCAACTGCAAATCCAAGTCGCTGAAAAATGGATACAATGCGATTGCGCATTAAAGTGATAGGGTGGCGTGAACCCAGGGGCAGTTCTTCGCCTGGCAGACTAAGATCCATACCACTATGTTCTCCTTCCTTTCCATTGGATGAAGAAACCTTTAGCCTATCATATAATTCTTCAGTGAATTGTTTAAACTTATTGAGCAGCTGGCCTGCTTCTTTTTTCTGCTTTATTGTTACATTCTTCATTTCACCCATCACAGTTTTCACAATGCCCTTGGTGCCCAGGTATTTGATGCGAAATTCCTCTACAGATTTTTCATCCGCAGCAGGGAAAGCCTGCATTTCAGTCTTAAGTTCATTGATCTTTTGTAACAGTTCCTGCATAGTTCTTTCGTGATTATTCAAGGGGGCAAAGATACGAAAGTAGCAGGCTATGAGAAGAAACTATCGGGTCTAATACAGATAGGCGATCCTTGCATTGGTTCCTTGACGGGGCCTGAATTGCCGGGCCAATCCATATACCAATTTGGTTGTACCAATTCCCACCCCTGCGCCGGCTATCACATCCCTTGCCCAGTGGCGGTTATTATAGATACGCAAATATCCAACTGCAGAGGCGATAATATACCCGCCGATACTATACCAGGGCGATTTGTAACCATATTCCTGGTTAAGGAATTCTGCGCCTACAAAGGCTGTGGCAGTATGACCTGATGGAAAGGCATTATTACCCGAACCATTGGGTCTTTGGATCATTGATATCCTTTTTACAGACTGAACGATAACGCTCATGATCGCTGATGAAATAAGATATCGACATGTAGCTACCCGTAACGAATTCTTTCCATTAATACCCATTGCATGCAGCCCGAATACGGAAAGGCCGGGAAGATATTGCGCATAATTGTCGATCCTGAAAGGCGAATGCGGGTGCTCGGTCCATACCTCTTCTTTGATCTCGTTATCTAATGAAAGAAGTTTTTTACTGTTTAGAGCTATTACGCCATAGGTAACTAGCGCACCTGGTAATATCAACTGGTGCCCCAAACTGCGGCTAATCCTTGATTCTGCAGATGAATTTATTGTAGAATCTTCCTGGCCAAAAGCGGTTAGGATAGTTAGTAATAATATTGGAAGCAGTAAAAGCCTTGATCGAAACTTCATTTATATTAGTTAGTGGTGGTTAAAGAATTGCATCGCTTATATAGTATTTGGTACTGAACAATACTATAAATGCCAGCTGCAATAACTGCAGGGAAAGGCGAAAATTCTTCATACAATGGGTAGATTTTAAATTTTAAAAATGACAGGGCTTCTTATTAAACTTAAAAGGTCCAAAATTTATTTTCCAGTTGCCCTTTAATTTTGTTTTCTATATGTTAATGATGGAGTGAGATGAAGGAAGCTTATCCTCAGAATTTTATTTTGATACTGAGATTGGCCACTCTTCCGTCCAATGGAGCCCAGATCTGTTTGAAGCGTGGATTAGTCAAAGGAGGTATAAGAATATCCTCATTATTTGTCTGGCGGTAATCAAAGATATTCTCACAGTTAAACACAAAAGAATAACGGCCGATATCATAGCGAACCATTCCCGCTGCAATTGGATACCCCTTTGTGCGAGTTCCATTTTCAAGGTATTGCGGACCAGTATAAGAAGCTTCAATACAGGCGCGAAACCTGGAGGAGAATTCATAAGAGATAACTGAAGCAAATTTATTGCGCGCACTGAGTTCAAGATATGGTTGAGCCGGATCATATTTCTTTCTTGCATCTACCAGGGTATAACCCAGGTAAGCTTCCAACTCGCCATAGGCAATCTGCACCCAGGTCTCAAAACCTTTTGTCATTACCGGTTTATTCGCATTGCTATAATCAATAAACATTCCATTGGCCCTGCCTACAAGGGGATGATCAATGCGCGTTAAATAAAATGATTGATTCAGGGTCAGTTCAAACTCGCCCCATTTTTTCTTGAAATTAATATCCCAGTTGGCGCCATAAGATCGTTCCGCCTGGATCTTTACGTTAGGTTGAAACCGAACAATGCGATAATCTCTTTCATCCAGTTCACTGTTAAACAAGGTTGGGATTTTATAACCCAAACCACCACCCAGGCGGCTGGTAAGTACCGGACTTGCTTTAAATAACAAGGACAAGCGCGGAAGAATAAATGTACCGTAGCGATTATGAAAATCTGTTCTTAGTCCTGTTTCCAGGATCAATTTGGAATGTATTCTCCAGTCATCCTGAACAAATGCACCCAGGGTAAAATGATCATATTCAGGAAGTAAACTGCTATCGGGTGCTTTCTTAGTAAAACTTTCTCCATTCAGATTTAGTCCGGCGACCAGATCATGCTTATCTCGTTTTCTTACATAAGTAGCTTCAGAATACCAGGCCAGTTGACGACCCTTCATTCCAAAACTATTAGTAGTTATATTTCTATAAAACCAACTTCCAATTCCCTTAAGCGTGAACTTATCCCGGGGTGTAATTCTTTTTTCCCAAATGGCATCCAGGCTATTTCTATAAGATCTGTTCAGTACATAAAACTGATGATCGGCATCCGTAATATTTCGAAGTACCAGCATATCACCGCCTCTTCTTTCTTCAAAAGTGCTGTTCAATCCAACCGATAAAGTATTTTTTTCATTAGGATAGGTATAAAAAACCGGATGCATCACAATAGTTTCCGTGAGAGGAAGATCACTGAAACCATCCTTATTTATATCCATAGGGCGTTGATAAGAACCACCACCAAAAAAAGTATAACCTTTTTTCTTATCGCGGTCGGCTACAAATAAATTGAAATTGGATTCACGTAAAGTTGATTGGTTGATAAGCAGGTAACGTTCAGGACCTTTAAGAGATGGTTTTTTAGAAATGATATTGATCATTCCCGCGATGGCACCACCACCATAAAGAGTAGAACTTGCTCCTTTAATTATCTCGATCTGTTTCAGATCCAATGGTGGTATTTGTAATACACTGAAACTGGAAGCATAGCCACCGAACAAGGGCAATCCATCGCGAAGTAACTGTGTATAACTGCCGGGCAAACCCTGTATGCGCATTTCAGTATTGACGGAAACTGCGGAAGTTTGCTGAGCCTGTATTCCGGCAACATCACCCAACAGACCGGCCACATGTGTAGGCTTAACACCGCTTTCTTCATCTACTTCTTCTGAACCAATTACTTCAACTCTTGTAGGTGTATTCTCAATTCTAGTTTCAGTTCTTGTAGATGAAATGATCACTTCATCTAATTGTTTCAGGGAATCCAGTTTGGATGTCTTTGTACTGTCTGTTTTTGCGGGAACCTGACCGAATGCCGCACCTGTAATAAATAGCAAAAAGCAAACATGAAAAAACTTTCGAACCATAGTATTATCAGTTCTTTGTTGTAACAAACAATAAAATTAGTCTATCCGCTGCTTGTCGCCTTATTTCATTGATGGATTTCATTAAGTTTGTTCATAAATTATCACATGGCCGATCACCTCAATATTGCTGATTTCCTGGAACCGATCGATATTAACAGCCTTTCTCAGGATGAGGGCTTTAGAGAAGGACAACTGGGCAAGGTAATGGCCATTTATGGCGAAGAATTCCCTGAATTGGACGATGCGCAGATCGTAATCGTAGGATGTGGAGAACAAAGGGGCAGCGGACTGATCCATGGTTTAAGTGAGGCGCCAGATATCATCAGACGTTATCTCTACAGACTTTTTTACTGGCATGACGATATTAAAATGGCTGATGTTGGCAATATAAAATCAGGATCTCTTTATACGGATTCATATGCTGCACTTAAAACAGTTGTAAAGGAACTGATCAATGATGGAAAGACCGTGATCATCCTGGGTGGATCACATGATCTCACTTTATCGCAGTACAGTGCCTACGCGGATAATAAGAAAATCATTGAAGCCAGTTGTATTGATGCACTTATTGACCTTGATCTTGAATCGCCATTTCGTCATGAGAATTTTTTGATGCAGATGCTTACAGGAGATCCGAATTTTATTCGTCATTATAATCATATCGGGTTTCAAAGTTATTATGTACATCCGCGCATGCTGGAAACGCTGGATAAACTTCGCTTTGATTGTTACCGTGTGGGTACAGTAAAAGAAAGTATGGATGAGATGGAGCCGGTGATTCGTAACAGCGAAATGGTAAGTTTTGATATCAGCGCTATCGCTAATGCCTATGCTCCGGCTAATACAATTTCACCAAATGGTTTTAATGGTGAAGAAGCCTGCATGCTAATGCGTTATGCGGGAATGAGCCCTACAGTTAGCAGTATCGGTATCTATGGTTATAATTCCCAGTATGACCGAGATGATCTTACAGCCAAACAGATCGCCCAGATGATCTGGTATGTCATGGATGGGCGCAGTCGCGGTCGTCGCGAAGCAGAACTAAATGAAAGAGATTCATTCAATGAATATCATATGGCCTTCGCCGAAGTGCAAACCATCTTTCTTCAAAGTAAAAAGACAGGCCGCTGGTGGATGCAATTGCCTGATAAATCATTTATCGCCTGCAGCTATAAAGATTATTTGCTGGCAAGCAGTAATGAGATACCGGAGAGGTGGTTGAGGGCGCAGGAGAGGAATTGAAAGTCAGGAGTCGTTAGTCAGGAGTAGGGAGCCTGCCTGCCGCAGGCAGGTCAGGAGACGAAATCGAATTGAATCAAGAT
>JAYTXP010000234.1:0-4392 GCA_043742885.1 Chitinophagaceae bacterium | reverse complement strand
GTCTTACGCGTGCAACGCGGGAAAGTAAACTGGCCGGTCATTTTTCCGTGCAATCCGAATGGGCCAATCAAAAACTGGCTCCGGTATTTGATGTTGCTGTCAGGCAAACGATCAATAGTCTCACCATTAATGAAAGTTCCAAAGAATCTGTTCATCTCTCATTTACTTATAGCAAAGGCATAGCCCGTCCTTCTATAGAATCATCTATGCTCGATCTCGTAAATAAGGAAAGAACGCAACGTGGGTTGAAACCATTAAAAGGGGATATTGAAATGATACAGGTTGCCAGAGCGCAGTCCCAGGACATGCTAAAAAGAGGATATTTTTCTCATTTTAATCCGGAAGGAAAAGATCCATTCGACCGTTTGCGTGGTGCGGGAATTAGTTTTAAGGCTGCGGGAGAAAATCTTGCCCTTGCGCAAACATTGGAGATCGCTCACCGAAATCTGATGAATTCTCCGGGGCATCGGGCCAATATTTTGAATCCCTCTTATGGACGATTAGGTATTGGAGTAATAGATGCAGGATTTTATGGATTGATGATAAGCCAGGAATTTCGGGATTAGGGCAGAGTCGTGAGTAGTGAGTCGTGAGTAAAATGTTGAGAGTAGTAATTAAATTAGGAAATAATTTTTGAATGGTTTACAATTAAACTAGCAACTGGTTGATGCTGGTTAGCTGCTGAATTTATGAAATTTACAAAAATCCAAAAGGTCTTTCAATTCGGGCGCTTCCTCGTCTTCGCCCTTGTGCTGCTCATATTTGTAATAGGTGGCTTGTTTTGGTTTTGGAAAAAACATAAGCGTGCTATTGTAAAACTGGGATTGGAAGAAATGGTGGCGGGCAATAGCAAGGGTGTGTATCAACTAAAGATAGGGCAGTTAAATTTTGATGAAGAAAAAGGTTGGGTGAGGCTGAAAGACATAAAGCTGGATTATGACAGCACCCGCTTTGCGCTTATGAAAAGCTCAAATGAGAGCTATCCTATTTTGATCAGAATGAGTACAGGAATTATCGATATCGATGGCATTTCCAGTGGGGCAGAAATTAAAGAGGGTAAATTCCGGGGACATACCATGTTAATTCGTGATCCTGAAATTGAATTGATCTATACGGAAGAGCATAAAGTAAAGAGCATTCCTACTAAGGAAGAAATTTACAAACAGATCACTGCCGGTATGGATGTGGAAATGGATTCTATCTTAATAAAGAATGCGTCCATCAGCACCCGGAATTTTGGAAGAGGTGATAAATTGATCAGCGCTGATTCTATCATGATCAGCCTTATAGATGTAAAGGTGAATGATGCCGGCATCAAGGATAGTAGCCGGCTGTTTTTCTCAAAAAGTTTTCAATTTGGTATCGGGTCTGCCGGTTGGAATTCAAAAAATGGATTATATCGATATCAAATCGGAAACATACAGGTGGATGCCACAAAAAAACAAATAAGGGCGGGTGAACTTTCAATCGTTCCCCGGGTAAATAAAAAATCATTTTTTACTTCGCACGCAGGGGATCCTATGGAGATCTATTGCCGAAATATGCAGATAGATGGTGTTGATATTGCACTGCTGGTAGGTGAACAGATGATCGCAGACCAACTTCGGATTGGCAATGGGTCTGTCAGGATCTGGCATGAGCCAGGTGGTATCAGTTCAGGTAAAAAAATTGAATTGCCGCAAACCCAGATGACGCATACTCCATTTAAGTTCCGGATAAAAAATATAATCATGTCCAATGGCAGATTGGAATACAGGGAACGATCATCGATCACAGGAAAGACAGGTTTCATTCACTTTGATGGAATGACCCTTGCTGTTAAAAACTTCTGCAATGACCTGTCTGTTTTAAAATATAATCCGGAAATGAGAATGGACCTGAGCGCAAGGTTTCAAAACAAATTATCCTTGCGTACCAACTGGGTCTTCCATCCGGGCGATCCTTCAGGTTCTTTTAGTTTAAGTGGTAATACAGGAAGAGTGGATGGAACTGAGTTTAATGATGTTCTTGAGGCAATGGGGCCTTCTCACCTGGACAAAGGATATGTAAATGGGATAGAATTTTCTTTTAATGGTTCAGATGCATCCATCACGGGACAGGTGAAATTTTTATACCAGGATCTGAAGATTCAATTATTAGAAGAAGGTAAGGATAAGGGTGTGGAGAATAAAAAAAAGCTCACCAGCTTTCTGGCGAATATCCTGATCAAAAATGATAATCCAAAAGGAAATAAGCCCCCCCGAATTGCCTCTGTTCAATTGCAGCGAGACAAAACCAAGTCTATATTCTTCTTTGTATGGAAAGCATTATTGAGCGGTTTAAAACAGGGAGCCGGTATAAAAGAAAAGAAAAAATAATATTATTTTTTATCTTTTTTAAGGCCAAAGTCTTGTATCCACCAATCCATTCCTCCAGTATAATCAGTGTACACTCTTTCCCCTTTGCAGGCGACATGCGTCCATTGGGGGTCAAGTAAATTATAACGGTGTCCATAACCGGGAATGCCGCTATCTACCAGCAACTGAATCACTATATCTCTGGCAGTAACCCGCATCGAATTGCCTGCGATATTTTCATTTCCAAAACTCATGGATGGAGAAAATTTGCGCACACGATCCCAGGGATCAGAGCCATCGGAACCTGTATGTCCTAATTTCCAATTATGGGCATGCTGATCTGCCGCGTGTTTGGATGCGGCTTTATAAATTCCCAGGTCTGGTTTAAGAATTGAAAGAGAAGGCAATTTTTTCAGGTCATCTACCAGGGTTTCAAGAGCATGCACTTCTTCTTCATTGATAAAATGCCAGGTAGTGTCTATTTTTTGATGGTCAGAATAGATAGTGGTCGTAAAACTATAATTTCTGTCTCCTTTTCCTTCCAGCGCTAATGTTTTCCTGGCTTCTGCCAGCATAGGTTCAATATAGGGGAGATAACTTTTTCCATCTGAACGCACCCTGTTGATCTCATAAATCATATCCCTTTCCATATTATTCATATAGCTGGCGTTCTTTGCAGTATGGAGGAAATCTTTCCTTATTTGAGCAAAAAGACTAACGGGGATAATCAGGAAGAATGCAAATAATATTTTTTTCATTAATATACAGTTAAGCTGCAATTAAGAGATAAAATTGGCTTACTGTTTGCATAAGTTTATATTATAAAAAATCATTTATATGAAAAGTTTAAAGGGATTTCTGCTTTCGTTAACACTATTCGTTTCAGCAGGACTCATAGCTCAGTCCTCTTCAAAAGAAGCAAAGATCATTGCGGATGCCCGTGTAGCAAAGGCCGATTTTATTCGTACTGATGCGGGTCTGGCCAAATGGTTTAGCAGTTCTTATGGATATGTGATATTCCCAAATGTGGGGAAAGGTGGTATTGGTATTGGTGGCGCTGCAGGTAATGGCGTGGTTTTTCAGGGAGGCAAGATGATAGGTAAGGCAAAAATGACCCAGGTTAGCATAGGCTTTCAATGGGGAGGGCAAGCCTATCGTGAGGTGATCTTCTTTGAAACCAAGGCTGCACTTGACCGATTCAGAGATAGTAAATATGAACTCGCGGCCCAGGTATCTGCAGTTGCTGCAACAGCTGGTGCTTCTGCAAATGCTAAATTCAAAGAAAGTGTGGCAGTGTTTACACAACAAAAAGGAGGGCTGATGTATGAAGCAACCGTGAGTGGGCAGAAGTTTAAGTACACATCATTTTGAGGCACATATTCTTACTATCTTGGGCTAAATTCTCCCTATGCGTTATTCTTTCCTGCTCGCCTTGATTTTTATCCAATTCAATTCAGGCGCTCAGCAAACAAAATTCAGTGATACCAGGCGCAAGGAAATGTGCAACAAAGTGCGGGAAGCATGCCAGCATGCGTGGAAAGGGTATAAAGACTATGCCTGGGGTTATGATGATCTTCGTCCGCTGACAAAAAATGGGCGCAACTGGTATAAGAATTCTTTACTGATGACACCGGTTGATGCATTTGATACTTTTATCATTCTCGATCTGAAGACCGAAGCAAAAGAGGCGAAAGATCTGATCCTTTCAAAATTAAATTTTGACGTGGACAATGAAGTGCAGGTCTTTGAGATCACCATTCGTCAATTAGCAGCCTTACAAACAGCTTATGAAATGGATGGGGATAAACGATTCCTCGATCTGGCTGTTGATCTTGCAAAAAGATTACTTCCTGCTTTTAATTCCAATACGGGTATGCCTTACCGGTATATCCATCTGCAAACAGGCAAGACAAGAGATGGTATAAATAATCCTGCGGAGATCGGTACACTTTTTCTTGAATTTGGAAAGCTATCCAAACTCACCGGAGATCCTGTCTATTATAACAAAGCGTATAAGGCTATTATGGCCGTATACGAAAGGCGATCGGTCCTTGGA
>JAYTXP010000233.1:0-3793 GCA_043742885.1 Chitinophagaceae bacterium | reverse complement strand
GGACAAATGCGGCAACCGATTATATTGGCATAATTAATTGACACCGTAAAAACTTTATGCTCGTCCATTAATCTTTTTGCTAATACAGCAGGATCCATTCCTTTAATACCAATGTTGGCAATTCCACATGAT
This sequence comes from Chitinophagaceae bacterium, assembly GCA_043742885.1. Taxonomy (GTDB): domain Bacteria; phylum Bacteroidota; class Bacteroidia; order Chitinophagales; family Chitinophagaceae; genus JJ008. Next base: position 3,661 of record JAYTXP010000233.1, on the reverse strand, counting down.
CTGCCATCTACTAAAGGAGTATTGATAATAACGCCTGGAATACCATTTACCTTGCTTGTCCAGTAGCGTTGCAGGTATAGAAGTCTTTTTTCTTTTCGCTCCGCGCCGATCATATTATAATAGTCAATAGAATCTTCAATAGCCAGATCGGTAGCGCAAGGATGAGTACCGGTATGATTTAGCCGGCGAATATCATTTTTATCTGTGGTCCAGTCGGCAAATACCGGCCATAATTTGGGGATCCTGTTCTTATTTATATAAAGAAAACCCGCCCCCAGCGGAGCACTCATCCATTTATGAAGAGAAGTTCCATAATAATCGCAATTCAACTCATCGATCCGGTAGCGGAAATGCGCGAAGGCATGTGCCCCATCCACCATAACCTCTACACCCTTGCTATGAGCCATATCGCAGATCTTTTTTATTGGAAGAATATGTCCGCTGATATTAATAATATGACAAACCATCAGCAATTTTGTCTTTGAAGTAATTGCCTTCTCATAAACGGAAACCACCTCTTCATCTGAAAAAGGAATATTAGGCACGGAAACCTTTACCAGTTTTACTCCAAAGCGATCAGATACCTGTTTGAACATATCCTGCATAGACCCATAATCCTGATCTGCGAATACTGCTTCATCACCCTTCTGCCATTCCATGCCACTGATCACCAGATCAAGTGATTCAGTAGTGTTGCGAGTAATCACTAATTCTCCAGGTTCACATCCCGCGATCAATGCCAGTTTATCTGCCACTCTTCGTTTATTATCCCATTGTACCGTACGCATATAATAAGATCCCTGTAAATTGATATCGCGTATATGCTGAATATATTTTTCAAGAATGGGCTGAGGAAGAAAATTATAATAACCATTCTCCAAGTTGATATAATCGGGTTTTAGCAAATAGTTTTTCCTTATTTCATCCCAGAAATCATTATCTGATGCAAGTTGCAAGGCTGTCATATCTTTTTTTGATTCAAACATTCTTGCCATGGATTCCAGGCTAAGAGTAGCACCGGCACCAGTCAGGGCAAGATGCCGGAGAAAATTTCTTTTATTCATGTTCGTTTTTTTGAATTCTTTTATTCATCACACTAAACCATAGAGGAGGAATAGCTGCCATCAGCATACTGCCAGGGTAACCGGTAGGCAACTGCGGACTCTCATCCAGATGACGAAGGATCTGATATTTTCTGGAAGCACGATAATGATGATCACTATGACGGGTCAGTTCAAATAACATAATACGTCCCATTTCATGATCACTGTTCCAGGAATGCCGTGGAGTTACCATTTCTGGTTTTCCATCAGGAAGTAATTTTCTGCTCAATCCATAATGTTCTATATAATTAATGGTCTCTAAAAGAAGAACTCCTGTCATTGCAATTACTATCCCAAATGGAATCCAGTTCCATCCAAATAAAAAACCGATGGCTCCAAGATAAATGAGATTCCAGATTGAAAACCTGATCATAGCATTATCAAAGTCATAAACAGATGATCCTTTTTTAGAAAGCCGTAAGCTCTCCAGTTTCCAGGCATGGATATATTGCCCGGCAATGGATCTTAGAATGAAAACATAGAGCCACTCATTTTTTCTTGCTGTGGCCGGATCGGCATCGGTAGCTACCAGTTTATGATGGCCCCGATTATGTTCAATTATAAAATGTTGATACAAAACCGGCAGCAGTCCCGCCTTTGCAAAGAATATGGATAGCTTCCCAGTGCGGTGACCTAATTCATGGGATACGTTAATTCCAAGCGCGCCCAGCACTATTCCGGTGGAAATTGTTTTTCCCCAGAGATCGGCAGCGGAGAATGGAATATTGCTCATGGTATGAAAATAATACCAGAGAAGAGCGAAGCAAATAGGCGCTGATAGAAAAAGAAGGATATCAAAAAAGATTATTTTTGATCTGGAGGCTTCTTTCTCTGCCGGGATATTGACGGTAGAGCCCGGCAGCACAACATCTAAAACCGGAATGATTCCAAAAGCAACGATCATAGTGGACCAGCTCCACCAACCACTATAATGTATAGATACCCATCCTGAAAATGGGATGATATAGGCAAGCAGGTATTTAAGATCTTTCCACATTCTTATTAAAATTAAAAAAATCCCGGCTATCCGCCATAGTCAATTTGACAACAGCCCTCCTATCGAGTACATTTGACCCTTCAAACCTCGTTTATGTCCACAAATATTACCTGCCCCAATTGCAAACACGAATTCGCTCCTACCGACGCCATCCGGGAGGAAGTGGAAAAAGAATTAAATAAAAAAGCCATTGAGTGGCAGAAGAAAAAGAATGAGGAATACGAACTCCGAATCCTGGAGGAAAGAAAAAAAATTCAATCAAGTCTGGAGGAAAATATCCGCAGGACCATTACTTCTGATTTTGAACAGAAGCTATCCATGCTTCAGCAGAATTATAAAGAGAATGAAGAAAAATTGCTGGAAGCAAGAAAACAGCAGGTTGAGTATCTGAAAAAAGAACAGGAACTAAAGAATAAGGAAGCGGAAATGGAGTTGAACATTCAGAAACAATTGCAGAAGGATAGAGAAAAATTATCATTGGAGATCCGCGGACTCGAAGAGCAACGCATGGCTGCCCGCGAAACAGAATACCAGCTTAAGATGAAGGAAATGGAAGAAAAGCTGGATGCACAGAAAAAACTGGCAGAGGAAATGAGACGAAAAGCCGAACAGGGATCCATGCAATCTCAGGGGGAGGCACAGGAACTGGCTCTGGAAGAAATGTTAAGGAGCAACTTCCCTTTTGATTCAATTGAGGAAGTAGGAAAAGGAGTGAAGGGAGCGGATTGTATACAGATAGTTAGAAATAATTTCGGACAGGAATGTGGCAAGATCATTTATGAGAGCAAGCGTACCAGCAGTTTCTCCAATGAGTGGATCGAAAAACTAAAAGCAGATATGCGTAGTCTGGGGGCTGAGATCGCTGTTATCGTTACTAAGTCCATGCCAAAGGATATGGAGCATTTTGGAGAAAAAGATGGCGTATGGATCTGCTCATTTTCTGAAGTAAAATCAGTTGTCCAATTTATCAGGGCAGGCATCATTAAACTTTCTGTCGCATTAAAAAGTCAGGATAAAAGAGGAGATAAAATGCATCTGCTCTATGATTATTTAACCTCCAATGAATTTGCAGAACAATGGAAGGCCATTCGTGAAGGATTTATGTCGATGAAGATTTCCATTCAGAAAGAAAGGGATGCTATGGAGAAATTATGGAAGGCAAGAGAAAAACAACTGGAGAAAGTCATGCTGAATTCAACTCATATACGGGGATCGATAGAAGGAATTTCAGGAATGGAGGTGGATCTGAATTTGATTGAAGGGTCAGATACTGAATTACTGGATTAGGCAATAATGAATATTTAATAATTACTAATTATTCAACAACCCACGAACAAACCAATCCATCGAGTAAATCATAACCAATCTTCAAATCTGTATTCGATTTTACGAAGAAACAATCAATTTCTTTTGTGTCCTGGTTCAAGTCGTTCAACTGAATATCATTTCTAAAATCAACACTCCCATCTCCATACCATTTGAATACTGCTTCTTTGGCAGACCAGAGGAGAGTGGGAAGTTGGAAGTCTGGAGCGCTGCCCTGAGCTTGTCGAAGGGTCAA
>JAYTXP010000232.1:0-2941 GCA_043742885.1 Chitinophagaceae bacterium | reverse complement strand
ACTAAAAACTGTATGTTTATTTGGCACCAGGTTAAGTACACAATTGCTTACGATCACATCTGCTTTATTACTGGTTACTGGTATGCTCTCAATATCACCCTGACGGAATTCCACATTATTAAATGATAGGGCTTCTGCATTTTTTCTTGCTTTATCGATCATAGCCGGAGTAAAATCGACACCTATCACTTTACCTGAATCGCCTGTTTCATGCCTGGCAACAAATGCATCATTACCAGCTCCGCTACCCAGATCGATAACAGTATCTCCTTTTTTAATGCGGGCAAACGCAGTAGGCAAACCACAACCAAGACCAAGATCAGCATTGGCATCATAACCTTCGAGATTGCTGTAATCATCTGTCATGATATTATAGACTTCATCACCGCGACAGGAAGAAGTAGCGCCACAACAGGAGGATTGGTTGGATTCTTTATTCTGTAAAGCGATCTCAGAATATTTTTGTCTTACAGTTTCTTTTATTTGCTCTTCTGTTTTCATGATCTTGTTTTTATTATTGTAATATTACGATGATTAAATACAAAAAAAATCAGCAACAATCGGACTTATTACCCATTGAAATAAAAAATCCTTCTAACTCTTTTTTAACCTTTTTCCAAACTTTAGGATCGATGCAATAGCATACGCTGGCGCCTTCAATAGTTCCCTGGATCAATCCCGAATTCTTTAATTCTTTTAAATGTTGCGAAATGGTAGCCTGCGCTAATCCAAGTTCCTCCACCAGGTCACCACAAATGCAGGCATTAGTTTTCAGCAATTGCTGAATAATAGCAATACGTGCAGGATGGGCCAATGCTTTCATCATTTGGGCCATCTTATTTTGTTTTTCCGTGAATATCTCCGTTTTTGTAGCTCCCATATCTATCGCAATATTACGATTAATTTGAATCAGGGCAAAATATTTTTTAAAATAAAAAACCCTGATAAAAATTTATCAGGGTTGTGCCCGAGACTGGATTTGAACCAGCACACCCTTTCGGGCGCTACCACCTCAAAGTAGTGCGTCTACCAATTTCGCCACCCGGGCTTTTGAATACAATTATTCATTAATAATAAATAATTAGTAACTAATAATCATCAAACGGGATGCAAATATAAATATTATTTCTTTAGTACGATCCTGAAAGTAGTGCCTTTTCCAGGCTCAGAATGCTTTACAAAGATCTCACCGCGATGATACGTTTCTATGATACGACGGGAAAGGCTTAGTCCAAGTCCCCACCCTCTTTTTTTAGTTGTGAACCCCGGCTTAAACACTTTGCCTGCATTGGTCTTACTGATCCCCTTTCCTGTATCCGTTACATCAATATATACTTTCTCCAAATCCTTGTGAATATCCACCAGTATAGATCCTTTCCCTTCCATTGCATCCAGCGCATTCTTCAGAAGGTTCTCAATAACCCAGTCAAATAATGGTGGTGAAATGTGCGCGGTAATGATATTTTCTTCATGGGTATCCATACCGAAGACAATTTTCCCCGTGGCTCTTTTTTTCATGTAATCCATCATATGTCGTATCTGCTGTATCAGATCCATCTCTTCCAACTGCGGGCGGCTTCCAATTTTTCCAAAGCGGTCAGAGATCAATCGTAAACGACTCACATCTTTTTCCAATTCCTGGAGTATCTGCTGATCGATCTCTTTTTCTTTCAGCATTTCCACCCAACCTTCCAATGAAGAAACCGGTGTACCCAATTGATGAGCCGTTTCCTTGGCCATACCTGCCCATACCTGGTTTTGTGTAGAGCGATAACTTCCCCGAAGGGAAAGAAATATGATTAGAATAAATAGTGCTACGATAAGCAACTGGATAATCGGATAATATCTTACTTCATCCAATAATTTAGTATGACCATAATAATACTTCGTAAGCCTTGAAGAATCAAGAGGATCGGGATAAACCAGGGGCGGATTAATTGATTTGAATTTATTCAGCATCCTTACGAGATATGAAGAGTCCTTTGAAATTTTCGACGTATCAAGATTGATCTGGTCATTAATCCTGTCAAATTGGTCAGCTTCTATAATTGGGATACTTGTATTACTGCGTATAATAGAATCAGCAAGACTGCTATCTGTAGAGTCGGACCCATGCCTGAGTATGAATCTTGCGGCCTGGGACCATTGGTCTACACGAATTTTCTCATCCTTCGCGATTTTTCTCGCGAGATACTGAGAGTAAATGATGGTACCGCTTACGATGAAGATCGCTACGATGGCCAGGAAGGTCCGCAAGTTTAAATATTGCCTGATCATTAAGGTAAATATCGTGATAATTAGAGTTCCCTTATTTTTGGTCAAATAAATTCTTCTCTTGGATCATCTTCCCCAGGTTTCTGTGGTTATTTTAAACTGGAATGGCCGAAATTTCCTTGAACAGTTCCTGCCCTATTTGCAGGCAACTACCTATGGAAATATGGAGATCATCATTGCAGATAACGCATCTACTGATGATTCTGTTGAGTTTCTTCGTCAGCATTATCAGCAGTTACGATTAATAATTTTCGAAAAAAATCATGGCTTTGCCAAAGGATATAATGAAGCGCTTAAACAAGTGACTTCTGATTATTATGTATTGTTGAATTCCGATGTAGAAGTTACTCCAGGATGGCTGGAGCCTTTGGTGAATCTGCTGGAGTCAAATAAAAATATCGCGGCCTGTCAGCCAAAATTATTATGGCAAAAAGATAAACGATTTTTTGAATATGCCGGCGGGGCTGGAGGTTGGATGGATAGTATGGGTTATCCTTTTGTGAGAGGAAGAATATTTAATATTTGCGAAGAAGACAAAGGGCAATATGATGATATAGCTCCGGTTTTCTGGGCCACGGGTGCTACTTTATTTATCCGCGCCCACGTATTTCATGAGATGGATGGATTTGATGAATACTTTTTTGCTCACCAGGAAGAGATCGATCTA
>JAYTXP010000231.1:0-3671 GCA_043742885.1 Chitinophagaceae bacterium | reverse complement strand
CACAATACTTCCTTCGGTACCCGGCTTTTCTTTTTCCAATACTTTCTCTACCCGATGCTCCAGGATATGTGTAATACTATCCGTGTATTTTACATCCGACCCAACCGGCAGCTTCAGATATACATATACGAAGTTGGGGTCACCACTTGGAAAGAAGGTGGTTTTATTTCCCCTGAACATTAAAGCCATTAAGGAAATAATGAAGAGACCAAATAAGGATACAAAGGCCCATGCCGGTCTTTTTCCTTTAAGTATCCATCGTAATAATTTTTCATAGCGATCCATCAGTTTAGGCAATACGCGATCCTGAAAACGATGTATACCATCATTAAGTACATAGGCATTAAATATCATCAGCAGCGCCATCAATAAAAGGAAATTGGCTGTACCATGAAATCCCGATAAATGAAGAAGCAATCCTCCAATAAGGAATACAAAAAACCATTTATTTCGGAATATCGCTCTCTTTGGCTTTTCAAATTCTTTACCCTCAGGATGCATAAAGCTTACCGCGAATACAGGGTTAAAAATAAATGCAACAATCAGGGATGCTGCCAGGGTCAGGATCAGCATGGTCGGAAAATAGATCATAAATTTTCCGATCAGACCCTTCCAGAATAATAATGGAAAGAATGGAGCAAGCGTGGTAGCTGTACCTGCCAGTACAGGAATGAATACTTCACCGGCCGCCTCTTTTGCCGATCGAACGATCGGCACTTTTCCATTATTAAATATCCGGTGCGTATTCTCTATCACCACAATGGCATCATCCACTATGATCCCCAGCCCAAACAATAGTGCAAATAGCACAATGAAGTTGAGCGTGATAGATGAACCGATAATTGAATCGGCCAACGGAAGAAACAGAAAGGCCACAAACACGCTTAATGGCACACTTAAGGCAACAAAGAATGCATTGGTCACTCCCATAAAGAACATCAGAATGATCAGCACCAGTATAAATCCAATGATGATGGTATTGATCAGTTCATCAAATGAGGTCTTGGTTTGCTTACTGGTATCACCGGTAAATACCACTTTAAGATCAGGAGGTATCTCTCCATTGACCTGCATCTCCTTTACCAACTCTTTCACTTTATCTGCACAGGCGATCAGATTTTCTCCGGCTCTTTTTACAATATTCAGCGTTACCACATTCTTACTGTCAAGACGGGCATAACTTTCTTTTTCCTTAATAGTATCTTTTAGTTCTGCAATATCACGCAGGTATACGGTAGCACCCTGGGCAGTGCTTCGAACCACAATATTCTGCAGGTCCTCTACGCCGGTAAACTGCCCTCTTACACGAAGAGTTCTTCTCATATTCCCCACCTCGATCAGGCCACCGGTAATATCATTATTCTCGCGATTGATGGCATTTTCGATATCCAAAAAACTCACTCTTGCAGCCGTCATTTTATACGGATCCACATTTACTTGTATCTCTCTTTCTGGCGCACCTACGATCTCGGCCCGGGTTACCTCTTTAAGTGATTCAAAATGATCCTGCATCTTATCGGCATATTCTTTCAACTTGATGCCATCATAATCTCCACTGATATTTACAAACATGATCGGCATTTCACTGAATGCAAATTCCTGCACATCAGGTTCCTTTGTAAGATCAGTGGGCAGATCAGTACGGGCCTTATCAATGGCATCCTTCACTTTTTGTTTTGCGAGATCGGTCTTTACATCGGTATCAAATTCTACAACGATCAAACTATAATCAGTCTGTGAAGTGCTGGTTATTTTATTAACCCTGGCCCCGCTGATGCCTTTTAATTCTTTCTCTATAGGTCGGGTTACCAGATTCTCAATATCCTTGGGAGAATTTCCTACGTATACCGTGGTCACTGAAATAGTAGGCACCACAATATCGGGAAACTGTTCTTTTGGAAGGGAGTTGAATTTCATCAACCCATAAACCGATATCAGGATGGCCACAATATAAATGGCGGTCTTATTATCGATGGCCCAACTGCTTGGCCGGAACTGTTTGAATTTGGCTGCAACGCCTTCAAGTATTTTCATACAACTTATTTGTTGGTTTTGATCATTATCATCTCATGGTCACAGTTTGTCCATCATACACGGATAAAAATCCTTCTGTAATGATCTGATCGCCGGAGTTTAGTCCACTTTTAATTTCTGTTTTTCCACCATAAGTTTCACCAGTGATCACCGTTATACGACGGGCTACTGTTTTTTCGCCTGACTTTTCAATCACGTATACATATTTACCTGTCTCATCCGATTGTACCACATTTACAGGAACAGCGATCGCGTTTTTCGACTGGTAGTCCAGAATTTTCATTGTGGCCCGCTGATTCGGTTTCAGTAATGGATCGGATGGAAGTTTGGCCTCTGCAGTAAATGAACGTGTCGTTGGATCGATTGAACTACCCACTACACTTATTATTGAAGAAAAAGAAGGCTTGCCTGTTTCAGGAACGATCACTTCCACTTTGTCTCCTTTCTTCACACGAGCTACATAGGAATCAGGTACAGGGACGATCATTTTCAATTCAGAGAGATTAACGATCACGATCTGCGGTTTTCTGTCTCCTCCCATTCCGGAAAAGAATTCTCCTACCCTCACATTCACCTGATCAGCAGTACCACTTAATTCTGCGCGAACCACCGTGATATTTAATTGCCCCTGTGCGCTGCCTACCTGGGCATTCGCGGCACGTATCTGACTTTGCAAAGCTTCCACATCCGCTTTTGAATTGATCACATTGATCTCCGCGCCAATTCCCTGGCTCCATAAATTCTCATAGCGCTGAAGAATGGTCTCTGCCTGCGCCAATCTTGCTTTTAATACTCCGGTTTGTTGTTGCGCGGCAGATAATTGCTGACGGGCAATGGCATCATCCAGTTTAATCAACACCTGACCCTTGTTAACTTTTTGTCCCGTTTTTACATATACGGCTTTTACTAATCCACCTTGACCTGCAGGCGCTACATATGACATTCCATCAGTAGCGATCTGTCCCTGCAGATCGATATAATGCAAAAACTCAGCAGCAACGATCGTATCTGTATCCACCAGCTTGGTAGCTTTTGCTAATGCAGGATCAGCCTTGCCTATCTCTGTTTCCAGATCGCGGATCTTCTGATCTAATGTTGATTTTTCCTTTTTTAATTTTTCCAGATTGACCTTCATATCACCCAGGTCGCCTTTTTTATCCTTGGCACTACCACCACAGGAACTGAGTATGATCAGTGTGGCAGATAAAAGGGTTAAATAGCTTAAATATTTCTTCATGATTTCGGTTTTTATATTTTATAAACTGCCTAATGCTTTTAAATAACTTACCCTGGCAATGATGGCATCATAGAGTGCACGGAAATAATTCGATTGCGCTTGTTGCAGATCGGTATCCGCGCTAAGAATGGTAAAGCTGCTTCCTGTACCTACCTCATATTTTTTCTTTTCTGAATTGTACACCTTTTCAGCCAGCTTCATATTATCTTCCTGAATATCCAGACTCAGCATAGCATTCACCAATGTATTTTTTGAAATGGTTCTTTCCATATCGATCCCCTTCTTCGCCTGATCCAGATTATTATCTGCTTTCTCCAGGTTAAACTCCGCCTGTTTTATTTTGGCTTTTTTCTGAAAACCGTCGAAGATGGGTACGTTCAGACTAAATCCGATCTGGTTA
>JAYTXP010000230.1:0-7413 GCA_043742885.1 Chitinophagaceae bacterium | reverse complement strand
CTTAATTCGAATTCTATACTCTGCGAATCTCCTATATGGATCATCAACTGCCTAAAAATGCCAAACTCTGAAGAAGGGTGAACAGGCACAAGCAATCCGCTTTGCACCATCATCTGCAACAAGCCCACTGTTTTCATGGTAACGGTCTTGCCCCCGGCATTGGGTCCGCTAATAATAAGTATCCGTTGCTGATCATTCAGGGATACAGTGACAGGAATAGTTGGTTTATTTTGCTTTCGGTTATAGAGATAAAGCAAAGGATGATAAGCGTTCACCAAATGAATAAATGATTTATCAGTTACCAATGGGAATTCTCCCTTTACTTCGATGGCAAATAATGCTTTTGCTCTTATCAGGTCAAATTCACCGGCGATCTGCTGCCAGTCTTTTAATAATGATGCAAATGCTGAAAGACGTGAGGTGAGCTCTTTTAATACACGGTACACTTCTCTTCTCTCCTCATTTTCCAGTTCCGCAACCTGATTATTTAGATCGATGGTTTCTTCTGGTTCTACAAAAGCAGTTTTCCGGCTATCACTTTCACCGTGCATAATACCCTTAACGGTTCTTTTTTGCTCGGCAAAAATGGCTACCACCTTTCTGCCATTCATAAAACTTTCCTCGATCTCTGCCAGGTAACCTTGTTTATTTAACCGGGCAACTACTTTTTCAAACAGACGGCGCAATTCATTTCTTCGTCGATATAAAGAATGACGAATATTCTTAAGCTCTTCCGATGCATTATCTTTTACCTGGCCCAGTTCATCGATCACCTCATCAATTAATAAAATGATCTTTTTTTCATAATGAGAATGGGAAATTGCCTTGTAAAGTCCGGGCCAGGCTTGTTTTCTCTCTTCATTGAACCAATGAAAAAGAGTATAAATGGAGGTAGCCAGCTTTCGTATATGCAACAGCTCCTCTCCACTCAATAAAGCACCTGTAATAGCGATCAATTGTAACTCGCGGGCCAGGTTCAATGGTTCATCATTGGGAAAATACAGCCCTGAGGCCAGCAGGGTTTTATATTCATAGGTCTGCCTCAGGGCCCATTGAATCTCCTCCAGACCGATAAAAGTCTGTAGTTCACGCGCTTTCTCCCGGGCATATTCCGAACGGCAATAACCGAGCAAAAACTCTTTCACTTTATCAAATTCCAACTGTACTGGGGCGGAAGCGGGGTATACCTTCATCTGGCGGCAAAATTAAAACCAATTCACCTGTTTTCCCGTATCTCTTCCTGTAAAACTATTCTGTTCCCGATTTGTTAATAAATCTGAAATAATCAGCTGGGGCAGGATTTTAGCAGATCAAAAACGGAATGCGTAAATAAAATCGCTGAACTTCGCAAATCATGAAAAATATGATAACTCTCTGTTCTGTCCTATTAAGCGCCGCTACCGGATTATTATCCTGTGGCCAGTCTAATATTAATAATATAAACATGACCGATCAATTGAATCAAACTACCAAAGTAGTAACATCAACTAACGACACTGCAACCTTTGCCAACGGATGTTTCTGGTGCACTGAAGCGATCTTTGAAGAACTCGATGGAGTGATCAGCGCTACTTCAGGGTATTCTGGCGGACAAACAAAGAACCCGACCTATAAGGAAGTATGTACCGGTGAAACCGGGCATGCTGAATGTTTACAAATCGTATATGACCCTGCTAAGATCAGTTTTGATGAATTGCTGGCTGTGTTCTGGGAATCACATGATCCTACAACATTGAACAGGCAGGGCGCAGATGTGGGTACACAATACCGTAGTGCTATATTTTATCATACTGCTGTGCAGAAAGAAAAAGCGGAGAAGTATAAAGTGCAGCTTGACAAATCAGGCGCTTTTGAAAAATCAATTGTAACAGAGGTCACCCCCTATACTGTCTTCTATCCTGCTGAAGATTATCATCAGCAGTATTTTGAATTGAACGAAAACACGAATCCCTATTGTCGTATGGTGATTCGTCCGAAATTGGATAAGTTCAGAAAGGTCTTTAAGGATAAACTGAAACATTAATCTCAGTATTTATTTTATAATAGTGTGTCGCAGTTCAAGAAGGTTGACCGCATTGGCTGGAAATCCGGATACATTCGGCTGAACTAGTCTAACCACTTTATCATACCAAAGTGGAACAACCGGCGCATCATCTATCATGATCTGATCAGCCTGCTGGTATAATTCATAACGCAGACTATCATTTGTTTCCATCAGGGCTTTTTCAAATACCTTATCGAATACAGGATTATTATACCGGGTATAATTAGGTGGAGCCGGGTTTTTAGAATAGAATACAGAAAGATAATTCTCCGCATCAGGATAGTCTGCTATCCAGGAGCCCCGGAAAAATGAGGCAGTAGATGAGGAGGTCATCGTCAATAAAAGTGATTTCTGTACTACTTCCACCTGCACCGGTATTCCCGATTCTTCTAATTGTTTTGCAATGAAATTGGCCATATCAGCATAGATGGCAATGGTAAGAAGTTTAATTGAGGGCAGTCCTTTGCCTCCTGGATATCCGGCCTCAGCTAATAAATGTCTGGTTCGTTGCGGATCGTAATGATATCCCTTCACTTTGGAAGTATCAAAGCTTGGCAGTCCCATTGGTACAAAGCCAGATTCGGCGGCTGTGCCCATAGAATTTCGCAAATAAAGAACCATTTTCCTTCGGTCAAACCCATAATTTATAGCCTGTCTTATTTTTTTAATATGCATAGGAGAATGACTGACCAGTTCATTATTCTCATCTACCAAAATACCCAGGTATTCAATATTAAGATAAGGACTGGTTTGTAATACGATCTTATTTTCCCAGTCTTTGCGGAGTGTACCTGTCTTACTCAGGATTTCATCCTTAAAAGAAGCTTCAATATCATTGATGAAATCGAGTTGCTTCTGACGAAACAAAAGAAATTCTGTTGCCTTACTATCATAAAAAGAAATATGGATGCCCATTAGGTAAGGAAGTCTTTGACCTTTTTCATCAAATTCAAAATAAAGGGGATTCTTTTTCATGATCAGGGCTTGCCCTTCTTCCCAATCTACAAAAGCAAAAGGCCCGGTGCCAACAGGATGCCTTCTGAAATCTTTTTCATATTTATCAATGGCTTCTTTTGGGACCACCGAACAATATTGCATTGACATGATACCCAGGATAGGATGATATGGACGTTGCAGACGGAGACGAAAAGTACTATCGTCCATTGCCAGAAAAGGCAAAACAGAATCTACTTTATGATTGAATATCCATGAACCTGGGCTGGCCAGATCTTTGTCAAGTATACGAGCCAGGCTATAGACCACATCGGAAGCAAGCATTTTTCTGCCCTTACCATTTGGAAAACAGGGATCATCATGAAAGAATACATCCGTTCTCAAATGAAAGGTAAAAACGGTTCTGTCTTCTGAAATATCCCAGGACCTGGCAAGTGATGGAACAATATGCAGGCTATCATCGGTCTCGACCAGGGTATTAAAAAGCTGATGACAGGACCACATGACCGACTGGCTTTTTGCAAAAGCCGGATCCAGCGACTGGACTCCATTAAATTCATTATAATGAAATATATTTTTCTCATGATTCGTGCGGTTGTAACAGGAAAAAAATAACGGAATTAGCCATAAAATAACGAAGCGACTTGTGTAAGCAGATTTATATGACATCTTATCTATCAAGCCTTAAATTTACATCATCAATTTTAAGTATGGCAAGGATCCTTTCATCATCTGTTTTATTAGCCGCGGCTGGTCTGTTCTATACTACTTGTATCGGACAGCCTTTAAACAAGAAAAAGGTTATGGACCGGCAGGATACGCTCAGAGGCAGCATTACGCCTGAAAGAGCCTGGTGGGATGTAGCCAGTTATACTATTTATGTAGCTCCCGATTTTGAAACAAAGACAATCAGAGGCTATAATAAAATTGAATTTGATATTAACCAGGAAGGCGCGAATAAAAGAATGCAGATCGACCTGCAGCAGCCAATGGAGATCGATCATATTATCTTCAACAATAAAAATCTGACGAATTTCAAAAGAGAAGGCAATGTCTATTATATTGATTTTGGGAAATTCAAATTCAATGTGGCAAAGACCTTCGTTAAAAAAGAAAGAGCCCTGCCACTTTACAATATCACCATTTATTTTAAAGGAAAACCAAGAGAGGCGGTTAATCCACCATGGGATGGAGGCTGGATCTGGGAAAAAGATGATAAGGGCAGACCCTGGATTACAGCTGCCTGCCAGGGATTAGGCGCCAGTGTATGGTATCCCTGCAAGGACCATCAAAGTGATGAACCCGATCTGGGAGCTTTATTAAAAATTGAAGTTCCGGATACCCTGGTGGCAGTGGGCAATGGCCGTTTGATCAACAAAGAAAATAAGAAGGGTGGCAAGGCTATTTATACCTGGGAGGTAAAGAACCCGATCAATAATTACGATATCATTCCTTATATAGGCAAATATGTCAATTTCAGTGATCCACTGCAAGGAGAAAAAGGTAAGCTGGACCTAAATTACTGGGTGTTGGATTATAATATTGAAAAAGCGAAAAAACAATTCGGAAGGGATGTGAAACCGATGCTCAGAGCATTTGAATATTGGTTTGGCCCTTACCCTTTTTATGAGGATGGATATAAACTGGTAGAATCTTCTCACCTGGGAATGGAACATCAGAGCGCCACAGCCTATGGCAATCATTATAAAGATGGTTATCTGGGTATGGATCTTTCCGGAACTGGCTGGGGTTTAAAATGGGATTATATCATTGTGCACGAAAGCGGACATGAATGGTTTGGAAATAATATTACCACCAACGATATCGCGGATATGTGGGTGCATGAAGGCAATACCATGTATTCAGAGGCACTTTTCATAGAATACCATTATGGTAAAAAAGCGGCGGATGATTATGTAAGAGGAATAAGAAATAACATCTCCAATGATATTCCCCTGATAGGACCTTATGGTGTAAATAAAGAAGGAAGCGGTGATATGTATAATAAGGGGGCGAATATGATGCACACTATCCGACAGGTAATAAATAATGATTCCTTATTCCGCAGTATATACCGCGGATTGAATAAAGAGTTTTATCATAAAACGATCAACTCATCCGATCTGGAGAATTATGTAAGTAAAAGATCAGGACAGGATCTTTCAAAGATCTTTGATGAGTATTTGCGGACTACTAAGATCCCGACACTTGAATACAAAGTAAATGGTGATAGCTATTCTTACCGATGGATCAATGTGGTAAAGGGATTTAAAATGCCGTTGAAATTAAATAACGGTGATTGGATAAACCCGTCTGAAGAATGGAAAGATGGAAAGCTAACTGCTGAACAAAAAGAAAAAGGGATCGTGGCCGACAGGAATTTTTATGTTTACCTGAAGAAATCATGATCCGATAATCGGATCCCTAACTGCAAACCACCGATGAGTATAAGAAGGCAAAGTATCATTTCCTCCGTGGTGATCTATTCAGGATTCGCTGTCGGCTTGCTCAATACGTATATTTTTACCCGACAGGGTTATTTCAGCGAAGAAGAATATGGGCTTGTAACCATCTTTATTGCTATTGCCACTATGATGTCGGCAGTAGCGGCTATGGCCATGCCTTCATATATTTTTAAATTCCACCCTTATTACAACGAACATCTGCCTCCGAAAAAAAATGACATGATCGCATGGGCACTGCTGGTAAGTTTTTTTGGCTTTCTGCTGGTGATGGGGGCTGGAATGGCAATGAAACACCTGGTGATCAAAAAATTTGGCACAAACAGTCCGCAGCTTGTAACTTATTATTACTGGATATTCCCTTTGGGGTTAGGACTAACCATCTATACTATCCTGGAGGCTTTCGCCTGGAGCCTGCATCGGTCTGTAATCACCAATTTTTTCAGAGAAGTTCAATGGAGATTATTCACTACTATTCTTATTGTTTTATATCTGAAAGGCGTTGTAAAAGATTTTGACCTGTTCATTAAATTATTTGCTTTTACTTATCCCGGAATTGCTATTGGGCTGCTTATTTATCTATGGTGGAAGAAGGACCTGCATTTTCATTTTTCAATGAGTAAGGTCACCAGAAGATATTTCGGAAAGATCCTTGCACTATGCAGTTTTGTATATACTGGCTCATTAGTGTTTACTATTTCACAGGTGTTTGATACTATTGTGATCGCTTCCATACTGAAGGACGGATCGGCAAAGGCAGGTATTTATGGATTAGCCACTATTATGACAGCGATTATTCAGGCTCCGCAAAGAGGTATCGTCGCTTCTTCAATTGCACATCTTTCCAAAGCCTGGAAGGATAAGAATATTCCTCTGATCCAAAAGATATATCAGCGTTCATCTATTAATCAGCTGATCTTTGCTTGTGCTATTTTTCTTTTGATCTGGATGAATTTCAGGGATGGAATTATTTACTTTAATATCAAGCCCGCTTACCTTGAGGCGGCGGATATTTTTTTCCTTTTGGGGTTAACCAGGATCATTGATATGGGAACCGGTGTGAATGCACAGATCATTGCCACTTCTACATTTTGGAAATTTGAACTGATCAGTGGTGTGGTGCTCATCGTGATCATGCTTCCACTGACTTATATTCTTACAAAAAATTATGGTTTGATCGGACCTGCCATAGGAAGTATTGTATCTATTACTATCTATAATATTCTGCGAACCTCTTTTCTCTGGAAAAAATTCAGGCTATTTCCATTGAGCTGGCAATCGCTTTATACGGTGATCCTGGCAGCCGGAGTTTATCTTATATGTTATTTAAGTTTCCGGGGAATTCATGGGTTTACCGGAATAATTCTTCGCAGTCTTGTGTTTATGATATTATTTGGATCTGGAGTATTATACCTCAAGCTCACTCCGGATATTGCACCTGTCTGGGAAACGATCAGAAATAAATGGAGATCTAATTAGAGGCGATCACTTCTTTTCGGTCGATACGACCTGCTCCTGCAAAACGCTGAAGATAATAGGGCTCAAAAAGGCTGCTAACCATTACTCCTTTTGATACAGAGGCATGGATGAAAAAATTATTACCGAGGTAAATACCAACATGGCTTACTCCTCTTCCTC
This sequence comes from Chitinophagaceae bacterium, assembly GCA_043742885.1. GTDB lineage: Bacteria > Bacteroidota > Bacteroidia > Chitinophagales > Chitinophagaceae > JJ008. The sequence goes on along the minus strand of JAYTXP010000230.1, from coordinate 315 downwards.
TTGTGTTGAAAAAGACCAGGTCGCCTTCCTGCAATTCTGTAGTGGATATCTTATGAGAATTATGGTATTGATCTCTGGCTACTCTCGGAAGTGTAATACCGTAAACGGCAGAATACACAGCTACAGTAAAGCCGGAACAATCAATTCCTTTATGGTCGTTGCCACCCGAACGATATCTTACACCATACCAATTGTCTACACCTTCCAGTAAGGTTATGTTTGGAACAGTTTCCACTTCCGTATTCATCAATAAGGCGTATTTAAATTGAACGGTATTAGCCGCTTCAATAGTAGAAGGATTAAAAAGATCGGAAA
>JAYTXP010000229.1:0-1700 GCA_043742885.1 Chitinophagaceae bacterium | reverse complement strand
TATGTTACACAATTCCGGATATAAGTTATAAAATTCACATATTTTCAATTTGCCAAAGCCGCGTTTATCTTTAGCTTGCTGAAAGAATCGAGCGTTAAAACAATGCGTATCCTGTCCTTGAACGACTGATTGATAGAATTAATATTCCCTGAAACCACAAGCGGGATATAGATCTCAAAAAGATTCCATATTCCGGCCTTTAAACCTGCTTCAAAAAAGAATCGGGAATTATAATTAGAATTGAGGCCATGATCGTTCAGCAGGAAGTTGGCAAAAGATTTGACTGGGATCCTGCTGGCCTTCCCGGGCAGATTGCTTGTCATGGACAGTGAAACGAGCCAATTGCTGTACCCAAGGCTTTCGTTTACAGGTGATACCAGTCCTCCTTCTGATAAAGCCATTTGTCTTGACCAAAACGAAGAGGGGAAAACTCCAAAACGGTCAGGGTAAGATCCCTGAAAGAGATATTGTTCACGGCCACTTCGGCCACCTGCAGCCAGTGAATAAAAGGGAATATTTGATGTATTCGTTATCATTTTCCCTGCAAAAAGTCTTATATCCAATCCATTATTCTTTCCAGAATAACTGTATTTATAATTGAACTCCACCGATGTCTTCTGGAAAGATTTATTAGCTTCGAATGAAGCCAGCAGACTATAAGGGTTAATGAATCCGGTCTTTTCGAGTAAGTATCCGAATTGCAGGTATGACCTCATTTTTGCCTTCTCCATAAGCTCAATCTGAAAAAGATCTGAAGCTGTAGTATAGTATGCGCTTACCTTATGACGCAAAAGATCATTCATCTCATTTGGCCTAAAATAAAGATCAAATCCTGTTTTTATTTTGTGATAGTTTTGGTCACCCGGTGCACCGAATTGTGTGCCTTCGAGCGTGATGGTTGCCATCCTGATGAAATTTTCATATGGGGTGATATTGTATGAAATTTTTCCAAATCCGGCCAGACCGGGATTGCTGAATGAATAGAAAGGCATCAGAAAATATTCGAATGGTTTGGGGATAAGGAAGCCATTATGCAAAACCATTCCAACCATAAACCCGTTTTCTTTGGTCCAGTTCACAGCAGGAATATACATTACGGTCCTTTTGTCCGGATCTTCAAGGGTAAACAGGAGCTGGGCGCGGACGGGATCGCGTTTTGGAAAAAAACCTGTTCTCCGGATGTTATTATTTAGCCTGAATAATTCAGGCATTGCGTGCTTGGGATCGATTTTAATCTCAGAATAATTTCCCTGGGGAAGATCGATCCATTTTTCCCCATCGAAACCATCGACCCACTTTTCAAAGTAAATACTGTCTCCAGACATGCCGGCGATAATCAACGGAGCAACTAATTCACCGCTATTTTTAACAAGCAATCGCTGGTTCTCTAAACGAATAACCTTATAGTCAAGCCGTTTTGTCGTGCCTATAAAATCATTGAAAAACCATGACAAGTCTTTCCCAGTATTGGTCTCAAATATATTTCGAAGGTCATCGGGTTGCGGATGTTTGAATTTCCATTTCAGGTAATAATCATGCATGGTCGAATTAAAAAGGGAATCTCCAAGATAAGCCTCCAGGTAGTTGAACCCCATAGCTGCTTTATTATAAAGAATATGGCCATAATTCGAAGTGGTGTAGTCGGCAGACGTAAGATTAATTGGCTGTTCGAGGTTTGTACGCGCGGGAACAAGCCATTC
>JAYTXP010000228.1:0-22870 GCA_043742885.1 Chitinophagaceae bacterium | reverse complement strand
CGCATCATTCCGGTAAAGGCTGCACCCTCTCCTATCTGTCTTCCCTGCAGGGTGCTTAATGACATAGTGGTTACCGGAATAAATAATAAACCAAGGGCCATTCCTCTAAAGATCAGCATCCAGAAAAATGCCGGTTTATCTGTATCGGGTGTTAGAATTCTAAATCCCCAGAAGCAAAATATAAAAAACGCGAGCATGCCCAGCGCAGCCAGGTATTGTTGCTTAGCACCTGCCTGTAATAGTCTTCCTATCAATGGCATCATGAAGGCTGTCGTCAGAGCAGCAGGAACAAGCAGTAAGCCTGATTGTGTGGCGGTCCATCCAAGTGTTGCCTGAGTATACAATGGTATTATGAAGGTGGAACCGTATAAACCAAATCCAAGAATAAAAGATAGAAAAGTACCAATGCGGAGATTACCATTCTTTAGAACGCGAAGGTTTACAATTGGATTTCGGAAAGTCAATTCTCTCCAGATGAAAAAGAATCCGCTGAAAATAGCAGTGACCGTAAGCCAGGTGATCGTATTACTGGAGAACCAGTCATCATCATGACCTTTTTCCAATACATATTGCAATGAACCTACACAGGCAGCAAGAAGTCCGATACCCGCCCAGTCAATATCTTTTACAGCGCTTTTCTCCGCATATTTTGGGGAACGTACGAACTGAAGGGTTAATAAGGTGGCAATGATTCCCAATGGAATATTGATATAAAAAATAAAAGGCCACTGCCAGTGATCCACAATATAACCACCCAATGGTGGACCAAGAGTAGGACCAACAATAACGCCCATTCCATAAATAGCCTGGGCCATTCCTCTCTTATGAGCGGGATAACTTTCGGTAATAATGGTTTGTGAAGTAACCAGTAATGCTCCGCCACCTACTCCCTGTAAAAAACGGAAAATAATAAGTTCATTGATGGTAGTGGCATTTCCACAGAGAAAAGAACAAATGGTGAACAGAATAATAGAAGCTGCGAAATAATTACTTCGTCCAAATTGCTGAGACAACCAGCTGGTCATAGGAACAATGATCACATTTCCGATAGCATAAGCTGTGATCACCCAACCTACTTCAGTGGTGGTTGCACCAAGGTTTCCCTTCATATCATTCAGTGCCACATTCACAATGGTGGTATCCACGATCTCAAGCAAAGCGCAGAGAATCGCAGTAAGTGTAATGATCACTCTTCGGGAGCCATATTCAACCAATGAACCTTCCTGTATCATTTTCTTATTTTATGTGAACATCCACCTGCACGTTCATTCCGGGTCTTAATTTTTTTACCAGGCTGTCATTTTTATCAGCAAACTCAATTCTTACAGGAAGTCGCTGTACCACTTTTACAAAATTTCCCGTGGCATTATCCGGAGGAAGTAAAGAGAATGTAGATCCGGTAGCCGGAGAAAAAGAGGCAAGCTTTGCTTCAAAATCATGGCCAGGGAAGGCATCCGCTTTCACGGTCACTTTCTGCCCTTCTACCATTTTATTTATTTGGGTCTCCTTAAAATTTGCCACCACCCATTTATCATCACTATGCACCACACTGAAAAGCGATTGGCCGGCCTGTACAAATTGTCCGGGCTGCACATTCACCTTAGATACCATACCATCATTCACAGCAGTGATCACTGTATAAGAAAGATTTAACCTGGCGGCATCTACATCCGCAAGCTTTTGCTGTATTACGGTTCCTGCTACTTCAATTTGTGTAGAAACCGCTTTGCTTTGTTCACTCACCGCATTGGTCTGACTGGTAGCCTGTTTTTTCTGTTCTTCCAGAATGGCTACCTGTTTTTCTGCTGATTGTTTAGCAGCAAGTGCCTGCTCATATTGCTGTTGAGTTATTGAATGATCTTTTATAAGATTCGCATAGCGGACAAAATCCTGTGTGGCACGCCATAGAGTGACCTTGACGGCTTCTATCTGCGCGTCCAGTGTTCCAATGGAGGCTGCGGCAGTCGCAATATTTGCACGGGCGGCTATTGTATTTGCTCTTGCAGTTCCTGCAACTGATCTTGCATTCGCCAATGCGGCTTCCGCCTGTTGAAGTTTAAGCAGATAGTCGCGATCATCAAGTATCATCAGGGTATCACCTTTCTTCACGTATTTATTATCGTTTACTCTTACATCTGTTACATAACCTGAAATACGTGGGATCACCGGACTAATATCCGCACTTATCTGCGCGTCATCTGTGTCCTCATGCGCAAGGCTATGACGGTATTTGCTATACCCGAACCAGGAACCGCCAACCACTAGGATGACAAGTATGATTATAAATATCGGGTTTCTCTTCTTCGATGTTTTTTCTTGCATGATTATTTGTTGGAAGGTTATTTATTTCTTCAGCTCCTCGGCAAGGATGCCAGATGACTGCAATAATTTATTATAAGCCACAAACTGATCGGCCTTTGCCAGCGTATAACTGAGTTTGGATTGAAGTAATGCCACATCAGCATCCAGCAATTCCTGAGTAGTGGCCAGACTATTATTGAATTTATTTTTTACGATACGCTCATTCTCCGTAGCCTGCTCAAGGGCTTTGGCATATACTTCTACTTTTTTACGATTACTGATCACATTGAGATAGTCGCGGCTCACCTGCAATTTGATTCCATCATCAAGCAGATCTTCATTGTATTGTATTTGTTGAACCCTTGATTCAGCCTGCTTAACCTTTGATTTATTTTTCCAGATGGAGGATAAATTATAGGAAACTCCTACCCCAAGGTTGACCGCATTGGTCACCGTTAAAACATTGGGAATATCCGCGGCAATATAACCTCCGGTAAGTTGAATAGAAGGTAGTGCATCCGCTCTAACAGAGAGAACACCTGTTTGGGCAGATTGCCTGCGAAGTTCTATCGCGGCTTTATCTTTTCTGTTCTCGATCGCCGCGCGGATAAAATCGTCCATCACCCTTGTATCATAGGCTTTTTCAATTCCAGCTGTGTCTAATGCCAGCTGCGTTTCAGTTGAAAATCCCAGCATCAGATCCAGATTCAGATTCGCGATATCGCGGTTATTTTCTGCATCCAATAAATTCAATTCTACGTTGGATGCCTGTAATTCTGCTTTGAGCAGATCATTACGTGCAAGCAAACCATTGTTCTCAAGGTTGCCCAGTTCTTTCACTCTTTGTCTTGCGCTGGCCAGATTTTCTTTTATCAATCTTACCTGGGAGCCTGCTTTAAAAAGGTTGGCAAATGCTTCAATGGTGTTTTGAATGATCTCATCTTTATTGATCTCCGCATCGAGCTCAATCGCTTTCTTTAGCAACTCAGCCGATCGAATTCCATAACGGATCTTTCCACCAGAATAAATGGGCATTGATAAATTGAGTATGCCATACAATGCCTGGTTCACCTTTGGACTGGACCCGGAACCCCCATTATTATTATTGGAAGATTTAAGATCGATATTGGCGCTATTCAATCGCAGATAGGAAGCAGAGGCAGATGCGTTAGGCAATTTTTTTTCAATGGCCTCCTGCAACGCTGCGGAAGCCTCTTCGATCTTTGCCCCTGAGATCTTAAGTTGCTTACTGCTTTTTATACCGAGATCGATCGCCTCCTGAAGTCCCAGTATTTTTTTATCCTGCGCATTCGCTAACCCGCAAAAAACCAGTAGCGCGAATGATATGATGATCCTATATTTCATATTTCAACATTGCTTTAAATAAAGACTTCAAATGACTGGCCAGTTTTGCCCTGATAAAGGATTCAAATTCTTGCTCTGTTAACTGCTGAACGCCACTTAATTCACGGTAATAATGTTTGGTAGTCACGAGGTGATGCGCAGTTCCTATCATGGTGGTCATCATCATGGGTACATCTATACTAAGGCGAAATTCTCCATTCTCCTGACCTTCTTTTATCAGCTTTTCGATCAGTTCCAGATTACGCTTTTTCATCTCAAGAATAAGTGAAGTAATAACCGTCGTATTATTTAGAACCTGCTCTCTTGCCATAATGCGATGGAAACATTGCTGTCCCATCAGCTTGTCCATAAAATTGTCTACCAGCATGTATACTTTTTCCATAGCAGAAATACCCGGACTACCTATGATCAGTTCGATAGTCATTTTACTGGCCTCGCCGCGATAATGAAAAACAGCCTCCAGCAATTTTTCTTTAGAGCCGAAATAATAAGAGATCATCGCAAGATTGACCTGCGCTCTTTCGGCGATATCTCTGACCGAGGTACCGTTAAACCCTTTATCCGCGAAAAGTGATTCTGCGGTTTCCATTATGACCAATTGCTTATCGGAATACATAGCCGAAATAATTTTAGTTGGCGAAACTAAACAAATGTTTGATTAATTAAAGAGATTGAGGAAATTTTTATAGGCCAGGCACTAAAGGATGGCATTCAATTGATAAGAAAAGTGCTGATGACCAATGGCTTATAAGCTTCTAGCTTAAATTGTGGAAGTTTGTTATTCTTGCTCCAATTCATGAATTAAAGGGGCTGTTTACTCCTAACTTCTAACTACAAACTCCTAACTACCTCTGGCTTGCTATCAGCAAATTCAGATCTGTGTATTTCAGGTCGAATCGCTGACTGAGGTAAAAATTAGTGAGGGCTCCTTTGAAGATATAGATACCACTGCGAAGATGAAGTTTGTGCCATACCAGTTTTTCGAAGCCGCCATTGTCTCCGGCCTCCATAAGTAATGGCATTAGTACATTGCTGATCGCCTGAGAGGCGGTGCGGGAAAAACCTGAAGGTATATTAGGAACGCAGTAATGAATAACGCCGTATTTTTTAAAAATAGGATGTTCATGTGAAGTAATCTCGGAGGTTTCAAAACAACCACCACGGTCGATACTCACATCAATGATCACAGAACCCGGACGCATATTGCTGACCATTTCTTCTGTGACCACCAATGGTGTGCGGCCAGTCTGTGAACCTAAAGCCCCTACGGCCACTTCACAGGTTTTTAATTGCTTGGCCAGCATGCGGGGCTCCATCACAGAGGTCCACATTCTCTGACCTATATTATTCTGCAGACGCTTTAAGCGATATACATTATTATCGAAAACTTTAACGGAAGCGCCAAGCGCAATAGCAGCTCTTGCGGCATACTCTCCCACAATTCCTGCTCCGATAATTATAACCTTTGTAGGAGCAATACCGGATATACCACCTAACAAAACTCCTTTACCATGATTTGAGGAACTCAGGTACTGGGCTGCAATCAACATAACGGCAGAACCTGCGATCTCACTCATGCTGCGTACGATGGGATAAGAGTCGCTGTCGTCCTTGAGATTCTCAAATGAAATGGCCGTGATCTTTTTTTCCATCATGCTCGCCAGCGTGGAGGCCTTGAGTATGGTAAGGTGTATTGGAGAAATGATAACCTGGTTGATCTGCAAAAGATCCAGATCCTCTTCAATGACCGGAGCGCTTTTTACCAGAATAGGAGCCATAAAAACCTCCGCTCTGTTGTACACTATTCTTGCACCGGCCTCACTATATTCTTTATCCTGAAAATGGGAAGCTTCCCCTGCATTATGTTCGATCACTACCTGGTGCCCATTGCTAACAAGTACGCTCACGGCATCGGGTGTAAGAGCCACCCTGTTTTCCTGGAAAGCGATCTCTTTTGGAATTCCGATCATCATACTTTCGGACCTTGGCTTTATGTCAAGTGTTTCTTCAAGTGTTTCATAGCTGAAGGAGGTACTTATTCGCGGTTTTTGCTGGCCCATGCGCTTGATGATGACTTAAAAGATCGGGTTATTTTATCCTCTCAAATTTACCTAATTATCCGCGATTTTTATACTGCGGCGGTCATTATCTATCCATTCAAGGAAAACATGTTTAGTTTCATCCGGCAGCAGGCCTGAAATTTTCTCCGGCCATTCCACCAGGCAGATATTGCCACTGTAAAGGCAGTCCTCAATACCCGCTCTGCTGGCTTCCTCCTCATCCTTTATCCTATAGAGATCCATATGATAAATAGAGCCTGAATCCTGATCTGCCTCATATTCATTGATCAATGAAAAACTGGGGCTGCCCACTACATCCTTCACTCCTCTGGCATCACAGAGCGCATGTATGAAACTTGTTTTTCCAACGCCCATTTCGCCATGAAAAGCAAATACTTTATCCTCCTTAAGGGAAGCCCAGAACTCCGATGCCACCTGACCAATATCATTAAAATGATAGATCCATTCCATATATACAAAATTAAAAGTTTGGGACCTTTAGCACTGTATTATTTCTCTATTCGAAATAAGGGCTGACTTGGTTTCAATAAATTTGCATTATGGAAAAGGTTCAATGGAAAGTGGAAGGGATGGATTGCAATACCTGCGCGATAAGCATTCATAAATACCTGGAAAAACAAGGTATGAAGAATGTAAAGGTGAACTATGCCACGGGAGATGTGATATTTGACGCAGATAAAGAAGTTCCTGAAGAAAAAATAAGCAAAGGCATCAGCGACCTGGGTTATATGATCGTTGACTCGTCAAAACCTGCAATTGCAAATTCCCGGAAAAAATTTCTTTCCACACATTTACAACGCTTCTGGGTCTGTTTCCCATTTACTGCCGTACTGATGTTGCATATGGTGCCCGGACTACATCTGCATTGGCTGATGAACGATAAGGTACAATTAGCATTGACCATCCCTGTATATCTCGTGGGAATGAGTTTTTTCGGGCCTTCTGCATTTAAGAGTTTAAAGCATGGCATGCCAAACATGAATGTGCTTATCGCCATTGGTGCAACGGCGGCTTTTATTTATAGTCTTTATGGTACGATCTCAGGCAGTCCTGAAAATTATATGTTCTATGAAACGGCTGCAACCATTATTACCCTGGTATTTCTGGGAAATTATATGGAAGAAGCGTCTATTAATTCTACGCAGCGTGCCCTGAATAAGATCGCGAAGTCGCAGAAGGTGATTGCCAATATGATCGCTTTTGATGATGACCACAAAGAGCAGATCTTCCAGGTTGAGAACAGCCAGCTTCGGATAGGTGACCTGATTTTAATAAAAACGGGAGAGCAAGTTCCAATAGACGCGAAAGTTTTATGGGGCGAGGCCGAGGTGAACGAAGCCATCGTTACCGGTGAAAGTTTACCTGTTTATAAAACTAAAAAAGATAATATCATTGGTGGTTCCATCCTCGTAAATGGAACGATCAAGGCTCAGGTTACCGCCACAGGAAATGATACAGTATTATCTGCCATCATCAATATGGTAAAGAATGCACAAGGAGAGAAACCACCCGTGCAGTTGCTGGCCGATAAGATCAGCGCCGTATTTATTCCGGTAGTTTTAGTTATTGCCAGCCTTACATTAGTAGTGAACTGGATTTTTCTTGCTGATTTTACTCCAGCATTGATGCGATCTATTGCCGTATTAGTTATTGCTTGCCCCTGTGCTATGGGATTGGCTACACCTGCCGCTATTGCAGTTGGGTTGGGCCGTGCAGCAAGAAATGGAATACTTTTTCGCAATGCCACCAGCCTGGAGAATTTTAAGACAATCAAACAAGTTGTATTTGATAAAACAGGAACGCTGACTTCGGGCAATTTCAGTCTTGCCCGATTTTGGTTTGATGCAGCTAAAGTCAATGAAACTGAATTTAAAAAGATCGCGTATTCATTAGAGAAGTATTCTACTCACCCCTTGGCTCAGGCCATCGTAAAAGAATGGAAAGAAAATGAATTGATACCCTGGCAGAAAACAGAAGAAATAAAGGGCCTTGGCATGCAAGGTACAGACAACAAGGGAAATATTTTTCTGGCAGGATCTTATAAAACGGTAAAAGAATTAACCAGAGAAGAAGGACATAATATTTATATCACCCGCAATCAGGAATTAATTGGATGGATCGATCTGCAGGATGAGTTGAGGCCAGAAGCGAAAGAGGTGATCAATTATCTGCACAAAAAAGGTTTGGCCACCATTCTGCTAAGCGGAGACAGCAAAATTAAATGCGAACAAATCGCGAAGCAATTGGGAATTGATACGGTGATCGCTGAACAATCTCCCGAACAAAAACTAAATAAGATTTCTGAACTGAATAGTAAATTACCCACAGCTATGATCGGTGATGGCATAAACGATGCACCGGCATTGGCAAAAGCTACTATTGGTATTTCTATGAATGATTCTTCCCAAATAGCACTGCAGAGCGCCCATGTGGTACTGATGAATCAGGGATTGAAGAAACTGCCATTAGCCCTGGGACTGGGTCAGCATACATATCTTACAATCAAACAAAATCTATTCTGGGCTCTTTTCTATAATGTCATCGCCATACCAGTGGCAGCGCTCGGATTTTTAAGTCCTACCCTTGGCGCACTGGTCATGGGATTCAGTGATGTGGTACTGGCAATAAACTCCGTACGTTTGTTTGTTAAAAAAGTAAGCTGATTGCCTGGAGATCTTCATCATATTTTAAAACAATACTGGGGTTTTGATCAATTTCGTCCTTTACAGGAGGAAGTAGTTCAATCCGTATTAGCCGGAAAAGATGCGCTGGTGCTGATGCCTACGGGTGGAGGAAAATCTTTATGTTATCAATTACCCACTTTAGCGGTGGAAGGGCTTTGCCTGGTGGTGTCTCCACTGATAGCATTAATGAAGGACCAGGTGGAAAATCTTCGCCGGAAAAATATTACCGCCTTTGCCATCTATTCTGGCTTGAGTCGAAAGGAGGTGATCAATACTTTAAAGATCGCCACTGAAAGCAATTGCCGTTTTCTCTATGTTTCACCAGAACGACTGGAAAGTAAATTATTCCTTGAGTACCTGCCCGGTTTGCCAATTAGTTTGCTGGCTATTGATGAAGCACATTGTGTATCGCAATGGGGTTATGATTTTCGTCCGCCCTATCTGCGTATTGCCGCGTTAAGAAAAGAATTACCTGGGATACCTGTACTGGCATTAACCGCTTCTGCCACTCCAAAAGTGCAGGAAGACATCTGCGAAAAATTAGAGCTGAAAAACAAATTGGTTTTTCGGCAATCATTTGAAAGATCCAATCTTTCCTATAGTTGTTTCCAGCCGCCATCACGCATCAATAAGATTCAGGAGATACTTACCAATGTGCCGGGAACAGCTATCGTTTATTGTCGGAGCAGAAAAAGAACAAAAGAGATAAGCGATCAACTTCGGGCATTGGGCATCGCGTCTGATTTTTATCATGCTGGTCTATTACAGGAGCAAAGAAATCAGCGACAGACAGATTGGCTGAATGATAAGATCCGGGTGATCGTATGCACCAATGCATTTGGTATGGGTATAGATAAAACCAATGTTCGAATAGTGATTCATGCAGATGCGCCGGAATGCCTGGAAAATTATTATCAGGAAGCGGGACGCGCCGGTCGTGATGGGAATACAGCGTATGCCGTTCTGCTATATGAAGAAAAGGATCTGGGGGATCTGGAAGAAATGACAGTGAAAAGATATCCTTCAATTGAAGTGATAAAAAAAGTTTATCAGGCTGTCTGCAATTATTTCCAAATGCCTTCAGGAACAGCACAGGGCGATTATTTTGATTTTGATCTGGGGGATCTTGTAAAAAAATTCAAACTGGATACCTGGGAGGTCCTTTATTCTTTAAAAGCATTGGAACAAGATGGATGGCTCGCATTCAATGAACAGGTTTTTCTTCCTCCTACTGTGACCTTCACTATTGAGAAGAACATGCTCTATGAATTTGAAAAGGACCATGCAGATTCCGAGCCGCTCATAAAGACCCTGCTACGATCTTACGAAGGGATCTATGACCGACCAACCGGTATTTCCGAGAAACAATTAGCAGGGTGGTTGAAAAAAGATGTGGAAGAAATAAAGCAACTTTTATTGCGCTTACAATCCTTCGGAGTACTTGAATATCATCCTCAAAAAGATAAGCCACAGGTGCTTTTTCTGCGAGCTCGTATTCCTGTTGAAAATCTTAAGATCGATATGCGGGGCTATGAAGAAAGAAAAAAACTGGCGATGGACCGAACCCGTCAAATGATTGGCTATATCACTGAAACGTGGCTCTGCCGAAGCCTGATCATTGGACATTATTTTGGTGACGAGGAGATCAAAACTTGCGGTGTATGCGATAATTGTCGAAGAAAAAAACAGACTTCCATTTCAAGGGAAGAGTTTGATGCCATTTTACATCGAATGCTGAACATGGTAAAATATGAGGCTATGGAGCCCGCCATTTTATTCAGCAAAATGAATGATGTAGAAGAAGAAAAATCATGGAAGATACTTGAGTTTCTTCAAAAAGAAAACAAAGTAGAATTTGATGATCTTGGCAGGATCCGAATGAAATGATCAGAAAATTGACTTCCTTCTACGATTTCCACCGAGTCCCAATACACCAAGTAAACCTCTCACGATGGTATTTCCCGCGGTTCGGGTCATACTTTTTACAATAGGGTCGTCAAAAAATCCTTTTTCTTTTGCTTTATCTGGTTTAGTTTCTTTAGCTTTCTCTTCCTCTTTTTTTTCACCGGCATTGTTCAATTTTTCCGTCAGTATTTCGTAGGCGCTTTTTTCATCTACTATCTGGTTGTATTTAGCAGCCAATTTTGAGTGGTTAATGATAGCATCCATTTCTGCATCGGTAAGAATATCCATTCTGCTTTTTGGAGGGGCCATCATAGTATGAACCAACTCGCTGGGAATACCCTTTTCATTGAGAAGGGTTATAAGGGCCTCACCTATTCCCATCGCAGTGATCAGTTCGTCTGTAATATAAAACTTGGTCTCGGGATAGTTCTCCGCTGTTTGCCTGATCATTTTTCTATCTGCTGCTGTAAATGCCCTGAGTGCATGCTGCACTTTCATTCCCAACTGAGCCAAAACCGAAGCAGGTATATCCATTGGATTCTGCGTACAGAAAAATATACCGATCCCTTTTGATCGAATCAGTTTAACGATCGTTTCAATTTGCTGCAACAACGCATCGCTGGCCTCCTTAAAAATCAGGTGGGCCTCGTCAATAAAAAGTACCAGTTTAGGTTTATCGGCATCGCCTTCTTCAGGGCTGCTTGCATAAAGTTCGGCCAGTAGTTGAAGCATGAACGTAGAAAATAATTTTGGCCTGTCCTGCAAGTCAGTTACCCTGATCACCGAAACCATTCCTCTTCCATTTTCATCAATCCGCATCAGGTCTTCCACTTCAAAACTAGTCTCTCCAAAAAACAGATCAGCACCCTGTTGCTGCAATTCTATCAATTTTCGGAGTATGGTACCCAATGACGCTGTTGAGATATTACCATAATCTTTTGTCAGTTCCTCCCTGCCTTCATTACTGGCGAACTGCAATACTTTTATCATATCCTTCAGGTCCAGCAATGGCAGTTTATGATCATCACAGTATTTAAAGATCATGGCCACAAAACTTTCCTGGGTATCATTGAGACCAAGTATTCGGGACAAAAGCACAGGTCCGAATTCGCTGACTGTTGCCCTAAGTCGAGTACCTTTTTGTTTACTGAGACTTAAAAATTCTACCGGGTAAGCCATGGGCTTAAATTCTATTCCCAGCAACTGGCAACGATCATTTATTTTATCATTAGCGATACCAGCCGCTCCAATACCACTGAGATCTCCTTTGATATCCATCAGAACCACCGGTACACTGGCATCACTGAGGCCTTCGGCCAGCATTTGCAGTGTTTTTGTTTTACCGGTACCCGTTGCCCCGGCAATAAGACCATGACGATTCATGGTTTTTAGAGGTATGTGAATGGTTGCCTTATCAACTACTTTACCGTCGAGCATTCCGGCGCCGGCTACAAATGATTCGCCTATAAAACTATAGGCCGATGTGATCTTCTCAAGAAAATTGTTTGTATCTGGCATAATATGTTTGTTTCTAAATAATCCGAAATAGCCTGCTGGCACAGTTTTTAATGTTAAAGCAAATGTAATCAGTGCTGTTTTAATAAAAAATTGAACCGGAAGACTTTCCCGTTGAAAATGCTTTAACTTTATTTGCTATTCCCGGCATCGGGATATGTCAAGCTATAAAAAAACAATGATGGACACAAAAAAACCGAAGATCCTGTTATGTGAAGATGATCCCAACCTGGGAAGTGTGTTGAAGAATTATCTCGAACTTAATGATTATGACGTAACCCTGGAAAGGGATGGAAGATTGGGCCTTGCCGCCTTTCAGCGGGAAAAATATGAGCTCTGCCTCCTGGATGTAATGATGCCCAATATGGATGGCTTTACACTGGCCGAAGAGATCCGCGACGTTGATCCTGATATTCCCCTTTTCTTTCTTAGCGCCAAGACCATGAAGGAAGATGTTATTCAGGGTTATAAGCTGGGTGCAGATGATTATATCACCAAACCTTTCGACAGTGAAGTGCTTTTGTTGAAGATCAAGGCCATTCTGAAAAGAAATGAAGAGATCAATAAGGAAAGCGAGAACAGAGAGTTTTCCCTTTCTACCTACCATTTTAATCCTAAACTTCGTCAGTTGATCCATAACAATATCACACAAACTCTTTCACCAAAAGAGAATGAGTTGCTGAAAATGCTGGCCGAGCATCTGAATGATCTGCTTCCAAGAGAGCAGGCCCTGAAAAAAATATGGGGTAGCGATACTTATTTTAATGGAAGAAGTATGGATGTTTATATAGCCAAGCTTAGGAAATACCTGAAAGATGATCCACAGATCGAGATCGTGAATATTCATGGAAATGGATTCCGTCTTGTTGTGCAGGCCTGATAAGGCATAATTATAAAATGGCATTAAACGGTCAATTACTGTTTAATGCCATTTTTTATTTTTTAGATCAGGAAAACAAAGTTCCTGAAATTCCGGGATTAGTTTTTCCCAAATGCTCATAAGCCCTCTGGGTAACTTCTCTTCCCCTTGGCGTTCTCTGAAGAAATCCTTCCTGGATCAGAAATGGTTCATAAACTTCTTCAATGGTACCAGACTCCTCTCCGACCGCGGTGGCGATGGTACTTATACCAACCGGTCCTCCTTTAAATTTCTCAATGATAGTGAGCAGGATCTTGTTGTCCATTTCATCCAATCCGTACTCATCCACATTCAGTGCTTTCAGCGAATGTTTGGTAATGGCCAGATCTATTTTCCCATTGCCGAGAACCTGTGCAAAATCTCTTACTCTTCTGAGTAGTCCATTAGCGACACGAGGGGTTGCACGACTTCTTTTTGAGATCTCCGCTGCCGCTTCCCCGGTGATGCTTACTCCCAGAATTCCGGCTGCCCTTTCAATGATCTTTTGCAGAGTGGCAGCTGAATAATATTCAAGTCTTGACTTAATAGCAAATCGTGACAATAATGGCGCTGTAAGTAAACCGCTCCTGGTGGTAGCACCTATTAATGTAAATGGATTAAGATTGATCTGTATGCTTCTGGCATTGGGTCCAGAATCGATCATGATGTCGATCCGGTAATCTTCCATTGCTGCATATAGATATTCTTCCACCACGTTACTGAGACGGTGTATTTCATCTATGAACAAAACATCATTGGGCTCAAGGCTGGTAAGCAGTCCTGCCAGATCACCTGGTTTATCAATTACAGGACCTGAAGTCTCCTTGATATTTACGCCTAATTCATTTGCCACAATACGGGAGAGTGTGGTTTTTCCCAGTCCCGGCGGGCCATGAAATAAAACATGGTCCAGTGCTTCTCCTCGCATTTTCGCGGCCTTTATAAATACAATTAGATTTTCAATGATCTGTTGCTGACCACTGAAATCAGCGATATGGGAAGGCCTGATATTATTTTCGAATTCGCGGTCAGCAGCGCTTAATGTTTCCTTATCACTGTTCAGGTTTGGGTTTGCCATTGTACAAATTTACATTGAACTACTGAACATATTTTCTCATTTTCAGTATAAGGTCCGGGTCAGGGGAATTAGCAAGCCATATTTCCCTTTCATCATAAGCGCATACTCCGGGATAATCTCCAATCCTTCCATCCAGATCTTCTATTAATTGAAAATGCAGATGGGGTGGCCAGTTTCCATTTTCTGAAGGCAATCCAAAAGCGGCAAAAGCTTCACCTGGTTCTAATTCCTTACCGGAAAATAATTTTTCGAGTGGCGCCAGGGAAAGGTGCCCGTATAAAGTGTAAAATTTTTTTCCTTCCAGTTCATGTTCAAGAATAACAGTAGCTCCATAATCGCCTTTTTGGTCATTAAAGGCCTTGCTATGCACCCTGGCCTGAATTGGTGTCATAACAGGGGTTAGCACTTCTCCCCATATATCAATACCCAGGTGTAATCGTCTTGCCGGTTTTAGATTTTTTCTATCAAATACATGACTGTTTGCATATACCGTTCTATGTTCTGCATATCCGCCAATTGCATAAAGAGCATTTTTATTTTTTCGTTGCCGATCGAACCATTCGCAGAAACGATCTATATCCTTCATTGTTTCTTCCGTGAGCTCTGTATTAGCTGCTGTAAGATCAGGCTGTATCAAAGGATCATGATCCGCATCAAAAGGAACTACCTTTTGAAAATAAGAATGCTGTAAAAGAATATTAATTAGGGAATGCGACATGATATAAAGTTCGGGCAAAAAAAAGCATCCGCCATTGGGCGGATGCTATAATTAAAAGGTTCATTTATTATTTCTGGATTACCATCCGGAAGCTCTTCTCAGAACTACGGATACCATCATCATAGTAGATCTTCACGATATAAGTACCATTTGGAAGCTGAGAAAGGTTTACAGGTACTACCCTTGCATAAACCAGATTATTGAAGTACTGTGTCCAAACTGTTTCACCGGCAGTATTATATACTTTCATTCCAAGGTAATTATACAATGTACTGTTGACCTTGATATTGAAACGACCGTTGCTAGGATTTGGATAAATCAGTACCCCATTATAGATCAGGCGACGGATCCTTTCACCGCAATCCTCCACCTTAATATTAAAGGTGGCTGTATTAACACAACCGGCGGTGCTTGCAAAGGAATAAGTGATCGGGAAGGTTCCAATACCTGTTGCTGCAGGAATGAAATTAGACCCGGATACACCAAGACCTGACCAGCTACCACCTGAAGGAGTACCAGTCAAAGGCACTAAAGTATCACTGATACATATTCTGTTGGTAATAGCCGTAGCAGTAACAGTTGGAAGTGCATTTACAGTAAGGGTAATAGTAGAAGAGGTCACTGATTGTCCACAAGAGTTAGTAACGATCACTCTGTACAGATTACCAGATTGTGCAACTGTAGCACCCGTGATTGTAAATACTGAAGTATAGGATCCGCCTGTTGTAAGATTGGTCCATGTAGTACCACCATTAGTGCTCACC
This sequence comes from Chitinophagaceae bacterium, assembly GCA_043742885.1. GTDB lineage: Bacteria > Bacteroidota > Bacteroidia > Chitinophagales > Chitinophagaceae > JJ008. The sequence goes on along the minus strand of JAYTXP010000228.1, from coordinate 7,561 downwards.
TGCCACTGATAAATATTTGGAGCGATCGGGCTACCCGCTGCTACAACAGTGAAGGTTATATTTCCATTCTGACATATCGTTGGAACTGCCGGATTAGTAGAAAGCGATGTGATTGTTGGAGGATTACCGATCCTCATAGTAACTGTATTAGAAGTAACTGCTGGAGCGCAAACACCTGTGATCACAGCGCGGTATTGATAATTATCCTGGCCGGCCTGAGGATTAATTACGGTCAGCGTATTTGTTGTTGTACCACCATAGCTAAGCGGTGAATCACTAAGGTTGGTCCAGGTAACACCACCGTTGGTGCTTACCTGCCACTGATAAGTAATACCAGTACCAGTTGCACCTACAGTATAAATAACATTGAAACCAGGACAGGTTGCTGCCACATTCACTGGTTGAGAAGTGATAGCAGGAAGCTGGTTAACTGTCAATACTGAAGTAGCAGTACCCGTACATCCGGCAGCTGTATAGGTAGCTGTGTAGGTAGTGGTAGTAGTTGGCTTAGCCCATACAGTATAAACCGGTGTTCCGGTATATGGTATAGTTGCCAACGCATCAGTAAACAGATTGGTAAGAGGACTAAATACTACGGGAGCAGGAAGATCAAAGGCCATACTCCAACTGGATATAAGACCTGTGGCACCGGTATTGTCATCTACTACATATAAACTCCATGTTCCATTCATATTGCCTGTAAAAGTAGATAAGGTAGTAGCTGTTGGGGCTGAGCCCGGACCCGGAGGGGGCCAGTTATCAGCTGCATCATAATTGGTAGGCTTATAAGTTCCGGAAGGATTAAAGCTGTTATCCGCAAGGAATGAAGCCGCAGCATCAGACAGTACAAAAGTTTGTCCGGTAGCTCGAGAAACAGTACCTCCGCAATCAGACATCAGGATCACCGATTGACCTGTAGGCGAAACCAATACCACGTCCACATCATCAGGACTGAAATGGTAGTAGGTACTAAGCGTTACAGAATTCACAGAGGCGCCAGTTGTTGGCAATCCTGCAACTGCGATACTGCTTGGATAAGGATCAGCAATACCAGAAGTAGTTGGAGGCGCAGGCGTGTGAATATTGGTCAGGTTAGTGAAAGTTTGCTGAATAGTTGGCAAGCCAAATGCATCGATCCTCTGAATGGTACCAATACAGAATGTAGCTGCTGTTGGCGTGATCGTAATGACTGGAGTTGGGTTCACTACTACGGAAACGTTTGTAGTAACAAAACAACCTGCAGCATCAGTAGATCTTAAAACGAAAGTATTAGTACCAGCAGGAAGATTGGATACGCTGAAACTTGAATTGGCATTATTAGTACCGGAGGATGCGTTCTGAATGATTGTACCAGGACCTGTAAGCAAATGAGTATAGTTACCGGTAGTAACTCCACCAGAAACAGTACCAGTAATCAAAGAAGCAGCAGGCGCACAACCAGTGGCTGGGGTAGCGATCACGTTGCTGTGAACAGGGCGACTGATATTAAGAACGAATTGCGCGGAAGTGGCATTGAAACCACTGGCGGAGCAGCTTACAGTTGCTACATAATAAGTAGTATTACCAGGTGTTGCTGCATAAGTAGATGCTGTAGCACCGGCAATATTAGTATAAGGACCACCAGGAGTGTTGGAAGATTTCCATTGAATAGAAATTCCCAATCCGGTGGAATATCCGCCAAGTGTAAGTGTAGCAGGAGTACCGAAGCATACTGTTCCGGAAGGTCCAGTGATAACACCAGGTGAAGGAACACCGGTACAAGAACAAGTTCTGGATAAGGTAAAGTTTCCTGCCGAAGTAGACCAGCCTGTAACCAGGATATAATAGGTAGTACCCAGCGTGGTGGCTACAGTAACCTGTGAGGAAAGGCCGCAAAAATCATCATTTGCTGTAATGCAGGTAAGTCCTGCGCAGGATCCTGAGAACACGCCAATCTCTGTATCAAAAGATGAACCGCAAAGGCTTAGAATATTCGTTGTGCCATCACCAACAAAGGTATACCATACACCTCCGGCTGTACTCAGGTTAATACCACTGCAGGTGCTAACCGGGTCAATAGTGGCAGTTGTTGTAGAACCTGTAATCGTTTGTCCGCAGGCAATAGAAATAGCGCCTGTACAAAGATCATTTACCGGCGGAGGAACAACACAACTGGTACATTGAACAGTGGTGGTACGACAAGCAAATTGAGATCCGCAATCTGCAGTATTCCAGTGCGCAAATACAGTACCTGTGTACGTATTGGCAAATACGAGGGGAGTAACTCCAAAAGCGATCACGGGTCCGTTGTATGTTCCAGAATGAATGGTGATCTCATCTCCCGCTGAACTACTTGTGAACCTAAGAGTTTGTCCGTTAACGGCACCGCTAACTACAGAATACTCACCTCCGAACGAACAGGTTGATATTTGAGTTACAGCACCTGTCACATTAATTGGAATAGTTGCAGCTGGATATTGCGATGTGTTGGTACACTGAGCACTTGTCTCAATGTTCATTAATAGTATTACCGAAAGCAGTAATAAGTATACTTTCTTCATAAGCAGTGTTTTACTAATTTTAAACCTTGTTTTAGTGGAGGTTTGAGGGGGAAAGTTATGATTTTTTTCCTCTCAACCAATTTTTCCAAAAAAAATAGGTTAAGCATAATAAATACATATAAAAAAAACAAAAGGGGCTGAAATTCAGCCCCTTTAATTTTATTGTTGGTTCTTCTATTAACGATGTCTTACAATGATCTGTCTGGACCCTACGATCTTACCAGAACCATCCACTACCTGAACAATATATACTCCGGCAGCGAATTGGTTTCCAAGAGATACATTAACCAACGTATAGGCAGTTCCGCCTACTGCCAGTTTTTGGAAGACTCTGGCTCCTTTGGTATCATATACATTGATCGTAATCTTGTCATTCAGCTGGTTATAATACCTGACAATGAATTGTCCGTTATTCGGATTAGGATATACCCAGAGACCATCGAGTTTCTGACCGGTTACCACCAGGATGGCCGAAGTGCTGGTACAACCATTTGGATCAGTATAGAAAACCTGATAAGTTCCGATACCATCCACTGTCACCCCATTCCAACTGGATCCGGATCTCGTTGGATCCACAGTTCCATTGAATTTCCAAACATAACTACCGCCTGAAGGACGAGCCACGGCATTGATGTTCATAGATTGACCAGGAGACAGGATCGGAGGAATAGAAGTTACAAGATTAATAGTTGGCAACGGATTTACATAAAGTGTTGCTGCATCAGAAATGACCACAGTACACAGTCCGGTAAGAACAACTCTCAAGGATCGGGTATTATCTGTGAAACTCACACTGTTTACAGTAAAGCTATTGCTGGTGGCACCTGCAATATTCACCCATGTTGTACCATTCCATTCCTGCCACTGATAAGCAAGTGGGCCATTATTGGATGTTGCTGAAACACTGAAAAGAGCATTAGTACCAACACATGTAAATCTTGTAGCAGGCTGCAGACTGATGACAGGCCTTACTAGATCGTTCACAGTTACTGTGAATGAACAGGTGGTTGTATTGCCAGCTGCATCTTTTGCAGTATAGGTAATCGTTGTTATTCCGGTACCTGTTGTACCAGTCAGGTTAAAGGTGCGTGTTCCAACAAAATTTATTCCGGTAGCAGGTGAAGATGCTATAGTAGCACCTGTCATCGCCCAGGTAACTTGTGTAACCGCACAATTATCACTGAAGGTAGGGTTTGGTACAACAACTGAAGCAGTACATGCGCCTGCGTCAGTATTACGTATAATGTTTGCAGGACAGCTGATCAATGGTGCCTGTGCATCATTCACTGTAACAGTGAATGAGCAGGTGCTTGTATTACCAGCCGCATCAGTTGCTCTGAAAGTATTTGTAGTAGTACCTCCAGGGAACAGACTACCAGAAGGAAGGCCGACGATCTGCACTAATGTTGGCGCACTGGTATAGTACTCCGCATTAATATTAAGAATGATATGATCGATATTTGGTACCAAATCTGCAATTGGTGTTGGATTAGGTATCCCGCAGGCCGTTGCAGAAAGATAGCTTGGTGCAGATTCTCCCAGTCCATTACTTCCAATAAAGAATCCGGCACCTGTAGCAAGTTGATCAGGACAGAACAACTCAACCACCACGATCGCATTAGGTGCTACTACAGCTGGAGTACTAAATGTGATAACCCCGAATGTACCTGTCTGAGGTGCGAAGTTGGCTGTCTGCGTGGCTACCAGCGTTCTGGCTGAAGCAGGGAAAGCACCTGCGCTGGTATAAATTCTGGCAGTAATCGGAACAGTTGTACCTGTCACTTTCTCAATACCAAAACGCAAGGATTTAATAGTGAGACCAGCAGGCAGATTTAATGGGGCCAGGTTATACGCTCTCCACCAACTGTTTGCTGCAGAAATGCCACCACCATATTGACAACCAATCTGGATCGGTGTAATGGTCGTATTATTAGTTGTTTGACTTAACAGAACAGGAGTACCTCCGGGTAATGAGCAATTGTCGCCCACCGTTGGGAATGGATACGTCACATTCGCTCCGCAAATACCAGCTGCATTGCTTACACTAATATTCGAAGGACAAAGAATAGTAGGTGCCTGTGCATCTACAACTGTTACTGTGAAAGTACAGGTGGCGGTGCCGCAGGCATTGGTGGCCGTTGCAGATACTATGGTTGTACCGACCGGGAAGAAAGTACCAGAGGCCTGAGAATAGATAACTACAGGCGCCGGACTTCCAATAGCAACAGCAGGAGGATAGTTCACGATGGCACCGCATTGACCAGCGGTATTATTAACTGTAATATTTGCAGGACAAGTAATCGCTGGAAGTGAATTTACGATTACAGTGGCCGTGATCGGAGTGCCTGGGCAACCGTTAGCACTTGGAGTAATTGTAAACGTAACTACCTGTTGTGCATTTGTATTATTTACTAATGTACCACTGATATTTCCACTACCAGATGCAGCAATACCTGTTACGTTTACTGTATTATTTCTTGTCCAGGTATAGGTTGTTCCTGTAACAGTTCCAGAGAGCACAATGGGTGTAATCGCTGTATTTGTACAAATGGTTTGAGCTGCAGGGGTAGCAACCGCAGTTGGTGTTGGATTCACCGTAATAGTAAATGTTCTCGGTGTTCCGGTACAGGTAGTTCCTCCATTGGTATAGAAAGAAGTTACTGTGATCGTTGCCACTACAGGAATTAAACCTGCATTTACTGCCGTGAATGAACCAATATTTCCTGTTCCAGTTCCGCTCAGGCCAATGGACGGTGTATTGTTAGTCCAGTTATACACTGTTCCTGGTACAGATCCAGTGAAGGTTACAGCTGTAGTAGGGGCTCCGTTACATACAACCTGGTTAGCCACTGCATTTACAGTCGGAATCGGATTGATGGTTACGGTAAAGGCTTGACTGGAACTGCAGCCGGATGAATTGGTGATGGTCATTGTTCCGGTATAGGTGCCAGCTGCAGCCGCTGCCGGTATATTCACTGTGATTGGGCTGGAAGGCAGAGGGGCATTCACTACATTCACAAATCCCTGTGCCGGAGCCGCGCCACTCCATGATATAGAATAGTTCGGAGCCACCAGGTTACTGATATAGTTCACGCTAACATTATCAATTGAAATATCAAAGAAGTAGTTATTAACGTTCGCATTGATAATGTCAAGTCTTACATTTTGACCCGCGTATGCAGAGATATCATAGGTTTTTCTGGCCCATGGAATAGACAAAGGATCGCCCGGACTAGTTACAAATAAAGTGGTCAGAATAGCATTGGTAGTTGGATCCCGCAATACCACTGAAGCAAATTGGAAGGATGGATCAAATGCCGTCCAGCTGGAATACTTGATATCAAAGCTGAGTGTATTAGACCCTGAAGGCAAATTAATATCCTGGTAGAGTCTGTGAGTGGAACCTCCGACTTCCAGCAGGATAGCATGTTTCGTTCCGTGGGTTGGATCTCCAACAATCGGCAATCCCGGAGAACTCTGCGCTTTATTGATATTTTCAAGAAAATCAAACAGCAATCCGCCTGGATTAACCGTCTGACCTGGGCTTAGCATTCCATAAGTTGATACTGATGGTGAGCTGCTTGCCAAAGTCCATCCGGTATAATCTCCTGTTTCAAAACTACCATTCGATACGATCGGTAAGAAATTACTTCCACTGTAAGTCAACGGAGCACTGGTGGTACCCGCACAAACCACCGGATTGGCACCCAGCGTGAATGTAGGTACAGGGCTCACATTAAGGCCTAACCTGTAAAACGGTCTGCATGCAGGATCGATAGGTGTAGGAGCTAGGATCGTATAAATAAAATAGGAACCAGCCGTAGCAAAACTGGTGATTGTTGATGCGGCTGTTCCACCGGCTGTCAGGGATCCGTTTGGAACGGTAGCTATAATTGTACCTCCGGTATAAGGATCAGCCAATGGAATAAGGGAATACTTAAATATAACACCATAGGTTACTCCCATGGAAGAAAGTCCGGTAGCATTTAATATAACCGAACTATTAACACAGGTTTGAAGCGCAGGTGTGCTGGCAACCAGTCCTATGGCAGGGCATATTGCACAACCACCCGGACCTGTCAAATTAAATGTAGCTGAAGTAGAACATCCGTTTGGAGCTGTAACTATTACAGTATACTGACCAGCAGTAAGGCCTGTTTGATCCTCAATTCCCGCCACTAAACCTGAACCACCTGAAGTGGACCATGTATAGGTAAACGGACCTGTTGCACCTGTTACAGTAATATTAATCGCTCCATCTGGCGAAACGCAGGTCGTAGGCTGAGTGATCAGCGAAGAGATCGCTGGTTTAGCTTTCACTATAACAAACACAAAGGCATCAGGACCCGCACAACCATTTGCTGAAACAGAAACCGTAAAGGTCACCGTGATATCGGATGAAGTAGTGTTTGTCAGTGAACCCGTGATCGGCATTCCACTGCCATTTGCCGGCATGCCAGTAACAGTGACTGTATTATTTCTTGTCCATATAAATGTGGCTCCGGAAACAGTACTGGTGAAACTGATCGGTGTTATCGCATCACCTGAGCAAATAGATTGCGAACCGGGTCCGCCAGATCTTGTCACCGTAGGATTAACTAAAACAGTTGCTGTGATCGGAGTTCCAGAGCATCCACTAGCTACAGGAGTAATAGTGAATGTCACCGTTATTGGTGCCGAGGTGCCATTTGTCAATGTACCGCTTATGTCACCCGACCCTGAAGCCGCTATACCAGTTACAGTAGCAGCGTTATCGCGAGTCCAGTTATAAGTTGTACCACCCACTGCACCTGTAAGGGCTATTGTAGTGATGGCATTACCAGAACAAATTGTTTGAGAAGATGGAGTTGCAATTGCATTCGGATTAGGATTTATTACTACTACTACTGGTTTGATAGAGGAACAACTTCCTTTCACCGATTTGATATAATAAGTACCTGATACCGCAACCGCATTAGGATTAGCAAGTGGAATAGTAGCAGCTGCATCTGTCCAGTAAGTTAAAGTAGTACCGGTTGTCG
>JAYTXP010000227.1:0-3044 GCA_043742885.1 Chitinophagaceae bacterium | reverse complement strand
AGTAATGAATAATCAATAATATCGAAAAATGTCATTTACAGTCGCAATAGTTGGTCGCCCGAATGTGGGAAAAAGTACATTATTCAATCGTCTGCTGGTACAGCGCAAAGCGATCGTGGATGATGTAAGTGGAGTTACACGTGATCGTCAGTATGGTGTAACGGATTGGAATGGTAAGACCTTTAATGTGATCGATACCGGGGGATTTGTTGCCGGTAGTGATGACATGTTTGAAAAAAAGATCGCCGAGCAGGTACTTGTAGCAGTTGAAGAGGCCAATGCTATTATTTTTATGGTGGATGCGGCCACCGGTATGACTGATCTCGACGATAGCATGGCGCATGTGCTTAGAAGATCAACCAAACCGGTTTTTCTCACGGTAAATAAAGTAGATAATAACGAGCGATTATTGGAAGCCAGCGAATTTTATAGTCTTGGCTTTGATAAAATATTTTTTATTGCGGCTGCCAGCGGAAGCGGCACCGGTGAATTGCTGGATGATATCGCAGTGCTGATCACCGATGACGCATCTGAAGAGGCAAAAGAGATGGATGAACTTCCAAAGTTCGCCATCATTGGCCAGCCTAATACAGGAAAATCGTCTTTACTGAACGCGCTGATAGGAGAGGAGCGTACCATTGTAAGTGAAATAGCCGGAACTACCAGGGATACAATTCATACGCATTATAATCTTTTTCAAAAAGAATTCATCCTCATCGATACGGCAGGCATTCGCCGCAAGGCCAAAGTGCATGAGGACCTTGAATTTTATTCTGTGATCCGTGCCATCAAAGCAATGGATGAGGCAGATGTTTGTTTATTGCTTGTCGATGCTACTAAAGGAATGACTGCCCAGGATGTGAATATATTCAGCCTTGCCGCCAGAAAAGGTAAAGGCATTGTGTTGCTGGTAAATAAATGGGATCTGGTAGCAAAAGAGACAAATACTGCAAAAGAATTTGAAAAGGAACTGACTGAAAAGATCGCTCCTTTTACGGATGTGCCTATTCTGTTTATATCAGCTAAAGAAAAAACAAGAATATTCAAAGCTATTGAGATTGGACTGGATGTATACGAGAATCGTAAGCGTAAAGTGCCAACCTCACAGCTGAATGATATAATACTTAAGGCTATTGCCTCTTATCATCCACCTGTTGTTAGAGGGCATCCTATAAAAATAAAGTTCGTAAGTCAATTACCTACCGTGGTGCCTTCTTTCGCATTTTTCTGCAATTTCCCAGATGATATAAAAACGCCATACCGAAATTATCTGGAGAATCAGTTAAGAGCCAGTTTCCCTCTTAATGGAGTACCGGTACGGATCTATTTCAGGAAAAAATAAACTGCCACGAGTAATTTTACCTGTTTAGCCTCAATTGATCATTGAGGCTTTTATATGTCTTAGGCCTTCTAGTATAATTACTATTCTATAATAAAAATTCTTTAAAAGCTTGCAAACTACAGCAGGCTTATCTAATTTGCCTGTTCCATTGTTCCTTTCGGGCAATCTCCAATTTTTAGAAAAACCACCACTCCATTTCATTTTATGAAACAAATCATCGTACCAATCATTGGTATTATCCTTTTCTGTGGAAACCGGAAACCAAAATACCACCGTTATGAAATGGATTTTCATTGCCTTGCTGATCATCTCCGGAGTAAAAGCTGACTGTCAAATTACTGAACAGGCGCTCTCATTTACAAATGGCATTCCCAGGGATATTAATTCTACTATCATTCAAAAGGAAGAAATAAGAGTAAGTAACGAACGTTGGAAGATAGACCGCTCACGTATACTTTCAGGAGGACTGGTGTTCCTCGCAGGTTTATCGAAAGGATTTAATGAAACTCTTCAATTTCACTGGAAATTATTTTACAAGAAGTTTCCTCACGCCAATGCGCAATGGTTCAACCCTGCCATCAGTTGGAGGAACAAATACAAGAACGGAGATTCAAGACAGGGCCCAAAATCATTTCTTTCCACTTCAGTATTTGTAGGCTTCACTGATCAGTATCATCTGAATAATATGATTAACCGGCTTTCCTGGACCAGTGCGCTGGTGATACATATCGGGAGGGGGAAAAGGCCTCTTAAGCAATACCTGTTTGATGTTCTTTATTATTCTGCCTGTAATTATACCGGCTTTGCAACGGCCTACTATCCCTTCAGCAAATACAAGGTAAAATGATCAGAAGGATATAAGCAGTTGATCTATTTTTTTTCGGAAAGTTTCCAGTTCATTTCTTTGTTCAAGAATAAAACTGTTCTCTGCCAGCGGGCCGAGTACTTTTTCCATTTCTGTATTGGTCTCAAAAACCATTTTGCGAAATGGATTATCATAATCCTTAGCTCTGGAAATTATTATCTGTTCAAGTATCCAGGTCTTGATCTCCACTGATTCTTCCAGTAATTTTTTTAGTAGCTCTGGAGTAAATCCTGCATTTTCTATGTCCATCACTTCCAGCAAAGAAAGAAAACTGTGTTCAAATTTATCCCGGTCATAAGCCTGACTTTTCTCTGCGTAAAAATCATGTACCTTATCCCAATCATCGTATTCTCCATTACATATTCTGGCCAGCAGGATCTGCAGATCATTTTCCTTCATTAATTGTCCACCAGCATTTCGGAACTCGGCTCTTCTGTTGTCAGCAGGAAATTCTTTTACTAATTCTTCCCAGCTTCTGATATTTTTTTTCTCCAGCAGGTCCACCAATTGAATAATGCCATAATACCGGATCATTCTTATATAAGCCTGGTAAGCTTTGGCAGCCTTCAGTAATTGCACGGGTCTTTCACTGTTTTCAAATCCTTTGCATAGAATTTCCAGTTTGTCAACCTTATTATTCAGTAAAAGCTCTTTTCCTTTTGAGCGGGTCTTCTTCTCTCCCCATTTCTTATCATTTTTTTCCACCCAGGCCTTACCGGTAAAATTTTCCATCATGTTCAATGCACCGAATATTTCATTTATGGTGTCAGGAGCCAGATGATCATATTCTATGTGAACTGACTTATCTACTCGGAGGTCGCGGCTGGCATATTTGCC
>JAYTXP010000226.1:0-9523 GCA_043742885.1 Chitinophagaceae bacterium | reverse complement strand
ACCGATTCTGCAACTCGTAAGGTATTTCATGCCACATATTATGTTTCGCCCGATTACCTATCAGTAGGTACTTCCGCAGATTGGGCAAGGATCAATATTACTCCTTATGCCGCTCAGCTGATCGCAGATACACTGCATTGTTTTCTGCCTACCCGAAAGATCGTGGATGATATTTACCGGGCCGCCGTTGTAAAACTGGAGCCTGTTCCTATGTACGCATTTCGTGACAGCACGCAAACTATGTGGCAACATCATCTGATCATAGAAGGTCAGCGCAAAGGAAGAAAAGGATTGATAGCTGGTATCAAAAAGGATATTGTGATCAGTCCTAAGATCAACCAGGATCCTCGTCCACATCGTGTGGCAATATATGGCTGGCACAAATTAGATGGTTCAGCAATTCAGCCATTATATACTGGTCATATTTACTGGTGGGTTGATTATAGTCAGGGAATAAGATTGGTTTATCGAAAAATAAAAGTGGACGGTAAATGGATGGATTATACAGATTTGCTGAATGATCCTGTGCGGAGTAAATTGATCTGTGATGAGAAGCGCTGCGATTTTCTTCGTTATCCACTGCGGTAAGCTTCAATTTTCACATTTACGATTTGAGGCAAACCATTATTTCATCGTAGGTTTGCGGCATAAATTCAAAAAATAATCTTTCGATGGGAAAAAAAACATTGAAGTCATTCAATGAAGCAGTGGATTACATTATCCGAAAAACTGAAGCAAGACCAGAAGTGGGTATTGTTCTTGGAAGCGGTCTCAGCAGCTTCACCAATGAGGTGGAGATAGAACATGAAATAGCGTATGCAGATATTCCGCATTTTCCCGTTTCCACAGTGGAAGGACATAAAGGCAAACTCATATTCGGCAGACTTAGTGGTAAACAGGTAGTGGTGATGGCCGGGCGATTTCATTATTATGAAGGATATAGTGTGGAAGAAATTGTGTTTCCGATTCGGGTGATGAATTTATTGGGTGTAAAGGCCCTGTTACTTTCCAATGCTGCCGGTTCAGTCAATCCGAATTATAAAGTGGGTGACCTGATGATCATCAATGACCATATTAGTTTTTTCACAACCAACCCGCTTATTGGAAAGAATATAACGGAATTTGGTCCTCGATTCCCGGATATGATTGAAACATATGACCGGGCCCTTATCGCAAAAGCAATGGCTATTGGTATCACGCATGATTTTAAGCTTCATGAAGGTGTATATGTAGCAGTAACTGGACCAACATTTGAGACAAAAGCTGAATATCGGTTCATACATGTGATAGGAGGGGATGTGGTAGGGATGAGCACTGTTCCGGAAGCAATTGTAGCCAGACATATGGATATGAAAGTTTTTGCCGTAAGTGTGGTAACAGACCTTGGCATGCAGGACCATGCTGTAAGTCATGAAGAAGTACTGGTAGCAGCAAAAAAAGCAGAACCTAAAATGGCCAATTTATTCAGAGAAATGGTGGCCCTTTTGTAAAATTGAATAACTGAAAAAGCGATCACGATATATTTTAATTCTGTTCACGTTTTTTATGGCGGGAATAAAATTATGCGCCCAGGAACCCAGGTTACAAAATGTGGGAAGAAAGTTTCAGAGTACAATGGGTGGCATTCGTAACGCGACAAGCGGACAATCAGATAGTCTTCATCATCGTGATAAATTTGAAGATTCGATTACCATCAGTTTCCGATACCTGGATTCTACCGGAACCTATAAACTCGATTCCTCTATAAAAGATTTTTATCGTCGTTATCCTTTACCTGTGACCTATGTTGATCTGGGAAATACAGGTACTGCTTCCCGAAGTATTTTGTTTTCTCCAAGTCTTCATTCTGGTTTTGATCCGGGCTTTCATGCCTTTGATGCCTATACCTGGGATATTTCCACTGTTCGATTTTTTACAACTACAAGACCTTATTCTGAATTGAATTATTTTCTGGGTTCAAGGGTGGAGCAGATCATTGAATTGATGCATACGCAGAATATAAAACCAAACTGGAATTTCGGATTTCATTATCGATTGGTAAACTCTCCGGGTTTCTTTCAAAATCAGAAATCCAACCACAATAATTATGAGTTCAATAGCAGGTACCAGGGTAAATCATTACGCTATACCGCTTATGTAGCCGTGATAGCAAATAAATTACAGGTAGGGGAGAATGGAGGTTTTGTAGATACCACAACTATTCTTCGCGACCCTATTTATAAGGTACGGTATAATATTCCCACCTATATTGGCGGGTCCAGCGCATTCACCAGTAATTTTTTCAGTAATAAACTCAAAACAGGGAATCAGTACAGCAAATTTCAATTCGTTTACCGGCATCAATATGATCTGGGTAAAAAAGATTCAGTAGTTACTGATTCCACAGTCATTCCTTTGTTTTATCCTAGTATTCGTTTTGAACATAGTTTTGAGCTGAGGCAGGAGCGATACGCTTATATAGATAATGCAGCAGACTCTGCCTATTATGCAAAACGATATGATACAAGCAATAAAGGAGGAAGTACTCATTTTGGTTTTTATGAGCGCTGGCAGATCATGAGTAATGATTTTTCAATTTATCAGTTCCCGGATAAAAACAATCTGCAGCAATTCATAAAGCTGGGAATTACCATTCAGCATTTGTCGGGCGATGTAAGTTCCGGTAATAAGACCTTCCTCAATACAATGGGACATGCGGAGTACAGAAATAAGACACGCAATCAAACCTGGGATATTGAGGCCAATGGACATCTGTATTTTACCGGCTTCAACAGTGGTGATTTTGATGCCCATATCAGTTTGCAGCGAAGCCTTGGAAAAAAACTTGGCAGTTTCCAGGCAGGATTTGAAAATGCATTACGCACACCTTCATTTAATTTTGATAATCGAAGTAGTTTCTATTTAATGCGTTCGACCATATCATTAAAAAAAGAAAACAATACGCATTTGTTTGCTTCTTATTATCTCCCTTCATTCCGGTTGCGTCTTTCGGGTCATTACTATTTGTCTACGAATTATACTTACTACTTGGATTATTATAAAGTAAACCAGGAATCATCGCTTTTCAATCTGCTGCAGCTCTGTTTACAGAAGACATTCCGTATTGGGAAAAAATGGTATTTACATTCTGAGACCTGGTTCCAGCAAAAGATCGGCAAAGCGCCGTTGAATGTTCCGGTTATTTATACAAGGAACCGGATAGCCTATGAAGGTAATCTTGGATTTAAAAACCTTGATATAGCTATGGGCTTTGAAATAAAATACAGGTCGCCTTATAGAGCTGATGGGTATTCGCCCGCGCTGGGACAATTTTATTTCCAGGACAGCATCCTGATTCGAAATGCGACACCTGATCTGGCAGCTTATGTTCATTTTAGAATTCGAGCCTTTAAAGCCTTTATCCGGGCGGAAAACCTGAATACCGCAGAAAATTTGCAGGGTTTTGGCTTTACCCGGAACAATCTGCTGGCCCCGGACTATGCTTTACCGGGTTTGCAGATCCGTTTTGGCATTTACTGGGGTTTTGTTAATTGATACCCAAAGCTTAAGGAGGCATGACCCATGTCTTTTCATATATCCACAAATGATTTTATCTTTGGATTAGTTTGAAAAAGGGCATTGCCATATTATCCCTTGCGGTTTACCTTATTGCATCCTGCAGTATAGTGATCAATTCACATTATTGCATGAAGCGCCTGGTATCTGTAAGATTATTTGAATCATCGAGAGATGCCTGCTCTTTTTGCGGCATGCATATAGATAAGGATAACCATTGCTGTCATAATGAAGTGAAGGTGATCAAGTTGATCAATGACCAGAATCGTATTCCAGTTATGATCTATGATCTGGCTTCTCTTCCCCCATTGGTATGGAAAACATCTGATTTTATTTCTCTTCCCTTTTTTAACAGCGATCCCTCAACTTCTTATCAGGCACATTCTCCGCCACTATTATCTGAACAGGATAATTATATATTGAATCAGGTTTTCAGAATTTGATACTATGATCTTCATTGTCTGTTTAACCGGACTATTGTTATTTTGCAGGCCAGACCTGCTACTTATATAAAAAAATAAATCATAATAAAATGAGAGCTATTAAATTTTTCGCTGCCAGCCTTATGGGTCTGGCCTGTTCCACATTGAGCATTGCTCAGACTACTACTACAACTTTTAAAGTGAATGGTAATTGCGGTATGTGCAAGGCTTCCATTGAGAAGGCTGCTAAAACGGCCGGTGCCCAAAAAGCAGATTGGAATAAAGACACGAAAGAACTGACTGTTACTTATACTACAGCCAGTACTAATACGGCAAATATCCAGCAAAAAGTAGCTGCGGTAGGATACGATAATGTAGGTTTTACTGCTACTACAGAATCTTATGATAAACTGCATAGCTGCTGTAAATATGATCGTACGGCAATGGCGTCTATGAAAGATAAAAAAGCCTGTTGTGGTGCAAATTGTGATATGAAGGAAGGAAAATGTGATATGTCAAAATGCACCGATGAAGGCAATTGTAAAGAAATGGGCGATTGCGCTGGTAAAGCCGCAATGGCAATGGACTGCTGCAAAGATGGAAAATGTAGTAAAGAAGGCCATACTGGTGGAGATTGCTGTGTGAAAAAATAGTCAACCAGAAATTTCATCAATCATGAAAAAGCTATTATTGTTCATAGTGATGTTTGCTACTGTGCTGATGGCTGATGCGCAATTCAGCAAGGCAAGATTACAGGCTACAGGACTTACCTGCGCCATGTGCAGTAATGCCATTAACAGGGCCTTGCAGAAACTTCCTTTCGTTACCTCGGTAAATGCCGATATAAAAAATTCCGCCTTTGATATTTCCTTTAAGAAAGATTATGAGGTGGAAATAGAGGCAGTACGGAGGGCGGTTGAAGATGCAGGGTTTTTTATAGGTGCCTTGAAGTTAACTGGTGTTTTCATCGACTTGAAAATTGCAAACGAAGACAAAATTAAAATAGGGAAGAATGAACTTCGTTTCCTGGAAGTTGGAAAACAAACGCTGAATGGCGAGAAAACAATTCGGGTGCTTAATAAGGAATATGTTACGGCGAAAGAGTTTAAAAAACTCAATCCCGAAATCAGAAACCGATTGCTGCAATCCGAAAAACAAGAAAGTGTAAAGGTCCTTTTTGTGACCATTTAATAATTAAGGAAGAGGGCAGAGGAACATTTCTTTTGCCTTCTTCTTTATTAATTTCAATATCCTGATGAAATATATTTTTTATCTCTTATTCTTTCTATTCAGCTTCAATTTTAATGGGTTTTCTCAGCCAAAGCAGGGACAGCTCGCGGAAGAGATCGCTTTGCCTACACCTGAAGGAGACACACTTCGGTTATCCGATCTCAAAGGGAAAGTTGTTCTATTAGATTTCTGGGCCTCCTGGTGCGGACCTTGTCGAATAGCCAACAGGGGAATGACAAAGATCTATTCAAAGTATAAAGAAAAAGGTTTTGAGATTTATAGTGTTTCATTGGATAATGAAAAAATGGACTGGATCAGAGCCATTAAAAAGGATAATATTTCATGGAGGCAGGTAAATTCACCCGGATCATGGGAATCACCTATTGTGGCCAAATGGCAGATAGATGCTATACCTACTACTTATTTGATCGATAAGCAGGGTGTGCTGGTTGCTATGGACCTTGAAGGAAAACAACTGGAACAAACACTTAAATATCTGCTGGGAAAATGAAAAAATTGATCTGCCTGCTTATCCTGATCGCAGGGACAATGAACCGGCTTTGCTCACAGGAATTATATGTTTTTACTGAGCCAGCTTCTAATATGCCGGCACATTCCATTAGTGCGAAACTCACTGATCATTTTGTAACCAGAGATAATATTTATAAAAGATTCTCCCATCGAATCATGCCTGAACTCCAATTGGGCATCAGTAAAAAACTCATGTTACATGTTGGTACTACCTTCAGTAATATGCATACAAATGATCTTCGGTATGAATCCTGGAATCTTTACGCCAAATACCGATTCCTTTCTAATGATGATATCCATACGCATTTTCGAATGGCAGCCTTTGTGGATGGCTCTTCTACGCGAGCGCCATTTCATTATGATGAGATCACACTTATGGGAGATAAGAGCGGTGTTCAACTTGGTTTGATCGCTACTCAACTCTGGGGAAAGCTGGCAGTATCCGGAACCGTATCGCATTCACAGGTATTAGATAAATCAAGGAACAACAAGGTGATCTATATACCCCGAAGATTATATCAGTCGCTGAATTATTCATTTTCCGGTGGATACCTTGTATTACCGCGGGAGTACAATAGCTATAAGCAAACCAATCTGAATCTTTACCTGGAATTTTTAGGAGAAAGATCACTTGACGCGAAAAAATATTGCTTCGATATGGCACCAGCCATTCAAGTGATCTTTAACAGCAATACCCGATTGAATTTGGGCGGAAGATTTCAGCTGTCAGGTAATATGACAAGGATGAGCACAACAAACTGGCAGGTAAGCCTGGAAAGAACCTTTCTTGGGGTATTAAAACACTCTAAATAAATTCACCTAATTTTATATTATGAAAAAGATACTTCTTTCTGCAGTCCTTGTATTTTCATCAATGTTGCTAAAAGCACAAGACACAAGCGCTTATATACTTTTGAAAAAATATTATGTGTTAAAGGAAGCTCTGGTAGCAGGCGATAATAAACTGGCTTCCACTACAGCGGAAGAATTTGCTAAAAATATTTCTAAAATAAACGAAAAACTGATCGATGGAGAGACAAGTAAGAAGTTATCCGCAGGCGCAACTGCGATCTCGGCAGATAAGGATCTCGAAAAACAAAGAGATGCTTTTTCACCATTTTCTGAGGAAGTCTTCAAGCTGGTAAAGAAAACCAGTCTAAGTAGTGTTCCGGTATACAGGCAATATTGTCCGATGAAAAAAATGTACTGGCTCAGTGCGGAAACAACGATACGAAATCCATATTACGGTTCTATGATGCTGAGTTGCGGTAAGGTGGTAGAGACCATCAGTCCTAAATAATTTTATTTTTTAGCTGCACGAAATCGTACCGAAGCACCGATAGCGATATAGTTTTTCATGATCCCTGCAATGCCAACGCCTCCGGAAACATCGAATTTTATATCATCATTCAGGTACCAGACCAGTCCTGTGTCTACAGCAACTTCAGCAGCTATATTTTTTCCAAAAGATCCAAATAATTCGATATAGGCACCCCAGTTTTTACCAATATCAAATCCGGGAACGATAGTATAAACATAGCTGGGTTTTTCCCTGGTGTCAAACCATTCCATTCCAAAGTTATATCCAAGGGACATTCCTTCGGCAAGTTCATGTTGAAAACTGAAGCGAAAATCGGGTGCAAAAAATGAACCGCCACGGGCAAGTTTAGAAGCCAGCTTGTTTAACGATGTATGGCAAAGAAGAGAAATACGGGGAATGATGCCTTTCCCTTCATACAAATTCACTTTAAATCCCAGTTTAACAGGCAAGATGCCCAAGGTATCTTTAAACCATCTGTTCTTTATTCCCCACCGGTTGTATTCGGTTATCAAACGAAGTTCACATTTTTTTGAGATCCCATATTTTGTGAGAAGAGTTGGAAAAGTATAAGAATAAATTTCCTGTGGATAGGTATTCCATTTTTCTTTTGCCATTCCTAATTCCAACTGTATCCAGCCTTTGGGTACAGTAAAAACCCCTTCTGTTTGATCTGGTCGGTCAGCGTCAATACGTTCCTGAGCGTTTAGCCTGAGAAAACTGAAAGAGAAGAAGAATATAATAAAGGCTTTAGACATGTACAAAAATAAATTTAGTCTTGTCTAAAACAAAAATACGAAATTAATTGAGACTTGTGTTCCTATCTATTATTTTTCAAAATAGCAGAAACTTCCGCCTACCCATTCTTTGTCCTTATTATAACGTACCCCGATCATTTTGCCTTTACTTATTCTTCCGAGGTTATTAGCCGGAAAGGGCCGTGGCTCCCCATTTTTCCAGAAATAAAACATTCTTATCTCCGCTTTGGCGGGAATATCAGGAGTTTCAATTACGTCGGCATATTTTACTTTTCGTTGAAGTATCCAATTTTCCGGATCTTTTATTTTTTCAATATCAGCCGGTGAAACATCAATAACAACACCCTGACCGGCGAAGGAGAATAAAGGTTTCAGCACATAATTTTCCAGATCCTGCGGCAATTGTTTTACCTGGTTCAAAAACCAGGTTGCAGGAACATAGGGATGCCTTAGAAAGGGGAGTGAATATTTGCTGATACGATAAAACCAATTCGGATGGGGACACCATTCAACATCCAGTTCCTCAAAAAAAAGTTGTCCTTTTTGTTTTACCTCCTCCGATTGCTGAAGAAGTTCATCAAAGATCACACGATTATAAATTCTTTTCACCTTTATCTTCTTCCCTTCTTTTTTGTAGTATAATTTTTTCCCTTCTTTTATAAGTTCAGTCAGGCAGACTACAGGAATGCCTGTATAGTCATTAGTGCAATAAAAATCGATCCTGGTTTTTTGATGGTGCGGGAAGATCTCGAGCAGGATTACTTCTTCCGGATCGTGATTTCCAAGAATCAGTTCTTTTAATGTGTTTATATAAGTATCTCTGTCAAGTCCGCCGAGATAAGAGCTAAATCCCGGAGGAGGTGGAAAATGTTTATTGAAAATATCGTCAAGAAGAACTTCATATGCGAAAAGGGAAGGAAATCCCTGCATTTCGATCAGTTGTGGTTCATATTCTCCCTGTTCATTTATACATATACCAAAATCAAAAGCGATGAAATTAGTGTGCTCATCTTCATTGGGAACTGTAAGTCCGGGAGGTATGGCTCTGGCCATTTCTTTCCGAAAATCAGGAGAGATCAATATGTCTATAATATACTCGCAGGCATTAAGAATCTTATCCCGAAAATCGGCAGGTACATAAATAGCGGTTTCAGCTACCCTGAATTCAAGAGCACCGGGATGATGAGAATTCAGGTCATCCAGAAATTCCTGATATTTCTCTTTAGTAAATGCGGCGTTGAATTTTTTTCGAATGGAGGGGATCATGAATTTTTTTTTATGATGAGATCATTATTATCCCGTTCCGTTAATCTTTGCACATCAAACTCCGACCATATGTCCTGAGAACTGGTTCAGAAAATTTGGAACGATATGATTATGTGTCCAGCGAATCTTATCTGGGTCATTGAGTTGTACAAGCATGCTGTTTAGTTTAGCTTCGCCATGACTCTCAATCACCGTTTTTCTTTTCTCTTCTGTCTGAAGATACATACTCATACCAGTAGCATCTGCTTCAGGATGAAACTGGGTTCCGATCATGTTTTCATTGAAACGAATGGCCATGACTGCTCTTTCATAAGGAACATGGGGACGGCTTTTTTCAATGGAAAGGATACTTGCTCCCAATGATCTGAGTCTCTCATGGTTTGGCTGAATGACCTGGTAATCCCTGCTGTCAACTGCATAGAACGGATCCTGGAGTCCTTCAA
>JAYTXP010000225.1:0-6199 GCA_043742885.1 Chitinophagaceae bacterium | reverse complement strand
GGGTTAACAAACAAGGTGGCAGGAGCAGATTGTACGGTTGTGCAAAGTCCTATCACTGCCACTCGGTAAGAGTTTGTGTTTTGAGTAAAGGCAACATTATTTAAGGTTAGGGTGGCCGTAGTTGTACCAGCGATATTCACCCAGCTATTGCCATTCCACTGCTGCCATTGATAATTGATAGCATTAGAGGAAACCACTGTAAAAGTTGCGTTACCGCCTTCACAAACATAGCGGGTAACCGGCTGCAGACTGATCACTGGTAGTTGCGCATCAATTACAGTAATTGTGAATGAACAAACACTGCTGTTTCCACAAGCATCTGTTGCAGTATTATTAACGGTGGTAGTTCCGATCGGGAATACACTTCCCGAAGCTGGCACACTAACTATAGTAACATGGCCGTTACAATTATCCGTTGCTGTGGACGTGAAGTTCACAACGGCAGTACAGGTACCAATTGTAGTGTTTACTATAATATTTGCCGGACAAGTTAGTACCGGAGGCGTTTGATCATTTACCGTAATGATTTGCGTACAGGTACTACTATTACCACAAATATCTGTTCCACGATAGGTCCGGGTAATAAAATAACGATTTGCGCAGGTTTGATTACTGATCACATCACTAACATGGGAAACAATAACACCACACCCACTATTTATTATTACGGAGCCGATATTCGGAGTTGGAACCGCTGCAACACAGCTAACTGTAAGAGCTGCAGGGCAGGTAATAGTCACAGCAGGAGGATTAGCAACCGTGAAAGTAGCATTACAGGAAACGGCAGGACTGCAACTTGCGGTATTGTACGTAAACCTAACCGCGGTGGATCCACCGCATGCGGATGGGGCACCGGTATTATTATTTGAAAACACACCATTACAGCCACCAGAGGCAGATGCAGTTGCCAACCAGTTGGCGAATGCGGAGTTAACAGCAGCCTGTGTTTGACAAGAAGCAACAGAAATGTTCACCGGGCAGTTCAGCAACACTATTGGTGAAGCAGTAACAGTAAATGTAGCGGTACAGGTAATCGAAGTTGGAATACAATCATTGGTATAGGTAAACGTAACCGTAGTAGATCCACCGCAAGCAGATGGTGCTCCAGTATTATTGTTTGTCAATAATCCGTTAACACCACCGCTTCCTGAGGCAGTAGCTAACCAGGAGGCAAACTGTGAGTTAACTACAAGCTGTGTCTGGCAGGCGGCCACCGTAGTATTTACCGGGCAGGTAATAGTTGGAGATGGGGTGGAAGGGTAGCTGATATATACGATAGGTGCATCATGATCAGAAATACGTTCTGGCCGGTTAGGATCATTCCTGTAAACTTCAGGGAAATCCGCATCAAGCCTGCCAATACTGAAACGGGTTACTTTGCCCAGCAGATTTGCATTTACAATAATATGGTCTAGCACCTGTGCATTACCAACAAAACTGTAGGAATATCTTTCAGCTGCATTATAGGTTTCTACCAGATCAGTCAAGTCGGGATTAACCAGGTCACTGGAGGCAAGCACCACATTAGCGGCAGGAGTAGGAGTGCCTTTGATTGTTCCAATCAGATCTACATAACCATCACTGATCTCAAAGGCGTTGTAATCACCGACTGTTACAATATTCAATGCGGGATCAGAAGTTTGAAAACCCTGTATCAGGTTAGCAAGGTATTCTGCCTGAGCTCTTCTCTTGGTACGAACACGGTTGCCATCAACAGGATCATCAATTCCGTTAAGTGACCGAAGATGATTTACGATCACCAGGATATTGTTATTTGTGATACAGGATACGCCAGTGAAAGTGCCGGTAAGTACCAATGGGGGTCTATCGTTCAATAATTCAGGAAGTCCGTTATTTGGATTAATATAGGTGGTTGCTCCACCATATTGGATTACAGACCCAACATTAACGCGAGAAGGTTTAACGAGGAAACCTACGTCAATTCCTCCCGGATCATTTCCATCTACGAGATAAGCTACATAATTTGGATTAGTTCCTCCACCTGCTACCATATCGTTATTTACTTTGGTAGCGATGGCCTGCAAAACGGATAGTTTCTCTACCTCGACCATGCCAATAATGTCAGGTGTTCTGAGTACGTTACGAATAGCCAATGAGACTTTGTTAAGACGATTGGCATAGGCCGTCGGGGTCAGTATTGCATCTCCCACACCCGGGTCATCTATTGTATCGAAAAACCTTTCCACGTTGAATGAAGCAACTGTCAATTCATTGGTATTGGCTACTGGAACTGCCGTATAGGTAAGACTATTATTACTCACAACCGGGGGAATGGCCGGGTCAATATCGATCCTGTAGTTGCGGCTGGCATAATCTAAAGGCCCAACAACATTGGTCAATATGGCACCGGTAGTAACATCAATAATGGCCCCGCCGATTGCATCGCTCTCTATAGAAATAAGTTCCGGGTTGGCATCCCATCTTGTTACAGTGGCAGGTGCACCGAGTGGAAGTGGATCTGGTTGTTGGATACCTGGTTCACGGAAAGGACGCGCAATCCCTGTAATCACACCATAAAAGAATCCATTGGAGGTTGATATGGCTGTAGGCTCATTCAGTGAACCCTGAGTAGGTCCCACTACAGTGAGTGAGTTCACCTGTACGCGCATACTTTCAAATTTCTCCAGTTGGTATATACTTCCTGAAGGATTGGTATTAGCTGCTGTCAGCACTATCGCAACAGGTAAAGCATTGCCTGAACTGTTTAGAGTAACAATAGGGGAGATGAGTTCAGTTTGTGAGGGACTATTGGGGTCAGCAGTCGGTATGAATTCAGTAACTACGCCTGTAACATTTACACTGTTACCTACAGCGGCAGCAGCGGGCGGTGCGGATGAGGTGAAGACAAAGATTCCTTCGGAGGTATTAGGGTCGCTATCCACATTTGCATCTGGTGTTTGGAGAAAGAAGCCATTGCTTCTTCGTCCAGTAACAATACCAGTGGTAGTAACGGTTAATCCTGTTAAAGGCGAACTATTACCTGTTCCCTGGATCTGTGCGATGGGTACAATGCTTACATCATCATTTAATATTGTGCCTTGCCCCTGCCCATCTGTAACCGTTGCTCCTGTTACATTCGTGATATTGACAAAAAAAGTTTCATTGGCTTCCACCGTTCCATCGCCGTTCACCACTACAGTAAATGAATAAGTGTTGCTTCCTGCAGGAATGGTTTGCCCGGTCAATGTATTTGAAGTATAATCAGTAGGTTGGATAGCAGTATTATCAGCTGTGGTAATATCAAAGCTTACTCCGCCTGGTCCTGCGGGAGTTGAGAGGCTGACAGTAAAAGTAAAATTAGTAGTGCCTGCATTTCCTTCGTTGATAGATAAATCATTAATGGAAAGGTTGGTGCCACCGCCACCCGAACTGGTTGGGGTTAAACTAAAATCGTCAACAGATAGTCCATCGTCTGATCCGGATGCGTTAAAATCAAGCCAGCGAATGAAAAAGACTGCACCGTTAGGAATACTGAGACCAGTAATTGAAAAGGTGATGACTGTTTGGTTCGCGGAAACATTTCCATTTAACGCACCTATAGTTCCGGTTGTAACAGGGGCAATAAAGTCCAGGCTGTTCACATCAACCCAGGTGCCGGTAGCCAGAGTGGTTGCGTCAAGACTGTATTGAAAATCCATCCTGTCCTCTCTGGCCAGCGTACCCATGCGCCATTGTTCGCCGGTATAACTAATCAGCAATTGAGTGATGGTGCCCCCGGTATTATTAGTAAAATTGGCGCCGATCACCGGAATAAGCGTACCCGATTGAAGGCCGCCAAGTGATCTTTCTGTAGAGGCTGTTGCCCCATAACTATATGTGTCGCCCGAATTAGAGGCACCATTGTCACCAGCATATTGTTCATTATCTCTGGCTCCTCCACCAGTTTCTGTCAATTGCCATCCGGTGATGGTAAGCGAATTTGTTGTACCGCTATTCGCAAGCGTATTAAAACCCTGTGTATAGGCACCGCCAGTGAGAGATATCTGGGCAGTTGCTGTAAAAACAAAAAAGAAGGAAAGTAAAAAAAAGCAGTGCTTTCTCATGTGGGAGCATTTTGAGTGAGCGAAGCTAAATTTTACACTTCATAAAGCCATGAAATGACAAAAAGAATTTATTAAATCGGAAAAGTGGATACAAAAGGTCAGAAAAATCAGGGAGATCAGTTATCAGAGGGTCGGAGATCAATGATCCTCAACTGCAATGATTTTTGTCCCTGCCATTCATTTTCATCAATGGTGCAGGCGATATCAACAGACTTTTTCTTTTCAAGAAAATGGAATTTACCAGCCATGTTAAATCCAATTCCACTAGTGGTGGTCTTCTCATCCTGTAATGAAAATTTTACGTGAAGCTCTTTTACAATCTTGCTCCATCCGCTATCCTGCAGATTTTTTATTAAAAAAATAGGCCTTGGATTTTCCGGACCGAATGGTTCCATCTGGCAAAGAATACTGTAAAATGTCTGATTGATATCCTCCAGTTTTAATTCGGTATCTAAAAGTATTTCGGGGATCAGTTGTTCCGGTTTTATATTAGCTGCCACCACCGACTCGAATTTTTCTCGAAATATTTCTACATTTTCTTTTTCCAGTGTAAGTCCTGCCGCAGCGAAATGCCCGCCATAGCCCAATAAATGTTCTCTGCAGGCATGGATGGCTTCATATAAATTAAATCCGGGAACGCTTCGGGCGCTTCCTGCAGCATACTCGCCGGAACTGGTTAGTACAATTGTGGGCCGGTGATAATGTTCGATCAAACGGGATGCAACAATTCCTACTACTCCTTTATGCCAGTGTGGTTGAAACACTACGGTGGAGTTGCGATCCTTCCATTGAGTATTTGCTTCCAGTAAAGCAAGTGCCTCTTCGGTGGTTGTACTATCCGCCTCTCTGCGGTCAGTATTATCACTGTGCAACATTTCTGCGTACAAGAGCGCTTCTTCAAGTGATGAAGCGATAAACAACTGCACCGCTTTTCTTGCATCATCCATTCTGCCGGCAGCATTTACTCTGGGTGCGATCATGAAAACCAGGTTTTGTATCTGCATCTCTCCTGTCATATTGCTTAGTTTCATCAATGCTTTTATTCCTAGATTGGGTTCCCGGTTCGCTTTGATCAAACCATGAAATGCAAGTATTCTATTTTCTCCGGTAAGCGGAACAATATCAGCCGCAATGGCAGTAGCTACCAGGTCCAGGTATTGATTAGGCGTTTCCGGATGAAGCTCTAATTTTTCTGTTAATGCGGAAATTAATTTAAATCCAACTCCGCATCCGCAAAGATCTTTATAAGGATAGTGGCAATCGAATTGTTTCGCATTCAAAATGGCAACAGCCGGTGGCAGCATTTCATCAGGAAGGTGATGGTCGCAAATAACAAAATCAATACCCATTGTTTTTGCATAGGCTATCAGCTCAATTGATTTTATTCCGCAATCCAATGAAATGATCAATGAACAACCTGTTTCTTTCGCATGATCAATACCTGCCTTGCTCACCCCATATCCTTCGCGATAGCGATGTGGGATATAAAAATTTACATCCGTATATATTTTTTGCAAAAAACTATACACTACAGCTACAGAGGTGGTGCCGTCTACATCATAATCACCAAATACAAGAATCTTCTCGTGTGACTGCATCGCAAGTATTATCCTTGCTACGGCTTTGTCCATGTCTTTCATGAGCCATGGACTATGCAGGTCATTTAAGTCGGGACGAAAAAATGCTTTAGCTTCTTCGTAACTGCGAATGCCTCTGATCACCAGCAACTGGCATAATAAAGAATTGATGCCCAGGGAACGTTGAAGTTCGTTGGCAAGCGCTTTATCAGAATTTACTAAGGTCCATCTCTTGTTCAGCATTCTCAATCACCCATTTTTTGATACTGCATTTAATATTTGCGGTCTGTCACATACAGTACCATATTTTCCATGCCTTGTCGTAAAGGACTTTCGGGAAAACTGTGAAGTATTGTCAGTGCTTCCTGCTTGAAAGCATTCATCTTTTCTGTAGCATACAATATTCCTCCCGCTTCATTTACCTGTTGTATCACCCAGTTTACTTTTGCCTTTTCCTGGTTTTGATTTTTTACAATATAAATTATCTTTCTTCTGGTAGAACTGTCAACATTATTCAGTGTATAGATTAGTGGGAGAGTTAATTTTTTTTCTTTGATA
>JAYTXP010000224.1:0-10687 GCA_043742885.1 Chitinophagaceae bacterium | reverse complement strand
GGTAGAGGCAAACACAACCTTCCCGACTTTTGAACGCCGTATCCACTCTAATGTATATAATGTAAGTGCCGTATTGATACGGATCACCTCATGAGGTTTGGTATTGGCATTATCTACTCCCACTAATGCCGCCATCATATACAACTGGTCATATTCCTTATCCAGCAGATCATAAGATTCTGCCTGAGAAAAATCGGCTTCAATCAATTTCACTTTGGGCGATGATAATAATTTCTCAAATTCCTCATCACGATTCTTCTTCATGAAATTATCAGCAATGGTTATTTCATAATCAAGATTCGCTTCCAGAAATTTGGCAATGTTGAATCCGATGAAGCCGGCACCTCCGAGGATTAGGACCTTTTTATTCATTTGAAATTAATTAAAGTTGAGAAGGTTGAGGAGGTTGAGGACTGATAAGTTGAGCTGTTGAGAGGTTGAGAGGTTGAGAGGTTGAGCGAGGAGTCCTGATTAAAAAAATCTTCGCTCAACTTGCCTGCCAATGCAGGCTACTCAACTAAACTGCCAAAGGCAGTTCCTCAACTGCCTGCGATAGCAGGCTAATCAACCTTTCTAAAGATCTCCTCTCCCAATCACTTTCACCACATGCTTCGAGGAAAGCAGATCAATCTCCTCATTGCTCCATACCCCAATGGTATCATATAAAAAACCGGCGGGTTTTGAAAGCAATTTTTCAATCAGGGATTTATTGTTCCGGTAATCTTTATGACCAGTAGTAATGACCGTAATATCAAAATCTTCATCCAATATCTTATTCAGATCCTGGTTTATGCGGATATCCTTTTCTTCCCAGTATAAAACATGCGGGTCATGCAAATGGATCTCAGCTCCTTCCTTTTCCAGCCAGTTATAAAAACCTTCTACAGGAGTATAACGGGTATCGCCCACATCATTGAGGTAGCTTACACCCAGCAGCAACACTTTTTTTCCCTTTAATGATCCCGGAAATTGTGAACGCAGGAATTCAAAAGCATAGCGGGGCATTTTATCATTGATGTCTACGCCTTTTTCACTTTGCAGCAATGGCTCTTCACTCCCAAAAAGATGTTGCTTGGCCCAGCTGGCCAGCAATGGATCTTTAGTAAGACAATAGCCTCCTACTCCTAATCCGGGAAGCATTATATTTTTATGCGTGGGTCGCATGCGAATAGCATTCACCACTTCATAAATGTCCACACCGGCTTCTTCCGCGAACCGGCTCCATTCCACCATAAAAGCAATATTCATGGCGCGGAAAGAATTCTCAAGCACCTTGGCCATTTCGGTGGCATTAGTATGTCCCAATTTGGTCAGCGGATATTCATCTGTTCTTATCACGGTGCGAAGAAATGTTTCCACGGCATCCGCACTTTTTTCATCTACACCCGCGAATACCCGGTAAAAATTCTGAATAGAATCTACATATTTAGAACCCGGCATCACGCGCTCGTAACTATGTCCTACACGAAGACCCACTAAAGGCATACCTCTTTTTGCCAAACACTCTTTTAATAATGGCGCCACTACTTTATCGGTAGTGCCGGGTGGCACCGTTGTTTCTACCAATACCAATACATTCTCTTTACAATTATTACCGATTGCTTCAATAGCTTTTTTAAAAGGACCCAAATCAATATCATAATCTATGAGGTCCTGTGTTGCAGGATCAGATATTTTCTTCACATCCAGATTGATATCAACTACTACCACATCAGCCTTGCTATACGCATAAGGATCGAAACTGGCATAATAATTATTTTTGCGACGGCTATTCTCATAATAGAGACCGATTTTGGGATCGCTGGCCAATACAGGAAATACCCCTTCATTGATAGAACGGATCTTCCAATAGGATCCTTCAGAGGGAAGATCAATTCCGATCACCGCATATTCTTCCGTTAGTGCATTAGCTACTACTAATCCCATTACAGAACCTACAAATCCTAATCCCTGCACCACCACCACTTTTTTCCCGGGATGATGTAAGAGAAATTCATCTATTCCCTCGCGATCATCTGGTATTTCCGGAATGCGATATTCCTTCTGAGTGATAGGACTTTTTGATACGTATGATATTGCTTCTTTCATCTGGTAAATTAATTAGAACGAATAATGCGTGCAGGATTGCCTACAACGGTTGTATTATCAGGTATATCCCGTATAACAACAGATCCGGCTCCAATAATCACATTGCTGCCCACTTTTACCCCTTGTTTAATAACCGAATTTGCACCGACAAACGTATTATCGCCAATAGTTACATCACCACAAAGCACAGCTCCGGGAGCGATAAATACAAAATCACCTATTATGCAACCATGTTCAATAACAGATCCTGTATTGCAAACGGTAGTCATTCCAATTTCAGACAAAGCATTAATTGATACATTGGCTGAAATAAACAGTCCTTGTTTCAATTTCACTGAAGGAGATAACACTGCTGAAGCATGAATAGCGTTAACCGGTAAGCCTAAAGTTGGTGAGACATGTTCAAATACTTTTCGGCGTAGGGAATTATTATTCCCGATCCCTATAAAATAATCATACCCCTTCAATATTTCCAGAACAGCAGGATTATTTTCTGATCCCAGGTATTCAAGTCCGAATGGATTTTGATCCCTGGCTTCATTATCGCAATAGACAGATACTGTATAGCCACAGGAGTTCAGAATATCAATTCCCGTATGGGCATGTCCTGAATAACCAATGATTGCTACTGATTTTTTCATTTTACTTTACTAAGCAGTTCAATATATTTTTCTTTAAGGCAACCATGAAGATACTCCTGACTAA
This sequence comes from Chitinophagaceae bacterium, assembly GCA_043742885.1. Taxonomy (GTDB): domain Bacteria; phylum Bacteroidota; class Bacteroidia; order Chitinophagales; family Chitinophagaceae; genus JJ008. Next base: position 7,894 of record JAYTXP010000224.1, on the reverse strand, counting down.
AGTTCTGTTCAATCTTCAAACGTAAGTTAGCCGCATATTGGCTTATTTCCTCCCTATGTATCAATGCGTATTCCCATTTTTCCAGGAGATCTTCGGCATTGCGGGGTTCAAAAATTAATCCGGTGCTTTTATGCGTCACTATGTCTACACTTCCTTCAATGGCCGAACAAACAATAGGACAATTCATGGCACCGGCCTGCAACAGCGTATTGGGAAATCCCTCCCTGTAGGATGCGTGAATAAGCATGTCACTAAGGTGCTGAAAGTATTCTACCTGATCGCTCCATTCTACACGAATAATTGCCGAATGAGAAGTCAGGATCTTCCTTGCTTTATCCGAGATTGGATCAAGATCATCCTCCAGGGTTCCGAGCACAATTAGTCGAAGTGATGGGTGTTTTTCAGCCAGGATCTGAAATGCCTTCATTACTTCATCCATCCCCTTATCCTTTACTATCCTGCCCATGCTCAATACATAGCAAAGACAGGGGTCATAATGGATCATTTTTTTTATCTCTTCAAGTTTTTCATGGTTGAGGGCGTTTGGAGAATAGCGGTTCAGGTCAATACCATTGCTTGAACCATGACCAATGAGTTGCAACTTGCTTTCTTTTACCAAACCATTTTCTTTTATATAATTCAGAAGGGACTGACTATTAGGCCATACATGCTGAGCAGCATTACCGGTCAGTTTTTCCATGAACACCAGCAGTTTTCGTTTGATTCCTATTGCTGTCATGAAACGCAATCCTGCAATGGTGTGAATTCTTATTTTAACACCGGCCAGTTTTGCTGCAAGCATGGCCAATAATCCGGCCTTAGGTGTATGGGAGTGAACAATATCGGGCTTTTCCTTTCGAAAAAATTTATACAAGTTCCATAATGAAACAAGGTCAGTAAATGGGGTGATCTTCCTAGTCATGTGAATGATCCGATGTTCGCATTGCTCATTGTTAATCAGGTCGGGCCATTCCTTTCCTTCACTGCTAACCATGATCACCTCAAAGCCATGCTGCTGCATGTAACGCATTTGGTTAGAAAGAAGGTATTTCAATGAGAGCGGGGCGGTGGTAATGCGGATAAGTTTAGGCATTAGGAAATAAGAATGATGTTCAATGAATTCAGGAAGAGTATCCAAAAATCCTTACTAAAATCGAAAGGTAGGTTTGCTTGTTAGCATTTATGGAATAATGATTCTCCACTTCCTTTGCAGCTGCCTTGCCGATGGTCTGCCTTAGTTCCTTTGAGGAAGCCAGCTGTATAATATGGTTGACCCATTCTTCTTCATTATTAATAAGAAATCCTGTTACTCCGTTATTAATTATCCTAAAGTTAGTACCAATAGCAGAAGCCAGGGTTGGAATTCCAGCCGCCATATACTGCAGGGCTTTCAGTCCACTCTTGCCATAAACCCAGGGCTCATCGGGAAGGGGATATAAGCCAATATCGAAACGATTGATCACATCTACCTCATAAGAATCCTTCCATGGCAGCGATTCAATATCAATTCCCGGCATGAAAAAATTTTCATCCCCCATAACTATCAATTTGAAATCAAGTCCTTTCTCCTTTAACTTATTGAAAACGGGCTCAAGCAGGCGTAGATATTTTGAGGTGCTATGGCTTCCGCTCCATCCCAGTATTAATTTTCTATTAGTAATAGAATAATCCTCACGGGGTCTGTACCGTAATGTATTGATGGTAGATGAAATATCGGTAGTATGTTGATTGAATTGCCTTACAAACTGATCCAGAAATGGTGTACAGGTGATCACATGATCTGCATGTTTCATGAGAAAGATCGGCTTCTTTCTCCCTTTTAAAAAGGCAATCATATTATTGGCCTGGCTTTTCGCTTCTGCCAGGTAAACAAGATCATCAATATCGTAGATTAGTTTTCTTGCAATCGAGGAATAAAGCCTTTCAAAAAATGGGGGACCGAAGGGGGTGACCCAGAGGAAAACATATAGAGCATCATAACGGCGCAGAGAAAAAAGAAGAAGAACCCTTTTTAAATATCCCAGAATGGTCCAGAAAAACTTTTCAAAAAAAAAGCCTTTTTTATACACGATCTGCTGAAACCGTTCGGACATAAATGGCTTGACAACTACCTCGATATTATTCTCCCGGAAATAGCTGAAATACTGCTCATACTTCAATCGTTGGCCGGGGACTGCATTTTCCGGATGAGGGCAAATGACAAGTAGCCTACGCTTTTTTTCCAACGGCATGCCAATAGGGAATTTTATCCGAGAATCTGATCTCAGTAAGACCAGCTGAACTCATCATTGATTCTATTTCTACCCTCGAGAACCTGGCTTCAAGCGGGGTTCCAAAGCGGTCATAGCTATCGTTGCGAATAATATAGAAGCGCTGATCTTCATAAGCCTGAAGCGGTATTCTCTGGCGGATACGAAGAGGGACGCCTATTATACGGAGGAAACGGGAAAAAGCAACAAAGGGCATATAAAGTAATACAGCGAGAATATCGCAGGTTATCTTCTTTACTCTCAGGGGAAGTTTAGAAATGACCTTGCGTAATAAGTTTGATAATGAAAATAAAATTCTCGAAAATATTTCCCGGTTATCCAGATTGTAATAGAGGTATAATAGAAAATATCCCCCTGGCCTGATCTTCTTTACGCAATCCCTTAATGCCCTTTTAGTATCAGGGATATGATGCAATACTCCCAGCGAATAGCCAAAATCAAAGTGATCGTCAGGAAAAGGGAGGTTATCGGTAGAGGTCTTTACCAGCTGAACATTTTTTTCCTTCTCAAGTATCTGATCCGCCACAAAAATCGCTTCGCTGGGCTCCACACCTACAATTTCTTTACATTTCCCTGCCAGGTATTTCATGAATCTTCCGCTCCCGCAGCCAATATCAATAACGGTGGATTCCTGGTTCAACATGTTATCATCAACTATGTCGAAATATTTCTCGCCCAGTAGCTGGATGTCCTTGTCATTGAAATCATGAAAGGACTTCCATTCTTCGCCAAAGGAGTCGACTGTTTTGAGGTCAATATTATCCTCTGGAATATCGCAATATTGAATTGGCCTGTTTGACATTTTCCTTAACCCGGGGCTAGCCATCACTTCTGCTGTGTTCATAAAAAACCTTTAAGAATTCGAAACGCTACGTTGTTTATCAGAAAAAAAATCAAGGCTTTTCATGAAGATATTCAGCATACAAATATAAAGGTTCAGCCTGACAGCGATGGGTAAATAATATTATCAATATCTATTGACCACAGATGGCTGATACAATAAAAACAGAAATTATGGGCTTTTAAACTCTTTTTTTTCTGGTAGGTATGGCGAAATCCAGCACCCGGTTAAACCAGTTTGGATATTTTAGTCCCACCCTGTTATACAATAGTATTAACAGCACCAGGAAAAATGGCATACAGGGTATTTTATATCTGGAAAGGGCGCCGAAATTGGCCGTTGATACTCCAACCGCAATAGCAAAAACGACGGAAAAAACAAAGCAGGTCAAAATAATTGAATCAGAAAAACAGGTGCGGAAGAAAGTGGCAACCCCTTTCTTCATGAAAAAAAACAGGGTAAGAAACAGAAATATATTTGACTCAATACTTGACAAAAGAGCAATCGGTGTATTAATTTCCCAGACAAATGGCCTGAAAAAAGTAGCTACCAGGCCACCAAATACCATCGATACAGGATTACCGGTATCAATGGTGAAATGGGAGTCTTTTCCATTTAGTTGCTGGTTGATCTGAAAATACATCTGCTGTTGATGTTCAGCATTACTCGCCAGATTGTCCAGCTGATATTCCTGACCGGCTTCCATGCTGGTAAAATACTGCATTAACAAAACGCCCACACCAGCGCCAACCAAAAATGCCAGAAAAGTAAATGCGGAGCGAAGGGTCGGGTTGTCGATCTTCCTGCTTATCTCTGTAAATTTCCAGACCACGATGGCCAGGATCAATACCAGCAGAATATAGACCTTCATTATATACAGAAAAAAACCGAAGACCAGAATGGAGAGGATAGAACCAAACAGATTTTCACCTTTGAACAATTTATAGAAAGCGTACAGGACAAACCCCACTGAGCCAAAAGTGATCGGGTCTTTTAAAAGGCCGGAGCTCCAGTAAACCACAGAAGGAAGAAAAAGACAGCCAACCGCCAATTCCCTTTTGAGTGCAGGGTAATATCGGAGAAAGAAACGATACAGCTGAATACCTCCCAGTAAGGCAAAGAATGCAAAGCAGAAATTGATCGAAATATAACTTCCTCCGAAAAGATACAATGGGATCAATGCCAGTTTGGGAGGAAAAAAATTGGGCGGCGATACCATGTATCCATAGGTCATATCCAGATCGTAGCCATCAAAATAAAAATAATCGAAAAGAGGGCTGGTTACCGTAAGCCGGTCTCTTTGAAGAATAGGCCAGATATTATCGGAATTATCTCTAAGAGCAGTCTGCAGATCCTTTGACGCCTGAAAATATAAGGAAGTGTCGCCTCCCTTAAAATAAAACTCGGTTAGCAGCGTAAAGACGATAACGCTGATGATCTTGAAATTAAAGGCCCGGCGGTAATAGTGCTGGATCTCAAGATCTTTTTCCCGCCTAATCCAGAATGCCAGGATCCTATAACATAAAAAAACGGCAAACGGAAAGGCAATAATATCAAAAGGAGAAAAAAAACGAACTAGTAGGAACATTGACATGAAGGAATCTTCAATTTGAGGAAGTTACCTGTGAGATGATAGAGAGATAGGTTTTCTTATTTTGTTTGATCGAATAATACTGGTTAACTTTTGCTGCAGCCCGGGTGCCGATCTTCCTTCGAAGTGCTAAATCTGCGGATAGTTCAATTATTCGCTGGTACCATTCTTCGGTGGTATTTACCAGAAACCCATTATACCCGTCCACAATGATCCGAAAGTTCGTTCCAATAGCCGATGCGATGGTAGGTATGCCGGCTGCCATATACTGCAGTGCTTTAAGACCACTTTTACCATAGACCCATCGCTCGTCTGGTAAAGGATAAAGGCCAATGTCGAAACGACTGATCACCTCGACCTCATACTCTTCTTTCCATGGAAGCGATTCAACAGGTATCCCCTCCATTTTAAAATTGGGATCCCCCATTACCAATAACCGGAAAGGAATTTTTTCTTCCACAAGGCGCCGAAATACGGGTTCTAAAAGATACAGGTATTTTGAGGTGCTATGACTGCCGCTCCAGCCCAATACAAGTTCATTCTCCCTCAGTTCATAATTCTTTTTTGGCCGATAAAGATCTGTATCGATTGTGGAAGAAATATCTGTCGTGTTCGCATTGTATTTTTTGACGAACTGGTCAAGATAAGGCGTGCAGGTGATTACATGATCTGCCTTCTTCATCAGAAAAATAGGTTTTTTTCGCCCTTTCAGGATGGATGCAAAACGATTGGCAGTACTTTTTGCTTCTGAGAGATAAATAAGGTCATCAATATCATATACGATGGCACGGGCTAGTTTACAATACAGCCATTCAAATATTGGTGGGCCGAAAGGTGTTACCCAAAGGTGTACATAAACCAGATCATACTTACGAAGGCGGAAAAGATCATATAACCGTTGAGCATAACCAACCATCACATAAAAAAACTTGGCAGGTAAATGTCCCTTCTTATATAAAATTTTCCATAAGGCTGATGATACAAAGGGGCGCTGTATGACCGTAATGCCGGCCTCTCTGAAATGTTTGTAGTATTGTTCAAACTTGAGACGCTGGCTGGGAGCCTGATGCTCAGGGTAGGGTACTATGAAAAGTATTTTCATATAGCCCTTAAATATTAAATATTTTTTGATAGACCAACGCATAACTTTTAATTCCTTCTTCAAGGCTGTAGAATTTCTCCGCCTTATCTCTGATCAATTTACTATCCAGATTAAGAATTTCTGATATTCCCTTTGCTGCCTCCTCGTAATTCTCTTTTTTAAAATCATTGATGACGATCCCTCCTCCTACCATTTTAACTACATTTTCTACATCTCCTACTCCACTATTTACTATTACCGGGATTCCCATAGAAAGTAATTCACCTAGTTTTGTTGGGGAACTGGATATTTTGGAATAAACAGGTTTTATAAACGATACGCTGAAATCAGCTGCCTTTGCAAACAAAGGAACCTGCTCTCTTTCTGCTGCCACAACCAGTATATCATTCTGTAAAAGCTCACGAACCTTTAATTTACTAATGACCATTTCAGCCGGGGAATGAGTGATGAACAGAAAAATGGCATCCGGATATGTTGCCTTAATCGTTTTAAAAAAATCCAGCATTTCATCAAGCATATACCAGGAGCCTAAGGAACCCAGATAGCTTATTACGAGATTGTCCTGCGGCAAATTTAATAGCTGTCTTGCCTGCTTCTTTTCTTCACTTGTCTGAATCGTGAAAAGAGTCATGTCGGCACAACAGGGTATTACATAGGGAGGAAAAAGCGGCTTGCAATTAATCCAGCCTGCCATCTCATTTTTTCCAGCTTCGGTCAGGGAAATGATGGCATCTGCCTCTTGTATAAACTCTTTTTCTTTTTTCTTATAATGATGATAGATCCTTCGATAGAGAAAATTATGTTGATTCCAGGCGCCACCATCTTTTTTTTCATCTGCCCAGAAACCACGCATATCAAAAAGAAACTTTACGCCAAACCTCCGTTTGAGTAATAAGCCATTCTCCGAGGAGGGATAACTTCTGCAATGAACCAGGTCAAAATGTTCGCGTGCCTGCAATCGGAGAACGGCTCTGCGCATTTTGATAATATCATAAAATTTAGCCAGTATTGGAGGCCTTGAAGTGAACCAAACAGGCTCCCAACGGATATTAGCCGGTTCTAAAAGTGCACGTATTTTTTTCTCCAGTTTTAAGAACCTTGGTTTTTTTTCAAAGCTCAGTATAGTAAAACCATAGCCAAGTTTTGACAGGCCCAGTAAATAAGGAATCACCTGACTTTGACCTAATGGATCTGTCATGCCGTCGTAAGAGATGTAAAGGATTTTTGGCAAGTTGAGCTGTTGAGCTGTTGAGCTGTTGAGGGCGATGCCCTGAGTTTCTCGAAGGGTTGAGACTACATCCATTTCTTGTACCATAATTGGAACATAAGGAGATACCAGATCTTAGTATGTAGTTGTTCTTTGCCAGCCATGAATTCCTTTTTTAATTTTAATATCTCTTGCTTATTAAAGAGGCCTTGCTTCTCCAGGAAATTCTCTTCTGTCGCCTCTTCCACAAAATGACGTAATTCATTCGTAAGCCAGCTGGCAATGGGGATACCAAAACCCATTTTAGGTCTTTCCATCATTTCTTTGGGCACATAGCGATGCACGATCTCGCGAAGGATATATTTTTTAACTCCGTTATGCAATTTATAACTGGAAGGAAGCCTGGCAGCAAATTCAATGATATGCTGATCCAGGAAAGGTTCACGGCCTTCCAGACTGGCACTCATGGTGGCACGATCTACCTTTTGCAGAATATCATCCAGCATATAGGTTTTAAAATCCAGGGCCATCATATAACTCAGATCATCGCGGTATTCGGGCTTCAGGTCTTCATCAAAATAAGTAGCCAGAGCAACCGGTGAGCGGAGCAAGAGTGCTCGGAGTTCATTATCAAAAAACAGGCTGCTCATATTATGCAGGAGTTCCTTTGAACTATTATCACTGAGCAAATGAGTCATTTTTTTATACCGTGTGGTGAATAAAGTCTGCCGGCTGAAATATGGTATTGTATGAGCGGGTATTTTTCTCATGATCGCGGCCATAGTCTTGCGCAATGGAAGAGGTATCCGGTCGATCTTTCGCTTTACACGTGAGATATAATCATATTTATTATAACCGCCGAATATCTCATCACCTGCATCAG
>JAYTXP010000223.1:0-6403 GCA_043742885.1 Chitinophagaceae bacterium | reverse complement strand
CGCTCATCATCAACGGAAGACCTATTTCGATCTCCATATCTTCCGGAAATTTATCTTTGGTCACTTCGATCACCATTTCTGGATTACGCGGACCATATGCTTCCGGAAAAGGAATATTAATGGTTTTTTTTTCTCCTAGTTCCATTCCAGTGATGCCATCATCAAAGCCTTTTATCACGTTACCACTGCCCACTTCAAATTCAAGGGGATCGCGTCCCTCGGAACAGTCGAAAGTCTCTCCTGAAGTCAGTTTACCGTGATAATGCACTTTCACCTTATCCCCTTTTTTTACCTGTGCCATAATAGTTTTTTGTATTAAGGGCAAAGTTAATCCAAATGACCGAAATGGCAGGAAGGAGCTACAAATTTTGCCTGTAACTTTGCCTCTTGAATTCACCACGCATCATATTCATGGGTACACCGGAATTTGCCGTGGCCTCCCTAAATGCACTTGTAGAGCAAGGCTTTAATATTGTTGCAGTGGTAACAGCTCCTGATAAACCAGCAGGCAGAGGAATGAAATTAACTGAGAGTGCCGTAAAAAAATACGCAGTTGAAAAAGGGATCAAATTACTTCAGCCTTTGAAATTAAAGGACCCCGTTTTTCTCGATGAACTTCGCTCCCTGAATGCCGATCTGCAGATAGTTGTTGCCTTCCGTATGCTGCCTGAACAGGTTTGGAATATGCCAGGCCTGGGAACTATCAATCTTCATGGATCCCTGCTCCCCGAATATCGTGGAGCCGCCCCTATCAACTGGGCCCTGATCAATGGAGAAACAGAAACAGGTGTAACAACATTCCGCCTTAAACAGGAGATCGATACCGGTGATATTTTAATGCAGGATTCATTTGCTATTGGAGAAGATGAGACAGCCGGAGAAGTACACGACCGTATGATGCATATCGGAGCAGTACTACTGGTACGCACTGTAAAAGGACTAGCCGAAGGATCGCTGGTTCCTATGCTACAGGAAAAATTCAAGCATGAGCGTCATCATACTACCAGGGAGGCACCTAAAATAAATACGCAGACCTGCAGGATTAACTGGAGTATGCCAATAGAACAGGTGCATAATCTGGTAAGAGGCTTGAACCCTTTTCCCGGTGCATTCACCACGCTGAATGAAAAAATGCTTAAAGTTTACCGGACGAAAAAAGAGAAAGTAATTCCGGAACAAACTGAAGGCGACCTGGTAACAGATGGAAAATCATTTCTGAAATTCGCCTGCAGTAATGGCTATATCCATTTGCTGGAAATACAAATGGAAGGGAAAAAGAAAATGGAGATCACAGAATTTCTTCGCGGCTATCGTTTCAATAATGAACCTTCAGTATAAATTTATCTTCATCTCCAATGTCCAATGCCGCTGCCGATGCATTTGAGATACGGATATTGAATCCATCGTTTAAGCGGATACTGCTCATCTCCCCCAATACCTTTGCATAAATGGTTCTGTTATTTGCCGGATTGATCAGTTTTATGATCGTACCCGGATTTATTCCATCCATCAATAAATAATACTTCGCGTCCTGCCAGCCACTGGAGGTCTTGAAAATGCCACAGGTCAGTGTTTCTTCCTTTTTCGATGGAGCATTTTTTTTCTGCTGCTCAAATGAAAAGAGGAAATAACCGGGTTTGTAATTATTATCAGGTTGCTTTTTTTCTTCTACTGCTGTTTTTGCCTCAAATTCCTTTTCCTCTTTTTTCTCTTCCGGTTTTTTTTCTTCAGCGATCAGTTCTTTTTTCTCTTCTTTTAATGCGGCCTTCTCCTTTTTATCTTCTTCTTTAACCATTTCCTTCTCCGCTTTGGCCGTAAATGTTTTTGATACGAACTCCGGACTCTGAAGTAAGCCAATAATTACTTTCTGCCCTTTTTTTACTGAACCCTCATTCCAGGTCTTCAGTTTATCAGTAGTTACTTTAAAAGATTTTGAAATACTTGCCCAATCATCTTTTTCACCCACTTTGTAATAGACCGGTGTGCCTTTGCTGGCCTTCTGAGAAAAATTGGTATCTGTAAGGGGAACACGAATGATCTTATCAAGAAACAACCCTTTATTATAATCTAGTTTATTGTAGGAAGCCAGGTGGCGGGGGTGCACACTGTACAGTCTTCCCACAGAAAAAAAACTTTCTTTGGCAGCCACTTTATGCTCCAGGTAAAAACCATTGTCTGATTTTTTAATGTACAGATCTGCTTTCTGCGAAAAAACAGTAAGGGCCATCATAGAGAGAAATAAAAAAAGTAAGGATCTTTTCATAAATGAAGCTTGGGGCACAAAGATGAAGAATTTTTCGGACTATGACTCCTTTCGTATGCGCAGGGGTACGGGGTAATAATTATTGATCCGGTTTTTCAAAACGTTCATCCAACCCAGTGGGTTCCCTTCGAAACAAGCAAGTTTCCATCCAATGGAAGATGGAGGAATATCCAGATCCTTCCTTTGCAAATACCGGATCGCCAATTCTTTTGTAAGTTCTGCTCTTTCCAAAGCAGGCGATAATAATTTGCTCATAGCCAATGAATGTGCAGGCACTAATTTTCCATGAATGATCTCTCCTGCCAAAACGCCTGAATATGTTACGCGAAGTTCCTGAAGGATCAATGACATATCTTCTTTTAAATTCGAGGGCCAGGCATAGGCTGAAATTCCATGTTGAATAAATGCATTCCCCTCTGTGATCATCCAATCAGTAAGAATAGGCAGATCCTTCGCAGGAACTATGGCTGGTCTTCTTTTTACACGGGCGGGCTTAATTTCTACCTCATCTGTTTTTTGAAAAACAGATAAATAAAATCCTTCGCCTTTTATTTTATCGGGCCAGAAACGATAGCCTTTCCCGGTATCTGTAATTCCCCATGATTCCTGCAAACTGATAGTGGCTGGCTCTCCATGTAATGTTTCTTTTATCCAATCAAAAATTTTTTCATCCTCCTGGATAGAATAAGAGCAGGTGGAATAGATCAGTAAACCACCGGGCTTTAATGAACTCCAGCAATCTGAAACGATACGCTGCTGTCGCTGTGAACAAAGAGCCACATTATGTTCACTCCATTCTTTAATAGCTTCTGGTTCTCTTCTGAAAAGTCCGCTACCGCTGCAGGGAGCATCCACTATGATCAGATCAAAGAATTCTGGTAATCGTGAGAGATCTCGAGGATCATTATTTGTTACCATCACATTCGCGCTGCCCCATTTGACCAGGTTATCCTGCAGAATATTCACTCTTGAACGGATCACTTCATTACTTACCAGTAAACTTTCAGCACTTAATAATGATTGAATATGTGTTGATTTTCCCCCGGGTGCCGCGCAAAGGTCCAATACACGAAGAGGAAGAGAAAGATCAAGCAATTTTTTTAATGCCTGCTCCAGGAACATACTGCTTGCTTCCTGAACATAATAAGTGCCGGCATGAAATAAAGGATCAAACGTAAAAGAAGGACGCTGCTCCAGATAATATCCATAATCCGACCAGGGAACGCGAATTGAAGAAGGAGGTTCCGGCAATGGCTTGGCCGGATTAATTCGAACGGATGTTATAGCAGCCGAACTTTCATGTACTAATAGAAATGCATTAAGGTCAAACCCTTTTGCATCATGTAATGTTTCCAGTAATTGAAGAGGTATTTGCAACAGATCTTTTTTAAAGGTCAGAGATTTTTGATCTCACTGACCAGGTCCTGCAACACTTTTTTTGCATCACCAAAAAGCATAGACGTCTTTTTGCTGTAGAATAATTCATTTTCAATACCGGCATATCCTGGCTTCATGGATCGTTTATTCACTATCACATTCTTTGCCAGTTCCACATCCAGAATCGGCATTCCATAAATCGGGGAAGAAGGATCTGTTTTAGCAGCCGGGTTCACTACATCATTTGCGCCAAGTATCAGTACCACATCAGTATTTGGAAACTCTTCATTGGCCTGTTCCATTTCAAGCAATTTTTCATAAGACACATCTGCTTCTGCAAGCAATACATTCATGTGACCAGGCATACGACCTGCCACGGGATGAATGGCGTATTTCACTTCCACTCCTTTGCTCTCCAGTAATTTTTCCAATTCATGACATACGTGCTGCGCCTGGGCTACAGCCAGTCCATAACCGGGAACTATATATACCCGATGGGCATAACTCAACAGTACAGAAGCGTCACTGAGAGAGATCTCACGAATGGCTCCCTGGGCCTTTCCTCCTGCAGCAGCTGCAGTTGCACCACTACCAAATGAACCGATCAATACATTGGCAAGGGAGCGGTTCATGGCCTTGCACATCAGAATGGTGAGCAAGGTTCCCGCTGCGCCTACAAGTATACCACCGGTAAGCATTACTTTATTATCATAGAGAAAACCACCAAAGGCAGCGGCTACTCCTGTAAATGAATTTAAGAGGGAAATGACCACGGGCATATCAGCTCCACCTATAGGCAATACAAAGAAAATACCATAAAGCAGAGCAAGAGCCAATACCCCGTATACCATAAAATGCGAATTCGCAGGAAGGGTTATTGTGATCCATGCAGCCAGCCCTACTGCCACAAAAAACAAAAGAAGATTGACAATATGCTGACCTTTAAATGAATGATCTTTTACGGAACCGTTCAGTTTTCCCCAAGCTATCATACTACCCGCGAAGGATGCGGAACCAATGATTAGTCCGGCGAATATGATAAATAATTTACCAGTGGGTTCCGCACTCATATCCTGAATATGACTGAACTCGATCAGTGAGATCAGGGCCGCACAGGCACCACCCATACCATTAAACATACTCACCATTTCTGGCATAGCAGTCATCTTCACTTTTTTTGCAGTCAGTGTTCCGATAATACCACCAATGGCAATGCCTGAAAATATCCAGATATAATTATGTAATTTTTGTCCGTCTTCTTCATAAAGAAAAATAGTGCCAATAATGGCAATGGTCATACCTGTAGCAGCAATAAGGTTTCCCTTGCGTGCGCTGGCAGGATTTGACAGCATTTTTAATCCAAGAATGAAAGTGACAGAAGCGATAAGGTAGCAAACGGTCAGTATGTTCAGTTCCATGATAATGGCAGTTCGTTAGTTTTTTTTCTTTTTGCGGAACATTTCGAGCATGCGGTCAGTTACTACAAACCCACCCACCACATTCAGTGTTCCCAGGACTACGGCAAGGAAACCTAAGCCAAGGGCGAGATAATTATCTCCCTCCGCTTTACCCATTACGATGATGGCTCCAATGATCACAACGCCGTGAATGGCATTCGCTCCACTCATCAGCGGTGTGTGCAATACACTGGGCACATGCCCGATCACTTCTATCCCTACAAAGATCATTAGTATCACGATGTAGATGATCTGCTGATTGGTGGTTATCCAGTTGAAGAATGATTCCATTTTTTATTTTTGAGATTCTAGCTACCAGCTTCAAGCCATTAGCTAATCTGTTTATATTTTATGATAATAATTCCAATTTATAATTATCGCCCCTAACCTCCCTATTCACTACCCGACACTCTCGCATGCACTACTGCTCCCCCATGCGTAATACAACTACCTTGTACCAGATCATCTTCCCAACTCAGATTCAGCACTCCTTCTTTTGTTATGATAAGCTGAAGGAAATTGAGAATATTTTTCCCGTAAACTTTACTTGAATCGGAAGGCATTGTAGATGGCAGGGCGGAATTACCCACTATACTTACTCCATTTACTACTACCGTTTCATTGTTCTTTGTATAAGGTGTATTACCTCCGGAGGAAGCAGCAATATCCATTATGATAGATCCATTTCGCATAGAGTTGACCATCTCTTCTGTGATCAGTATGGGTGCCTTTTTTCCGGGGATCTGCGCAGTGGTGATAATGATATCCGATTTAGCTACGCTTTCTGCAATTCGCGCTTTCTGTTTACGCATAAAATCTTCCGATTGCTCCACCGCATAGCCACCTGCTTTACTTGCATCAGCCGCTCCTTCAACTTCTATGAATTTTGCTCCCAGCGACATTACCTCTTCCTTCACGGCAGGTCTTGTATCAAATACTTCGATCACTGCTCCTAATCTTTTAGCTGTGGCAATTGCCTGCAAACCAGCCACACCGGCTCCAAGTATCAATATCTTGGCAGGAATAATACTTCCGGCGGCTGTCATGAACATCGGGAAATATCGTGGATACATGGCGGCTGCATTAACCACTGCTTTATACCCGGCAATATTGCCTTGAGAGCTTAATACATCCATAGCCTGGGCTCTGGTTGTACGAGGTAACATATCGAGAGAAAACACAGTGAGTCCTCTTGCTGCCCATTCTTTCATTTGGTTCTTTTCAAAAAGTGGCTGGAAAACACCAATCAACACTTTTCCGGAAAGTTTTTCAAGTTCTGAAGTAAGAGGAGCATGAATAGTAAGTA
>JAYTXP010000222.1:0-4951 GCA_043742885.1 Chitinophagaceae bacterium | reverse complement strand
GATCAACCTTCCATTCACGGATCTTACTTCAATTAAATAATGCCTCAATTCTTCCAAGGCCTGCGCAGGAGTTTGTTTCATTTCAAAAAATGAATTAGCATCCATATAGCAGAAAGGATTTACCAGAAGACTGGTTGCTTCATTATTTTCCAGATCAAACCAATAAAACGAAGTAGCTACCGAAGCACGAAATCCATTCATCGTTCCGTATCCCATGGAATGATCTTCTTTAATACCAGCATTAATAAGTCGACGATATCCTTCGGGTAATTTAAATCGCAGAAAATGCTGGCGGGAGATTTGGATAGATTTTGCAGAGATCTGCTCAAGAAGGACCATCTCCTTTTTCAAAAGCACCGGATGATCACCAGCTCGCCAGGATGGATGCACACCGATCTCATAGCGTGAGGAGATTTGTTTGATCAGGGACATCATAGCCTCATTGGATGGAAGCGTATTCTTATCATATTGTCCATCGGATTCAGCGACCAGGAAAAAATATAAAGGCTTCAACTTGTACTTTTCATGCAAGGCATCCATCCAATCAAATGAATCATAAGGATCTTTCTCCCTTCCTCCTCTTACTTTATTTCTAAGACTCACTCTTTTCATATCTCCCTTCAGCATGTCACGAACAAAACCACCTATATTCCTCAACCAGGGTTTATTCTTATACGACCAGGCTTCATCAATATCATAAGTGGGTATAAATTCAAACCGATTGGGATCTTCCACCCCCATCTTTTTTCTTAACACCGCCATCCATTTATTCACCAATGGCTGATCTAAAAATCCATTTTTAAAGGCGAGTGAATTCAGGTGACCATACCTCCCATATTCATCTTCCTGGTGCGGCAGGTATTCTTCATAACGACTGATCAGATAAAAACTGGCGGAGAAAATATCAAAGTGCAATTCAGTTTTGTTCTGAAAAAATATTTTCAGCCCATTTAATTCTGAACAATGAATGATCTGCTCGTTAATATTTTTTTCAAATAATAATCCATGCGGAGCTATCCAGATCTCTCCTTCCTGCAATTTATTTTCACTGTAATTAATTTTTGGAAAAGCGGAACTTCTGTATTCATCCGCATCTTGCGTCACCCTGAACGGTTCTCCCATAGTTTGCCTGCCCGCAAACTCGGCGATATATCTCAGCCTGGGGCTGTCCTGTTCAGCATATATAAGCACTGTATTTTTTATCGCTGCTATTTATGCTTCTCTTTCCATAACTGGTTGAAGCTTTTTGCTGGGAACTCCATCTTCCCCCGGTGATCGGTCCAGCCCTTCACCACCGAATTCACTATCCAGTTCTTCATTTTACCACTTGCCATATTCATCCATGACCTGCGCAGCATGCCCTGCTTCCAGGCTTTCCAGGCCCATTTCTCGGCCGATCCATTATATCCACTGGTAACAGCTTCATGCCGGTTCTCTAATAATAACTCATGCAAATTGATTTTCACTGCGCAAACCTCTGTGCAATTTCCGCAAAGCGAGGAAGCATAACTTAAATGCTTCCATTCTTCCATCCCTCTCAAATGCGGTGTGATCACCGAACCTATAGGCCCTGAATAGGTAGCTTCATAAGCATGGCCCCCAATATTTTTATAAACGGGACAAGCATTCAAACAAGCTCCGCACCTTATGCAATAAAGACTTTCTCTTTGCTTCTCATCTTTCAGAATATTGGTACGACCATTATCTAAAAGTATCACATACATATCAGTAGGACCATCGGTCTCACCAGCCTTTCGCGGACCAGTCACAATAGTATTATATACAGTCAATTGCTGTCCGGTACCAAAGGTTGCCAGCAAAGGCCAGAATAACGGCAGATCATTAATAGAAGGAATGACTTTTTCAATTCCTGTAATAACAATATGCGTAGAAGGAAATGAACAACTTAATCTTGCATTGCCTTCATTCTCTGTAATGGCAATACCACCAATATCAGCGATAATAAAATTCGCACCTGTCACCCCCACCTCCGCCTTCACATATTTCTCCCTTAAAATATCACGGGCAATCAGCGTCAGTTCTTCAGGACTTGCTTTTGAATCAGTGCCTAATTTTTCATGAAATAATTTCGCTACATCTTCCTTGCTCTTATGCATGGCCGGAGTAACGATATGATACGGGGCCTCTCCGTCCAGTTGTTGAATATATTCTCCCAGGTCGGTCTCCACTGATTCAATTCCCATTTTCTCCAGGTAATCATTGAGATGGATTTCTTCTGTTACCATGCTTTTGCTTTTAACCAGGGTCTTGCAATTCTTCTGCTTGCAGATCTTCCCGATCTCTTCCTGCGCCTGCGCCACTGTCTCGGCCCAAATCACTTTTACTCCTCTTCTTATCAGTAAGGCTTCAAATTTTTCCAGTTCTTTATCCAGTTGGGAAATGGCCTTCCATTTCTGATTCTTCGCTTTTTCCCTTGCCAGGTTCACATCCAGAAATTGCTTTTTCCCCAACGGCACTACCGCATTATAGCGACCAATATTGAAATTGATCTTTCGGCGGTGTTCTTTATCTCCAGAACGTACCGTTGATTTGGCCATAAAATTTGCCGCGGTCTCTTTCATATTTATTTTTTCTTCGTCTCTGATTTATGATCGTAATAATCCTTTGCTATCTTATCCAGTGCCCCATAAAAGGCTTCTCCGAATTTACGGATCAGAGGTTCCTTTAAAAACTCATAGGTGGGAACTTTCAATTTCTTTCCTAATCCGCAGGCAGGATCGCATAAACCATCGCGGGCCTCATAATTGATCCGCTGATATCCATTCTTGCCGGCCTTGTAAGCGATAATAGGAAACAGATGACAGCTTACAGGTTTTTTCCAACCGATGATCCCATCATTATAGGCTTGCTCAAAAGCACAAAGGATCATTCCCTTTTTATCTCTTTTCGCATACACACATAATTCACGGTCGCTGGCCAGGGTCGGTGTTACCCATCCAAACTCACGGTCATAATGGTATTTGCCATTTTTGTCGATCTCTTTGATAGATGCATCAGTTAAATAAGGCTTGACCAATTCATATACTTCCAGAATAATATCCAGCTCGGCCTTTTCCAATGGCGCACCTGCATCACCATCTTCACAGCAGCCGCCCTTGCATTTGCTGAGGTCGCAAACAAATTGCTTCTCCACTATTTCATCGCTGACCAGTATATCGTCAATGATTATCATTCGCAAATTTAAGGAAGAACAGCAAGTGGCAAGTTTATCTGCTTTAACAAGGCTATAACAGGCAAGTATTATGGACAAAATGCAGCAAAGGCATCCATATACAAAACCATGTATGCGAAATTCCCGGCTGCTCACTTTTCAACGCTCTATCGGCATACTATCCCAGATGATATTCTGGCTGCCGGTCGCTTTTTTTAGTCTCCTGCTTATTTACAATACCCTTCCCTATTTCAGTTTTAACCCCCATTTTATTTTCATAGAGGAAAGAAGCCTGTTATTTCAAAATGGGGTCTATACTACCTGCTTCTATATTCATATAGCAGCTGGTTCTATCTGTATAGCCACGGCCCTGATCCAGTTTTCCCGTTATATTCTGAAAAAACCAAAAGCCATTCATCGTATTTCGGGAAAGGTTTATGTAATGGTTGTATTGGTGCTCGGCGCACCCACCGGATTATACATGTCATTTTTCGCCAAAGGTTCTTTCTGGGAGAGATCACTCTTCCTTTTTATGGCCTCCTGGTGGTTCATCACCACCTTTTATGGATTAACCACCATTCAAAAAAGGAATATCGTGGCGCATAAGATCTGGATGATGCGCAGTTATGCCATGGCTATGACAGCCGTCACTTTCCGTGTCTATCATATCGCGTTCTTCCTTCTCGGCTGGGGACATCTGGAGAATTATGAGATCTCTCTTTGGATCAGCGTAATTGGAAATATGCTGCTGACTGAATTAATAATATACCGACAGAGCCGTAATTACCTGCGCTCTTTCGTCACACAATAATTAACCGACTATAAAACAAAAAAACAATGAAAAAAATGTTGTACGCCGGCGCCGCGTTGATGATTGGCGCTTCCGTTTATGGCTTTGTGGATTATAAAAGGACTAGTCAGAAAAAAGAATTCAAATCCATGTATGTGGAAGATAAAAAAGATCCTGCTCCGATAGTGGTCGATAAAAATACAGTGGTTGCAGAAAAAACTGACCTGAATAAAACGGTGAAAGAGGAAAAGAAAGTAAATAACCAGGTAAAAGATGAAGTAAAAAAATCAGGTACCCGTAGATTCCGTCTTCGCGAATTCAGCCGCGGTCGTATCCCTGATGATGTGGAAGAAGCAGGTGTAGGAAAAATCATGGCAGCAGATAGCGCTACAGTTATTCATAAATAGTACATCTATCCCTATAGATAGCCAATCCCGTAAGACTGGTTATTTCCATTTAAGGGTATTGATAAGATGCTTGAGGTCTTCTTTAAGAAAATCATTCACGATGCTCAATGAATCTTCATTGGGATTAGCATCAAAATAAAGAGCGCCCCGAAGAAAGTGTTTGGTTGAATCCGTCAGGAAGAATTGATTGGCTGTAGCAGTATTTCCTTTCAATGAAAAATAGATACCTTCTACGCCATTGGGTGTTAGCATCTGACTGTCTGCAATACCCGTTGATACATCCACATGCTGTTTGTAGGCCATCTTAAATCCATCTCTTACCAGTGAATCAAACTGGTTCTCCTTGTTGATGGGTTTATAGCTGATATGTATTCGACCAGAGAGCCGGGGAATATCAATGTTGATCCAATAGTCACCAGCTTTATCATTAAAGAAAACTGTATCGCGGACTACGTTGGCATAAATGGGATATTCAAAACTATATGGATAACCGGGCATATCAAAGACCTGGTATTTTTTTTCAGGAAGAGCGATGCGGAAATATCCTTTTTTCTTTCCTGAGCTATAATCACTGTTACAGGA
>JAYTXP010000221.1:0-8006 GCA_043742885.1 Chitinophagaceae bacterium | reverse complement strand
TCTCCGGACTGTTCTCATCTCCCTGTCCGGGTTTAAAACTGCGATGATCTCCCTGCTTGGTCTTTTTTAATTTGCCAAAGATCTCTTCCAGACTTTTTTTGCGAATACCCTGTTCAGTTTTCGGCGTGATCTTTATCTGGCCGGTCTCATTATCATCTTTTATATAACCTTTAGATCTCAGGTCCTCAATAAAATCACCCATTCCATATTCATCATCCGTTAGCTGGTATTTTTTATCCAGTTCATTCATCCATGATAGAGCTTCTGGCAATTCTCCGCTGGTATAGGTCAGCAATTGCATGAAAATATCAAGCAACTGGTCGAAACGGGATTTGCCGTCAGAGGGATTATATTTTGTAAAGTGGAAGCCTTTCATTGTTTTAAGGAGAATAAAATTACAACAAAAAAAAAGCCCTTTTGTTGGGGCTTTCTTTTTTGGGGAATATTAATAATTAATTCTTCTTTGTCGTATCCTGTATACCCGGTCTCCCCGGATTCTCAATCGTCGGATTCGGTATCTCTGTCGCCTTCGGTTGCTTCTCCGGCGCATATTTCTTCTCCACATCATCCAATACCACCAGCAATGCTTCATTGATCTGGTATTCTGTGGTCAGACTTTGGAACAAAGGACTATTATCATCCGAACCTCCGTATTGAGTAATGACAGGTTTCTGTCCGTTATTCATAGAGATAAAATAAGCTCTTTGTTGTTCAAGATCTTTACGAAGCGCAACACGATATTGTTCCGCCAGTTCTTTTTTACCGGCCTTATAACATGCTTCCAGGAAGATCATGCTGGTTTGGTTATGACTACCATATCGACTAACCATTGCATAAGGAAAATTTTTAGGATCAAGACCAGCATTACATTTTTCTAAAAGTTTACCTGCTTCATCCAGTCGCCCTTCATCAGCCAGATTACCCGCTGCTTCTGCATAGAGACCGCGAATGCCAATTAAATGACGACGGTTCTCTTCATCAAAATAAACAGATTTACCTGCTATGGCACCAAAGGCGAATTTGGTCATCAGGTTATTGAAGATCACTGCATCATTATTGTCTTTGATCTGTGTTCCACCCAGTCCAACGGTGCGCATACTTTTATGTACGGTCCAGTTATTCTGCGGTGATTTACTGAGTACAGGTACCAGGCGATAGGAGAGCCCGTCTTTTCTCAGGTACTGACTAAATCCAAGTTCACCATAAGGAGAAGTGAAATAGATCGGTCTTTTCCATTGATTTGAAGCGATAAAATTCAGAATCATAAAATCACTGCGCATTAATCCATCCTTTAATTTATTCTCCGGAATATCAAATCTCATTTCAGAAACTACCTCATCATCTACATTCACGGTTCCATTACTTCTTACCAGTGCTGTATCTACCGGCACTTTGAATTTACCTACCGGAAATACACCATAACCTACATCGCGCCCTGTTTCGGGATCAAGATTTGGTTTACCCAGCACATTCTTCATGACATCAAAAAGATCATAATAAGTATTTGGATCTCCTTGTGCTTTATACTGAAGATATTCGCGGTTATGTCCTTCAATTTGTTCCGGGGTCCAGATCACATCCAGTGAATCGGCATCGTTCACTTTATAACGAAGCTGATTGATATACCAGTCGATACCTAATAAGCTATTATTGATCACACGTATATCGGTACGTACACCTTCCACTTCCTGTGCATACCATAAAGGATAAGTATCATTATCACCGAAGGTGAATAGAACCGCATTCGGCGCGCAGCTTTCGAGATAATCTCTGGCCACATCGGGTGCAGTAAGTTTCGCACTGCGATCATGATCATCCCATTCCTGCTGGGCCATCATCAATGGTACAGCCAGGCATACAACGCCAGTAACAACGTTAGCTATCAGGCCATTCTTACCTGCATTGGATACCGCTTTTATAATAGTGGCCACTAAGGCAGTGAATGCCGCAAATAATACCGTAGCGAATATAGCAGTAGTCAATGCGCCAGATTTCACATCATTGGCGCAACTCATTATAGTAATAAGGAAGGTTAGTATCCCTCCACGCGTGAGTACATATTGAAAACGGAATGACTTGAGTTTTTGCGAAGCCAGTTTGACTAAGGCTACCACGGCCAATCCTATCCAAACAGCGAAGGCATAGAAGGATCCCACATAGGCATAGTCACGTTCACGTGGCTGATTACCCGGTTGGTTCAGATAGATCACTACCGCAACTCCTGTCATAAAGAATAAAAGGAAATTGACCAGCCAGTCTTTGCGATTGCGAAGGAACTGGTAAATACATCCAAGTATACCTAAAATGAAAGGAAGCAGATAAAGCACATTATGCGCTTTATTATTTTTTATGCTGTCCGGCATTTTAGATTGATCACCCAATCTGCTTTTATCTGCAAAATCAAAACCAGTGATCCAGTTACCATCTCTTCTATTACCCAAACCCTGCACATCATTTTGTTTACCAGAAAAATTCCACATGAAATATCTCCAGTACATCAGACTCATCTGGTATGAGAAGAACCAGTTCACATTATCTCCATAAGAAGGAGCCTGGTATTTTCCGGTCTGCTGATCTTTATCGAGATGCAGCCAGTCGGCATAAAATTCATCATGGAACTGATCATGACTGCCATCCCAAATTCGTGGGAAGATCTGCATATCACTGCTTTGATAAACGGGCTTGCGATCGCGACCAATAGGAATATAATTGTCTTTACCTTTTACATATTTCATTTCACCCTC
Organism: Chitinophagaceae bacterium; assembly: GCA_043742885.1. Lineage (GTDB taxonomy): Bacteria > Bacteroidota > Bacteroidia > Chitinophagales > Chitinophagaceae > JJ008. Next base: position 5,262 of record JAYTXP010000221.1, on the reverse strand, counting down.
ATCGATCTTCACATATCCTTCCGCATCTCTTTCATAAGATGCCGCGAAATGAGGACCATAAACACGGGGCGCATCACCATATTGTTCGCGACTTAAATAATAAACCAGGTTGATGGGATTGCTCACATCATTCATGTCGATAGAAGGATTCGCTGTAGAGCGGATCATCGTTGTGAAATACATGAAATAACCCAGCATGATGAATGCATAGCACCAGAGTCCGAGTTTTAAAATGCGAATGGCATTCGGGCGAATAAAATAACCGATCAGCAAACCAACGCCAGAAAGAAGCAAGAATTTAAGTATCTGTGCTCCGCCAGATCCTGTGCTTACAATAAACGGAAGTGAAGAGATAGCCAGGAACAAAGCGAACCAGGTGATCAATACTTTGCGGTTCATTTTTATTTCGCTGAATCGAAGTGCCCAGGTAATCAGCGCGGCAATAGCGATAAAATAAAAGGCGAAACCAGAGAAGAAAGGAAGGTGAAGGTTATTCTTGAAGAATACATCAAACTCACCGGCTCCTTTCATGGAGTATTGTATAATTCCTAATTGAGTTAACCCTGTTATCAAACAACCAACAAAGAAAGCCGTAGCGATTTTTCTAAGATGAGGGTAACGCATATACAAACGCACCACAGCAAGTATGCCACCAAGGAATCCCAGGAGATATGCATATTTCACCGGATCGGCCTCGCGGTTATTATATCCGAATAAAACTAACAATAAGCAAAGCAAAATAGTAGCCAGTACGGTACCGATCAGGAAATTATCTTTTTTCAATTTAAGATAATCAACCTTCGATGCCTCATGATCATAATTACGACGGAAGAAATAGATCATCACAATAGCAGGGATACTCAACAGATTCAACAAGTGAACACCAATAGAAAGCCCCATCATGAAGAACAAAAAAACGATCCAGCGATCGGCCCTTGCTCTTGCTGCCGGATCAATGCCTGCATGTTCATCAGCATGTTCCCATTTCAGCATGGCCCAGAATACGAGAGCTGTGAAGAAAGATGATAAGGCATATACTTCACCCTCTACGGCACTAAACCAAAATGAATCGCTGAAAGTATATGCGAGTGCACCTACTACACCAGCGGCCATGGTAGTGAACAGTTGATTTGAATTGAGATTTTCACCCACTGTCACAAACATCTTACGAGCAAAATGGGTAAGGGTCCAGAAAAGAAATAATATGGTACCTGCACTTGCCAGTGCACTCATCAGGTTGACAGCATTTGCGGCCATCAGTTTATTATCGCCAAAAAGAATAATAAAAAACCGCCCCAGTAAAACAAACATAGGTGCGCCCGGAGGGTGGGGAAGCTGGAGTTTATCGGCGCTTGATACAAACTCACCGCAATCCCATAAACTTCCACGGGCTTCACGGGTCAAAAAATAAGTGGCAAAAGCCACCAGAAACACCAACCATCCGGTGATGTTATTGGTTCTTTTAAAATTCATCATTCTGAGGAGTTTTTTTATCCCTGTTTAGGGGTCAGCAAAAATAGGGAATTAGAGGAACCGTTGAGCCGTTGAGATGTTGAGCGGTTGAGGATATACAGGGTTGAGAAGGTTGAGGATATACTGGGTTAAGGAGGTTGAGTCTCAACAGGGAAGCACTCAACAGCCAAAGGCCTCAACAGCTCAACTCATTCGAAATAAATTTTAACCGTCTGATAACTCAATTGGCTCTGTTGCTGTTCGGAAAACCCCTTTAACCCAAACAGGCCCGCTGCATTCCCCTTATTGATCGCTATCTCCAGGTATCCGGCACTATTAAAAAGTGCCAGTTTATCGCCCTGGGGTACATCAGCATAGGTATCGCTGATACGGGTGATGAATTCATCTCGTTTGAAATTGATACGAAAGGGACGTCCCTGTCTTTGTTCCTCGAATTGCTGACGCGTAATATTCACGATCACATTTTCGAAGCTGTCGATAAAAACGATTTGTCCTTCTATAGAATCTTTTTCAAGGACCGGCCTTAAATGTCTTTTTTCCAGATACTCCGGTTCGGGAGTTCCTAAATCCCGGATAGGTTCTCCATTCACCAATTGTTGCACCACTTCTCCCATCCGCTTAGCGATATAGGTAGTGGTCATGCGCTCATTTTGATCCAAAGAAATACCGATCATCATTTCTGGTTTATCTTCCAGGATCATTGTCATCAAACCATTATCCGCGCAGAGCAGGTATTGATTATTATGAAAGGCCAGTAATAATTGTTTTGGCTTCTGATCAAAAATATTTACGAGAATCAAATGATACGTAAAGGCGGGAAAATGACTGATCGCCGATCGGCATACATATGCGGCCTGCGGATGATTGAAAGGAGGAATATTATGAGAGATATCTACTATTCGGAATGCGGGATTTATTTGAAGGAGCTGAGCCTTTATGGCAGCAACGAGATAGTCGGGACTGCCTATGTCGGATGTTAGAGTTATTAAAGGCATGGAATGTTGAGCTGTTGAGAGGTTGAGTGGTTGAGCATATACAGGTTGTGCTTATGAGCGAAAGTTATTAAACTTCGAAAAACTGCAAAGTTGAAAACTAAAAGAAGGGTCGCTCAACCCCTCAACAGCTCAACGGCTCAACTATTTGACCAGCTTTCCATCTTTAAAGAAAAACTTGTACGTAAACCGATCCGCCAATTTCGGAAAAAACTTCTGCATAAACACCGTCCGCTTCCCCGTAAAAGTGAGTACCAGTGTTCGCTTCTTTTTCTCCACGGCTCTCAATATATGTTTAGCGCATTCTTCCGCGCTCATCATCTTTCCTTCATCCATGGGTGATTCTCCATGCGACTGTCCTTCCGGATTTAATGCCGCACTGCGGATATTTGAAGCAGTAAAACCCGGACAAACCCACATCACATGTACGCCATCTCCATATAATTCAGTACGTACAGCTTCCAGCCATCCCTGTACCGCGAATTTGCTGGCAGAATAGCCACTGCGACCAGGTAAGCCACGATAACCGGCAATAGAAGATACGCCAACAATGGTTCCTTTTCTTTCCAAAATAGAATCCAGTGCATATTTAGTACAGTAAACTGTTCCGTAAAAATTTATATCCATTACTTTATGAATCACTTCTGTGCTGGTATCTTTTAATAAAGCGCGCATAGAAATACCTGCATTATTGATCAGGATATCAATACCACCAAATGTTTTGATCGTGGTCTCAATAAAGCGACGGCAATCATTTTCATTGCTGACATCTGTAACCGTAGTATGAAGGGGAGCAGAAGGAAATGTTTTTTGCAGAGAGTATAGCTTATCGTGATTGCGACCGCAAGTAGCTACTTTCGCCCCCCTCGCGATCAGCTCTTCCACCAGCGCAAGTCCAATACCATCGGTGCCTCCGGTAACAGCGACTATTTTGTTTTGGAAGTAGGTATTCATATGAATACAAATATACAAGGTTGAGGATATACAAGTTGAGCGCTTCGCTGTTGAGTGCTTCGCCGTTGAGTGCTTCGCTAGGCCTTCGGCAACAGTCGCCCCCTAGCCCCTAAAGGGGAGTTTAGTTTAGAACTACTGTGTTAAATAAGTTTTCAAAACATTACCGAGTAATTCATGATTATTACCTGCGAACATCTCGATAAAACAATTTAACCTCCCCTTTAGGGGCTGGGGGTGCATTGGCTGTTGGATCCGCAACTTTGCGTACAAGGTCACTCGCTTCGCTCGAAATGACATGGCAATGTAGGTGAGATAAAAAAAATACAAGGGGGAGTTTTGATCCTGCCCATTGTTTGTTTGGTTTTAAATTTTTTGATTGTAACTACTCATGATTAATAACGCTGAATATCTCAGCTACACTAATCATCCTCCCCATTAGGGGCCAGGGGGCGGCTGTTTAATTCCGAGCGAAGTGAGGTACCCTGTATATCCTCAACAGCGAAGCGCTAAACCAGCCGAAGGCGCTCAACTTGCCTGCCTATAGGTAGGCAGCTCAACCTGTATATACTAGAATTTCGCCGGACTTGCCCTAACCGCAGCAGTCTCCGTTTTTTGCTCCTTCGCATACTTCTCCAGAAACACTTTCTTATAATCATGATACGAAGTAACCGCGCCTAATTTATAAAGCGCATAAATATACATCCAGGCAGGATCCAGCTGACCGGGAAGAAATCCGGCCCTGGCACTTGCGGGATAGAGATGATGATTGTTATGCCATTCCCCGGTGAATAGTCCCGGACGGGTTTGGTTAATGGCCAGATTGCTTCGATCGAAATCAAGACCATCCACATGTTTTACTTCGCCCTTACCATGACCAGTAAAATTAAATATTCTTACCAGGGTGAACCAGAGTAGCGATGCAGAGAACAGTGCCGTCACTAATCCCATTCCTCCGATAAAATATAGAACCGTGATCCAGATACTCCAGTTGAGCAGCCACATGCCTATCACATATAAAGGATGGGCCAGAGAGCCCCATCGCTGGTATTGTTTAAAATTATTTGTCACTACACCCGTATGGGCCATCAGTCTCCTGGCCTTATTATAGTCTGCTTCAGAAAGATCTTTATTAATGGTCTGATGATTGAACTCCGCCAGGAAAACATACCAGAACCCGGCCAGTGAATTATAGGGATCACCAGGCATGTCAGATTTCAGATGATGCACATGATGCGAGATGCAATAGATCTCTTCCGGTAAAGTGCGGATCACCAGATTCTGTGTGAGGAAACGGAAAAACCCGTTACGAAATTTAAATGCTTTATGCGTGCAGTAACGATGATACCATACGGTACCATGGGTGCCCATTACGATCATGCTGTAAAGTAGGATCACCGCGAAAAGAGGCAAGGTGAAATACTTGAAAATAAAAAAATATAGAAAGGGAAGAAAGCTCAGAATCATTATAACGCTGACCACCGAGATCCAATTCTTTTTGCTTTTAAAAATGTTGAGGTGACTGAAAACCTCTTTCCAGAGCTGGCCCTTGGTAGGAATACTTAATGTACCATCCTGGTTCTGCCATTTGTAAGAAGGTTCCTGAAGGATTTTGTCGAATAAAGACATAAACTACTACTTGGTGAATGATAGGTTAATACAACATCGGATAAGGCAATCTGTTCAAGCGATGCAAAATTAAAGGGTTTTTAAGCTCAATTATGCGTTGTAAGTTAACGATTTTCAGTGGGGTTATAAAATATAACCCTTCTTTCAGCCATTATTAACTATCTTTATGGTTCTTCATGTTAGTTCAGCGCATTTGGTTCCTGTATGAATCTCAAAT
>JAYTXP010000220.1:0-4015 GCA_043742885.1 Chitinophagaceae bacterium | reverse complement strand
CGGTCAGAAGGAAAAATGGCTGGAAGCCATCCATAATGACGGACTTACCTGGACGCATATCAGTGATCTGCAGTTTTGGAATAATGCCGTTGCCAAACTTTATCATATTTCTTCCATTCCCCAGAATTTTCTGGTGGACCCCAATGGAAAAATCATAGGAAGGAATTTACGAGGTCCGGATCTGAAGGCGAAGCTTTGCGAGATCTTTGGATGTAATTAAAATTCAGGCTGAGGGGTTGATAAGTTGATAGGTTTACAGGTTAGCAGGTGGAAAGGTTTATAGGTAGCTACGATTATTCGCAGCATTCGCTAAATTTAGGTATGCGTTTGCTAACCTTGTGCTTTCTTCTGTATTTAGCTTTTCCAGGCTCTTCACAGATCCTTAATAAGATCAGGAATAAGGCGGTTAATAAGGCGAGGACTGAGGTGGATGATACGAAATACGATGCCCGAATGAAGGCCCGAGAAAAAGTCTACAACCAACTCAATGATATCACCTCCGAATATGATTCCTCCGAAGTAGATTATGCCATTTTGCTAAGTGATAACGCCGGATTGATGGGTGGCAGACCTCAAAATGAATTCAGCGCGAAATTTCTTCGGATGGCCCATGCCGCCAAATCACTTTACCGTGAACAAGATCTTTCTGAAGAAGATAATGCCCGTCTTAATTTGCAATTTGGGCAATCCGCTTATGCTGCAGGCAAATATGTGTATGCCATCAATCGATTGGAAAACGCAGCTGATTATTTTGAAAAAGCCGGACTTACCAATGATATGGGTTATTTAAAAACACTGGCTACACAAGGTTTATTATATACTTCGATGGGAAGATTTTTTCAGGCGGAAAATTATACCACAAAAGCATTGGACCTAAGGAGAGATCGTTTGGGAGAAAATCATCAGGCCGTGGCCGCTTCATTGAATAATCTGGCTGTACTTCATTATGATCTCGGGAAATATAATGAAGCCGAAAAGGAATTGGCATTTTGTATTTCCATTCTATCGCAAAACAAGGAAGAGTCTGGAGCCGCCTATGTAACGGCATTAAATAACCGGGCAATCCTTTATCAAAGTATTGGAAGGTATGAGCAGGCGGTAAGCTCACTTAAAGAAGCGCTGACAGTGCTGGACCAACACAGCAAACCTGCACCCAGACTGCATCAGCGTATTTATTCCAACCTGGCCCTACTTCATCAATTAATGGGAAACTATACACAGGCAGAAAGTATTTATAATGTGTTGGAAAAAAAGATCAGCAAAGGAACAGTGGAGGAAGCAAACCTGCTAAACAACAGGGCCATACTTTATTTATTAATGAAGAAAGAAGATCAGGTGGAAGTGCAATTAAAAGCCTCTGCCGATATTTATAAAAATTTATTTGGAGAAAATAGTCCGGCCTATGCCAAAGTGATAAGCGACCTGGGAAATTTTCTGCGATATAAAAAACGTTTTGATGAAGCGGTACCTCTGCTGGAAAAAGCGCTGGCTCTTCGCAAAGAATCATTGGGTGAAACTCATCCGCTCTATGTGCAATCGGAAGAGGATCTGGCGATTCTTTACTGGAAGCAGGGAAGAATGGACGAGGCAAATGATCTGTATAATAAACTGTTGGGGACCAGCCTGGAATTTATTGAAAAATATTTTCCACCCATGAGCGAAGCCGAAAAAACAAAATACTGGGATCTGTTATCTCCGCGATTTGAACGATATTACAATTTCGCAATACAAAGATCATCAAAGGATCCATCCATTTTAAAACAGGTGCTCGATTATCGTATCGCCACCAAGGGTCTTTTGCTGAATTCGTCCCGTAAACTTAGCCGTTCTATTCTTAATAGTGGAAACAAGGGATTGATTAAGGATTATACCGCCTGGCTGGATAATAAGGAACAACTGACCGTGCTATATGGGTATTCAAGAGAGGAATTGAAAGAACAGGGTATCCGTCTTGATTCCCTGCAGGATGCGACCAATAGTATGGAAAAATCGCTTTCTTCCAGATCCATTGAATTCTCCGGACTTATATTTTCAAACAGAAAAAATACAGAAGATCTCAGGGCCAAACTGAATTTGGGAGAGGCACTTGTAGAAATGATTCGCGTGAGAAAGTTTGATGATGCAATTTCTGATTCATGTTTTTATGCGGCCTTAGTATTAAAGGCTGGGGAAGAATATCCGCATTGTATCATTTTTAAAAATGGCAACGATCTGGAAATTAAATATGCTCGTCAGTATCGGATCTCAATGAAAAATAAATTACCTGATGAGAGATCTTATGATATTTACTGGTCGCCTCTTGCCAGGGAAGCAGGTAGTTTGAAGAAAATATATTTCTCACCCGATGGCATCTATACGCAACTAAACCCATATACATTCAAGAAACCCGGCGGAGATTATCTGCTGAATGAATTGGAAATTGTATTGCTGGGTAATCCGGCCGATCTCCTGGATTTAAGGAAGGCAAATCCATCCGTGAAAAGAGCCACTTTACTTGGCTTTCCTGATTATGGAACAGGAACGATCGCACAACTTCCGGGCACACGTATAGAAGTCGATGCGATACAGAAACTACTTAAAAGTTCCGGTTACCAGGTATCTGAATTTCTTCAAAAGGAGGCAAATGAATATAATCTGAAGGCCGCTCATGATATGTCCATACTTCATATCGCCACGCATGGATATTTTCTTAAGGATGTTTCAAGAGCCAGCTGGCCCATTGGGGTATTGGCAGATTATGCGAAGGAAAATGTATTACTTCGATCGGGGTTGATTTTGGCAGGAGCAGCTGAAATTGATAAACTTTCTCCCGCCCTTGATAGCAGTAATAATGGGATTCTTACCTCTTATGAAGCTATGGATCTTGATTTGCAGGGTACAGACCTGGTAGTGCTTAGTGCCTGTGAAACGGGTCTCGGAGAAGTAAAAGCAGGTGAAGGAGTTTATGGATTGCAAAGAGCATTTATGGCTGCCGGAGCCGATGCGATCATAATGAGTCTCTGGAAAGTGGATGATGTAGCCACACAAATACTGATGAATTCATTTTATACTAACTGGGTTAAATCAGGTGACAGGCAGCAGGCTTTCCGGCTGGCACAACAGCAACTCACGCTGAAGTATAAAGATCCACTTTACTGGGGAGGGTTTGTGATGGTGAGCAGGTAGGGAGGAAGTTGGGAGTTAGGAGTGGAGAGTAATGAATAAATAAAGGTTGAATTTTTATGAATAAAATTATAGGATTAATTTTTTTGATCGCAATTTCGAAGGTATCACAAGGACAGGAATTTGGTGGTACACCTTCCTCTGTGAAATGGAAACAGATCAATACAGATACGGCAAGGATCATATTTCATCCGGGGCGGGATAGCTCCGCGCAGCGGGTGGCAGATATAGTTCACCGTCTCACGGCTTCACAGAGTTTATCACTGGGTCATCAGTTAAAAAAAGTAAATATCGTTCTGCAAAGTCAGACCAATGTGCCCAATGCCTATGTAGGGCTTGGTCCTTTTCGCAGCGAATTTTATTTAACGCCTGAACCAAATAATCTTTCGCAGGGCACTATTCCATGGATAGATCAACTGGCCATTCATGAATACAGGCATGTACAGCAGTTCAATAATTTCAATAATGGACTAAGTCATGTAATGAAAGCGATCTCAGGTGAAGATGGCTATTCACTGGCCATCAACGCTGCCATACCTGATTGGTTTTTTGAAGGAGATGCCGTGTATAATGAAACAGCGCTAAGCAGGCAGGGAAGGGGAAGGCTTCCTCATTTTATGAATGCCTATCCTGCACTATGGCTTGCGAAAAAAGATTATTCATGGATGAAACTTAGAAATGGATCACTGAAAGATTTTGTACCTAATCATTATTTTCTTGGCTATTTGTTAGTGAATTATGGTCGCCAGAAATATGGTATCGATATATGGACAAAGGTTACAGCAGATGCCAGCGCTTATAAAGGCCTGATCTATCCATTCCAGACAGCCTTAAAAAAATATACAGGCCTTAG
>JAYTXP010000219.1:0-3911 GCA_043742885.1 Chitinophagaceae bacterium | reverse complement strand
GGACTTTTTATTAAAGCGCTTTTCTTCTTTTTAATTCCTGTTCCGCGTAGCCAAAGATTTTTCTTGTGAGGTCAGATCTACGAAATTCATATTTCTCGCGGATCTGCGCTTCTTCATTGGCAACATTAAGAAACATCAGATCAATGACGCGGGCGGAAATAAAGTCTGTAAGACTGTTCTCTAAAGGTTTGCCAATAAAAGGAATTTTATTGTAGACTGAAGTAATGTTGTTCCAGTCTCTATCTGCACCTTCTATTCGTATTGTACTATCAACAATGGGTCTGAAAGCAGTGATCATTGAAGGCTGCATATTTGATTTAAAATAATCAGTGGCAGCATGCGTATTATCTGTGATAAGAATATTTGCCGCATCACGAATGCTCATTGATCGTACCGCATCCAGAAATATAGGTTTTGAAGCGCTGACAGCCGATGACATGGCCCGGGTAAATTTTCCAGTGACCTGGTTAACGAGTTTGTTCAATCCCAGATCGTTCAGTGTTTTTTCAATTTTTGCGGCTTCGCCCGGAAAAGCAAAACGAACCATAGGATTTCCATTAGGGTCTGCAAAAGCATCAAAACTTTTAAAAAGTCCCTGTGATAATGCTTCTTTTAATCCCAATGCCATTTCAAGGTCAGAAGGGATCAACCCCAAATTCTTCATCACATTGCAACGGGGAAATATCATTACAAAAGAAAAAGCCAGCAATAGAAATCTGTATTTCATGATATCTTTTTTTAAATAATAAAAAAATTAATTCAACTGGGGATCGATTGGAAAATTGACCAGCATTTCATAGTCGCCTCCCAATTTGCGTATGGAATCTTTCCAAACATTTCCGTTTTCAGTCTGAAAGATCAGTTGGGGATCAGAGTCTACAGTGAGCCAGCTTTTTTCTTCTATTTCCTCTTCCAGCTGCCCATTGGACCATCCTGAGTAGCCAATGAAAAAACGAATTTTGTCTTTTTCCAGTTCACCTTTATGAAGCAATTCGATCACTGCTTCAAAATCGCCACCCCAATAAACTCCATCAAGTATTTGTTGTCCTCCGGGAATCTCCTCCGGATACTGATGCAGCATATGTATGGTCTCCAGCTGCACAGGTCCTCCATAATAGACTGGAAAATCATGACCTTTCAGGTCGGGAAGTAATTCATCGAGGGTATGTTCATATTTCCGGTTTAGTACAAAGCCAACAGCTCCATCCTCATTTTTCTCGCATAGTACCACTACAGAGCGCAGAAAATTTGCGTCCTTCAAAAAAGGATCGGCGATCAGTAATATGCCTGGTGCTGGTTCAATCATAGTCCAAATTAAAGATTTTTAATCGTTAAAATATCGGCAATAATCAAATCGGTATAGGCATGATTGGCCCCAAAATAATTATCTTAGGCACCGATACATGAAAAGGATATTCACCATAATAACCATTTTGATCAGCCTTTCCCTGATTGGCATTATTATCAACCAGAATGCGGCCCTGAAAAACATGATATCGGTAAGAAGGGAGCAACTCAAACACAGTGTGGAACAAAGTACGCAACTGGTTCAAAAAGAATTGTCAAGGCATAAAGGAAACGATCTGATGGGTGGAGGGAAAAAAGGAAACATTTTCCCGGATGATTTCTCTATTGATCTGTATCGCAAAACCACTATTGGAAGTCATGTGGATGTTGCGGAAGTGCAATCCATGTTTCGCCGTGCATTTGATCAGAATAATCTGAAAGATATTGAATTTGAATTTGGCATTGCCTCCATTCAAAACGAAGTAATGGTGTTTGAAAAAACATCTCAGGGTTTTATGACAGCATTCCAGGATACGACAAGTAATTATCTCTATAATATGGGGCTGGAAGCCATGAGCGGAACAGCCGGGGAAAATCTAAGTGTAAATGAGATCCTTTTCGTAGTGGTGCCTAACCTTAATAATATCGTTATACGCTCTCTTTTCTGGAGAATACTTTTATCGGTTGTATTTACCCTGATCATTATTGCCGCATTCTTCGTTACTGTAAGAACTATGGTAAGGCAGAAAAAACTAGCCGAAATAAAAAATGATTTCATTAATAACATGACGCATGAATTTAAAACGCCTATCGCAACCATTTCATTGGCGGTAGATGCCATGCGAAATGAAAAAGTGATCTCTGACCGGCAAAAGCTGAGCTATTTCAGTGCGATTATTAAAGAGGAAAATCAACGAATGAATCGCCAGGTGGAAACTATTTTGAAAGCTTCTCAATTGGAAAAGCAGGAGGTAAACCTGAATTTGAAGCCCTCTCATGTGCATGAACTGATTGAAGAAGTAGTAGATAATTTTCAATTACAGCTTGAGCAGAAAAATGGTAAAGTGGAAATGCAATTAAATGCAACCACTGACCTTGTTGATGCTGATGAAGTGCATTTTTCAAATCTTATCAATAATCTGGTAGATAATGCGGTGAAGTATGCAAAGGAGAATGTGGCGCCGCTGATAAAACTGAGTACAGAATCGGACTCGAAATATTTTCATATTCGTATTGAGGACAATGGTATTGGCATGACCCGAGATACCGTAAAGCGAATTTTTGAAAGATTCTACCGGGCACATACAGGTAATGTGCATAATGTAAAAGGGTTTGGCCTGGGGCTTAGTTACGTTAAGACTATGATTGAGGCACATAATGGGGAGATCAAGGCCGAGAGCACGCTGGGTAAAGGAACTTTGTTCAATATACAATTACCATTGGCCAAAGAAGCAAGGAGTTAATCCGGTAATAGCAGGCATCCATCACCATAAGAAAGAAAGCGAAAATCTTTCTCCAGTGCATAAGCATAAATTCTTCTCCAGTCATTTCCAGTAATAGCACTTACCAATAATAAAAGTGTGGAGGCAGGTTGATGAAAATTGGTGACCAATCCATGCACCATTCTAAATTTATAGCCAGGAACAATAAGTAATCTGGTGCGGGTGATCAGTCTTTCTACTTTATGTTGCTCCATGTAAATAATCAGAGAGGATAAGGCCGATTCTCTTGTATGATCACCTTCCATTTCATACGGGTCCCATTGGAAAATTTCCGGAATGGTTGAATTGTTTTTTTCTTCATTCAGCGAAAGACATTTTCTACCAAGCCAATACAAACTCTCCAGCGTTCGGGCCGAAGTAGTTCCTACAGCAATCACTTTATGTTTTGTAATTAATAATTTTTTGATCAGGTCTATCGACACATCGATCCATTCAGCATGCATTAAATGACCAGCCATGGTGTCGGCTTTTACCGGTTGAAAGGTTCCTGCGCCTACATGAAGAGTAAGATATTCAACAGGAATTTCCCTTCGGGAAAGTTCATTGAATATTCTTTCTGTGAAATGAAGTCCGGCTGTGGGCGCAGCCACTGATCCTTGTTCCTTTGCGTAAACGGTCTGATATCTCACTTTATCTTTTTCCTCTGTCTCTCTGTTCAAATAGGGAGGCAGAGGAATATCACCGGCCAGGTGAAGGATCTCTGCAAATGTTAGAGATGATGGGCCTGACCAGCTAAGTGTAATGGCAAAAATACCTGCTCGCTTTTCAAAAAATTCTGCTGTCAATTCTATTTGCTTGCCCAGGCAGGTTAATTGTTTTTTTAGCAGTTGTCCAGATTTCCATTTTGATGCGCCTCCAATAAGACAAAGCCATTTTACAGTTCCATATTGCATCATGGCTGTTTGAATATCATGATAGGATTCATGCGGCTCGAGACAAAAAATTTCAATTACACCACCAGTAGGTTTTTTAAAAAGCAATCTTGCTTCTACCACTTTAGTATCATTAAAGATCAGCATGGAATCAGGAGGAAGCTGATCAGCTATATGAGAATAAGTGGATTCAGAAAGAGAACCGGCTTTCCAGATCAGTAAGCGGGAATCATCTCGATTCTCGAGGGGG
>JAYTXP010000218.1:0-21283 GCA_043742885.1 Chitinophagaceae bacterium | reverse complement strand
TGTTTGTTAACCCGCTGCCAACCGTTTCTATTTTGACAACCATACCACCAGCTTTGCAGCCTGGACAAAGCCTTAACATTAGTTCCAGTGTAAATCCTACGGGAGGTACTTATCGGTGGTTCCTTAACGGAATATTACTTACCGGACCGCAGCAGCAGGGATCAGTTCTTTCAGGCATCACTGTTGATGGAATTGGTATTTACCGATTATTGTATATTGATGCTAATGGATGCCAGAACAATTCCCAGGATGTAGTAGTAACCGGATTACAATCAAACAAAGTTTGGGTATATCCTAACCCTAATACGGGTAGATTCCAGGTACGATTCTTTAATCTGGCAAATGAAAAGGTTACTGTTAATCTGTATGACTTGAATGGTGCCCGCATCTACCAAAAAATATTCAATACATCTTTTAGTTACAGTCGTATTGATATTGACCTAAATATTACAACCGGCTCGGGCGTCTATCTGGTACAGGTAATTAATAGTAAGAATGAATTGATTGGTACTAAAAGAATAATCATCAGACATTGATATAAACTTTCTGATAATCAAGGCCGTTTCGGGAAATCGAAACGGCCTTTTTTTTAATCCCAACCAATGGGGGTTGTATTTAATTGATTTTTATTGATTTATGTCAGTTATGGAAGTTGATTGAACGCTAAAAATTTCCTATGAAGCTAATACCTGATTCTGGCAGGCAATTCATATCTTTGCCGCCCCAAATCTGTCCCGGGATATTACCGGGGTCGGCAGATTCTTTCTCTTTTTAGGAAAACGAGAGATTGTCCATTGGGTAAACGATTTTAAAAAAACAGTAAAATGAACAATTACGAACTGATGGTGATCTTCACTCCGGTTCTGAGCGATGACGAGTTCAAAGTTGCGCAAAAGAAATATGCGAAGCTGGTCACCGATGAAGGTGGATCTGTCGTTGCTGAGAATCCATGGGGATTGAAATCACTGGCCTACCCTATCCAGAAGAAAACGACTGGATTGTATTGGGTAATGGAGTACACAGCTAACTCCGACTTCAATGAAAAATTGAAGATCCAGATGCTGCGTGATGAAGCAGTGCTTCGTCAGCTTTGCACAAAACTCGATAAATACGCCGTCGAGTACAATGCCAGAAAGAGAAGTGGTGTAAAAGCATCAATTGAAAAAGTAGTGGAGGCATAATACCATGGCAAAGAACGAAATTAAATACCTGACCGCTATTAAAAGCGACAAACGCATTAAGAAGTTCTGTCGTTTTAAGAAATATCGCATTCGGTATATTGATTATAAGGATGTGGAATTTTTGAAAAAATTTCTGAATGAGCAGGGTAAGTTATTACCCCGCCGATTATCTGGTAACAGCCTGAAGTATCAGCGCAAAGTTTCAGATGCGGTGAAGAAAGCCCGTCAGATGGCATTGTTGCCTTATGTAACGGATCTTTTGAAATAAACTATCTCAATTAACCCCTTACTCTAACCGAAAGGGACAGCCTGAAAATAATTGGCTGGGTAAGGACAAAAAGTAAAAAATGGATGTTATTCTGATCCAGGACGTGGATAATCTCGGCGCCAGGAATGAAGTGGTAAAAGTTAAGAACGGCTACGCTCGTAATTTTCTTTTCCCAAGACAATTGGCTGTAGAGAACAATAATAGCAATAGCAAACAACTGGGAGAACGCCTGAAGCAGGTTCGTAAGAAAGAAGAAAAAATGCTTGCGGAGATCAACAGTGTTATCGCTAAACTGAACGAAGGACCTTTGAAGATCGGCGCTAAGACCGGTACATCAGGAAAGATCTTCGGAACAGTTACTACTTTACAGATCAGCAGGGCCATTCGTGAGCAAAGAGGATATGAAATCGACCGAAGAAAGATTCATATCGTAGACGAAGTAAAAGAATTAGGTTCCTATAAAGCCAACATTGAATTCGGTAACGGTCATAGCACCGAACTCGAATTTGAAGTGGTTGCAGAGTAAAATATAATTGAAGCTTATGGAAGTAGTCCCTGGAAACAGGGACTTTTTTATTGCCTAAGCTTTTTGGTAATACACTGATAATCAGCAAATGAAAAGGAATACCGCTGGAGCTTGCAATTTTTTGGGGATTTGTCGTGGAAAAAACCTTAATTTGTTACGTCATTTGGTGTTCTTTCAGTTTTTCAAGTCCTGAACGTTTCTCATGTCTTGTGAATGTTCATCGGTTACTGTATTCTGTTGACACTTTTATTTTTTTTAAACTTCACAAACATGAACATTTACGTAGGAAACATCAGTTGGAACCTGAAGGATCAGGATCTTTCCAATCTCTTCGCCACTTATGGCGAGGTATCTTCAGCCAAAATCGTGACTGACAAATTCACTAACCGTAGCAAAGGCTTTGGTTTTGTTGAAATGCCTAATGACGAGCAGGCCCAGGCTGCGATCGCAGCATTGAACGGATCAGACGCTGACGGCAGAAGCATTGTCGTTAACGAAAGTCGTCCTAAACCGGAAGGTGGCGGAAGTGGCGGAAGCGGCGGCGGATTCAAGAAAAGACCATTCGGCAGCGGCGGCGGCGGCGGTAACGGCGGCGGCGGCGGCGGTTACAAGAAAGGCGGCAGCAGCGGCGGTGGCGGTTACAACCGTGATCGCGGTGGTAGCGGCGGTTACAACAACGATTATTGATATCGTAGTGATGTATAAAGCTTTAATGCCTGGTTCGAAAGAGCCAGGCTTTTTTATTTTCCCTCCTTTATAACCGGTCTTTTCCCCAATGACCAACCTGAAAATCGCATCAATATCTGTTGATTTTCACCTTGCTTTAGTTTTCACTCCATTTAATTTTGATCCATCATTGGCCGAATGATACGGGTACGCCGAAAACCGGGTTAGAAAAGAGTAGGCAGTTAAAATGTGATTATGAGGAATTTGATTTTTTCCCTGCTAATGGGACTAACGCTGACAAACTGTACATACGGACAACAATTCCTGGTTGCTTCCAGCGGACCAGATGGATATCAATTACTGATATCAAAAAAAGATTTCGCTATCCGCTTTGCGCACGACATTGCGCCATACATAGGAGATGGAAAAACAAATGAAAAATTTCAGTTTGAAGATCTGCTGATCGATGATCCCAGTCCTTCTGATAATGGATCACACGCATATCTTGTTCTAAAAGCCAGCTCTGATAAACAAACGATCAGTATTGGCGTCACACTAATCAAGAATGTAATGACAGAACAGGTGACCAGGCTTTATATGCCAAGTCTTAGCGAACTGACAAGTGAATCAGCTACAGTAAATAGTGTGGCTGGAGGAGAAGCAGGTTGGAAATGCACATCAGTAAAAACAGAATGCGGGGGCTGCCGGAGAGTGAGAGAAAATGGAGCTGTGGTGGCATGCCCCTGCTTTTCTGGTGATGGCAATTGTGTATTTGAGATCACAGGAGGAGGTGGCAATAACTGGCCGGCCTGGCTCACAACGCTGATCACCACAATACTCAGAATGTTTTAGTTTTCGCAGTTATGTTTCCTTGTCTCGGTCGGTTAAGGGGAGCGTCACCTCCCCTTCCGACCTTTTTTTTCCTTCTTCCTTTTATTAACGGATGACACGCACAATTCCTGCACCATTATAGGAATGGTATTCTCCGTTATACATAGCGTCTGCATTTACAGGACCCAATCTGAAATTTCCGGGAGTTACTGCACGAACCGCATAATAATAAGTCTGTTTGCTGGTATTCGCATCAACAAAAAAATGAATACGATCATCTTTTACATCTAATGCGGTTGGAATGGCTGCATCTTTGATCCAATCCATTCCAGGAATTTCTTTTGTTCTTGGATTCTCTATTTCAAATCCTGCAGGCAGTATATCGGTGATCACTATATTTGCAATCGCTGTATTGAATGAGCGCTCCAGGGTAATCCCTACAACGATCAGTTCATTCTGCTTGAAAGTATTATTACTGATAGCGTGACCGTTTCTATCATAGAACTGTTTTCTCACTTTGATATAACTGTCTTCTTCTTTATAACTGCCGCTAGCACTGATACCTTGTGTTTCCCATGTATAGTACAATCGACCTGTTCCCTTTGTTACAACTTCTACAACGGGCATTCCTTTATTGTCCAAAGGAACCTGAATGCTACCATGAGCCTCGTCAACAGTGCCTATTACTTTTCCATTCACCTTCACTTCTGCCGTTATAGTAGATGCATTAGATGACCTGGCTTGTTTACCAAGCGCAAGAAATGCAAACGCTCTTTCCTGTGTACTTAACCAATTACGCGATTTTAATTTCAAAATAAGATGCTTTGCCATCAGAGGCACCTGCGCGTTTCCGGGATCTACTTCAAGCAGAGCGCTAAGTGCTATACCTTCATCTCTTACATCCGAATAAAAACTGCCACCAGACTGAGGCACAGATTCTTCGCCACTGAAAGAAGAAGGAAGCATAGAAGAAAAAGACCTTTTATCTCCGGCCACTGCATAAGCTGCTGCCAGTAGGTAACGACTATCTAAAGCAAGCAAATTAGAATTTGCCTTATAATAATTCATTGATGGCACATTACTGCGATCAGCCATGGCAAGAACATACAAACTATAGGCGATCTCTTTTGGTGCTATCTTTTTTTTCTGATCACGGTTATAATAATAAATAATTGTTTGTTTGCCTTTCAATTTGTTATTGATATAATTCAGCATCGTGGTCAGTAAACTATTGTCAACCTCAAAGCCTGCTTTCCTGGCTTCCAGCAGAAAATGCGCTGCATAGATCGTGGTCCACCAATCTTCTTTTCCTTCGCCATCCCAAAGAGTAACCGCTCCATTGTATAGCTGCCGCATTTTTATTTTACGAATGGCCTCCAGAATATTTGCATTCGCACTCAATTTATTTTCATTAGCATTTCGTGATTGCATCAGATCTGCAAGGTCTCCATAATATAATTGCGGAAAAGCCGCGGATACGGTTTGCTCTGTACATCCATAAGGATATTGAACCAGTGAGCGTAATAAAGAACCTAATTCGAGTACAGGAGAACGGCTTACTACCAGACTATAGCTAACAGAACCCGGAAGCAGATCGCTGTTTCCTAAATTAAGTTTTTGAGAACTGCCTCCGGCAACAGAGCCTGAACCCGTATATTTCTGTAAAGTAGAAGGAGGGCGAACTGATATATCAGTAGCATCTGAAAATTTTTCTCCAAGTCCATTTACAGTAACTGTGATCTTACCGACATTAATAACTTTTTCGGCTACAATTCTGAATTCCGCCCTGCCCTCTGTTTTTGCTGCAAGCGAAACAGATTGGGTAGAGTTTCCAACTAATTTTAAAGGGCCATCCACTTTAATTGTTGCAGAAACATTGGCCGCCTTTGCTGTAGTATTAGTAAGTGTGACTGGCACATTCACTGTATCACCCGGACTCAGAAATCTTGGTAATGCTGTACTGATAACTATCGGATCTGCAACCGTCATAGTTTGATCAGTTGCACCAAAGCTTTTCCCTTTGTATGATACCGCCATCAGTCGTAGTTCACCACTGAATTGAGGAACATCGAACTCAAATTCCGCTACACCATTTCCATCCGTTTTTTTTATTCCTCCCCAGTAACTAACCACTTTGATCCTTTTGGCCGGCATTGGATTGGCGCGTTTATCCATGTTTCCTTCTCCATCACCGCCTGTACTGCTAAGTCGGGCACGAACCTCATCAAATAACAAAGGATACATATCATAATCTGTAATGCCCAATGCTTTTTTCTGATAAAAATAATCGTAGGGATTTGGTGTCTTGAAATCGGATATCTGCAATACACCATTATCGACCGCTGCCAGGGTTACATATGATCCGGCTGCAGCCTTCACTTGTATTTTTTGATGTGTTTTTGATCTGACATTCTTCTGTGCTACCAGGCTCATTTCTATCCGACGTGATTTTTCTTCTACGCTTACATTTTTAAACCCATGCGCTACTGTCAATGGAATATCAGAGACCTCATGTGGTTTTATAAGAGTGGCTGTGATGTAAACATTGGGCACATGATTAGCATTCAATGTAAATTCAAGACTGGCCGTACGGTTATTCACTTCTACGTACTGGTGAAAAAGCAATTGGTCCGTTTCGAGGGTCACAAGCATTTTCCCGCTAAAAGGAGTTTTAAACAGGGCTTTCAACTTATCACCTGTTTGATATGATTTTTTGTCGATCTCGATATCAATATTACCTTCTTTACTCACGTCAAAATAACTATTGGTCATTCCGTAAGGTCCATAACTGTAAAAACTCCGACTTACATAACTATTTGCAACGTTAGCATAAACTCTTACTTCATAATCGCCCGGCGTGCGTGGCACAAAACTGAATTGAGTATTGGAACCGATATTCATCTGTTGATCGGAAAGGGTTTTGTCCTGCTTCTGAGATTCATAACGGAAATAACTACCGCTTTTGGTAAGAACGGTCCGGTATTCATGTTTGATCACTACCACTCTTGCCGCTCCATTTACCGCATTGCCATCCTTATTAACTGCAATCAGTTGCAGTTTCATGGACTGATTCAAAGGGAAATAGTAGGACCAGTCTTGTTTTATACCAAAGAAAATATCCTGTGTGAAAATATCCACTTTTGTTAATCGGCTTACCGGGCGACCTGTCTCATCAAAAACGGTGGTATAAAAGTTTGTTTGCAGCGCTCCCATATTATTATAGGTCGCTGGCACCGAATAGTTCAAACTGGCATTGCCTTCTGCGTCGGTAACACCATTACTGAGTTGCTTATCAAAGAAACTGGTCTGATTGGCCAGGCTAAAATTATAATCAGAGAATTTCTCAGAACTGAAATTTTTCTGTTTAGTCTGAATCTCTATCTCATAATTTCTGTTGGCTGCAGGCGGACCAAAAAAGCTCATGGCATTAATTGTAAGCTGCGCACTTTCGCCTTTCCTTAGAAAATCATGGCTTAATTTTGTGCTAACCCTGATGCGGTCGGGAACGAATTCTTCCACTGAAAAATTTTTAGAGGCAAGCAAGACATCATTGGAAGTATAAACCTCAAGATTATAACTTCCGGTAATTGCTGAACCTGATAGATCAATGGATGATTCCATTGAACCTTCTTCATTTAAACTTTTTCTAAGTGTTTTTAACTCCTTACCATTGGGTAGCAGAAATTTTAATTTTAATGGCAAATCGCCCGGCGATTTCCATTCTTCATCGCGAAGGATCACGGAGAAATTTATTTTCTCTCCCGGCCGGTATACATCACGCTCCGCATACACATAGGCATCAAATCCTGAAGGATTATTTCGTTTGCCTCCAACATCGAAACGGGAAGTATTTACGCGGGAATTGCCAAAAGGCAAATAGTTAAAATCATCCGCCGTTTTTGCTATTATCATGGCGGGTTTGAATCCACTGAACTCATGGCGGATATAAGCAACAGCAGCTACTCCATCCTTATCGGTTGTACCTGTTCCTAAAAGCTGATTATTCACAGAATAAACAGAGATCGTAACTCCATTTACCGGGTCAGCAGTTTTCAAAGAATTAGTAAACACATAAATTTTATCATCGGCTTGTTTGGTGATCAGGCCCAGATCAGAAACAGAAAGAAATCGGCTATCCTTGACCCAATAATCCTGTGCTGAACGAACGATCACATGATAAATTCCTTTAAAGTCGGGAAGCATATCCTGGAACTGGCCGATATTAAGCAACCGACCTGCCCCTGTTTTAGGCAGGCTCTGAACATCAATTTCTTTTTCAAAAATTACATCACCAAGCGCGCCTTCGCCTCCGCCATATTCATCAGAGCTATATCCTTCTCCATCGATCTCTCCATAATTTTCAGCAGCTCCACCATTCTGGTCGGCAGGAGTATATCCATATTTATGAGCCATCAGCAGGTTGTTCTCATAGATCTTTGAAATGATGATCTTAACCCTGGGAGTATTTGTGATCTGCACTTCAATATTTTTTCCTCCTTTTTTAGAGAGATAAATGGCTTTGCTATTGGTGAACTTAATATTGGATTCCAGTTCTCCGAACCCTATGCCTCCCTGGTACTCTTCCTTCATCATTCCACCTAATTTACCACGAAGGCCCTGTCCAATAGACAAAGAGTAAGCCTTCACAACATCAAATTTATCGCTGTGAATGACAAAGCCATTTTCATCTGGCTCAACTGTAAAAGGAATAGCTGGTTCAATTTTCAGAAAAGAACTGATATTTCCTGATACCTGCTGACTAGTTGAAACGCGGACCACTCCTTCAGCTCCATCGTGTTCTGCTACTACTGAATTAATGTTTAGTACATAGGGAGAGGAGATCGTGATCGGAGTAATGATCTTGTCTTCGGTGGGCTTATTTCCCTTCAGAGGTTTAAGCCCTTTGTCTATAACCAGGCGGGTCTCAATGGACCGGTCCTCAGATTTAATGGAAGGCAGTTTTATAGAAATTTTTTCAGAAGCTGATGCCGTTATAATTGATAATTCAGTGGGTTTGCCTTCCACCTCCAGCCTGATTCTGTTATGCAGGTCCTCCGGGTTTACGGCATAATTAAAAACAAGATCCAGTTCGGGAATGGCAGTTGTATTTGTTTCTCCTACCCAATTGACCTCTGCGCTATTTAGTGTAAGTCCGGGTGTATTGAAACTGAGGTCACCTCCATTAATAGAATTATAATTACTGTATTTAAGCAGGGCGTTTTTTGCTTTTGCCTTATAATTAGTGGCCGGAGCTAATGGTTCCGATGGGGAAAATATCAGTTCATCCGGACCCTGCCATCTGAATCTTCCTTTTATGGCCGGCTCGAATCGAAAATATTCTGTAGAATCCCAGTTGTTAAGCATGGAATCCTTTGCGAGCGAATGATTGAATCGAAAAACCAGGTTTCCCAGCAAAGGCACTTCTCCTTTTGCGTTTGTAAAACTGAGGGTAGCACTGTTTCGTGAACATGAGGATAAAAAAATAGCTCCGGCAAGAAGCGGAAACAGGTAATGTTTAAGGCGCATAAGTTAAGGTTAAGAGTAATTGCGAATGATCGAAACAGAACAAAAGTTAGGCAAGTTTGATAAAAGAAAAAATTTAGCTGCTTGATTATTACTCAAAGGCTGAGAAGGGGGAAAAGTTAAGGAGGAAGGTCCGGGATATGCCAGGACGAGTCGGGTTCCATAATAGGAATTATTGAATGGAAAGATAATGCAGGCGCCGTTCAGGTTGCAAATCCAATTAAATAAATTATTGTTAATCACAAGGAGCAGCTGAAACATTCGGGTGTATAAAACACGGATATTTGTAGCGCATGCGATTATTGAAGAGGATAGGATTTAAAAAGCTGTTTAAATGGACAGGCATCTCGCTGCTGGTTCTTGCTTTGATTTTTTTCCTGCTGAATTTTATTTTCCCTGTTCCCGACCGGGTAGAATATTCTACCGTGATCACCGATAATAAGGGAGAAGTGGTGCATGCTTTTCTGACCAGTGATCAGAAATGGAGAATGAAAACGGAGTTGAGTGAGATCTCCCCTCTTTTACAAAAAACTATTGTTGCCAAGGAGGATCGTCATTTTTATTCTCATCCTGGCGTGGATTTTTTAGCGGTAGGTCGTGCTTTTTTCTACAATATTTTCAGGATGAGACGTACTTCGGGAGCCAGCACCATTACGATGCAGGTTGCAAAAGCATTAGAGCCGGGAAAGAGAAATATTTGGAGTAAGATCAGAGAAATGTTTCGTGCCTTTCAGCTGGAGTTGAAATACAGCAAAAAGGAAATTCTGCAACTCTACCTTAATCTAGTGCCCTATGGAGGGAATATTGAAGGAGTTAAAGCCGCTTCATTATTATACTTTAAAAAAAATCCGGATCATCTTTCGCTTGCGGAGATCACTTCACTAAGTATCATTCCCAATCGTCCCGGGCAACTGGTCATCGGGCGGAATAACGACCGCATTGTGAAGGAAAGAAATAAATGGTTGCACCGTTTTGCAGAAAGAAATGTTTTTTCCCAAATGGAGATTGAAGATGCCCTGGCAGAGCCCCTTAGCGCCAGCCGGCAAACCTTGCCCAAATACATCCCTCATCTTTCCTATAAACTTCGAAAACTAGCTGGCAATGGCGCATCCACAATTCAAACTCATATTGATTTGAATACACAGATGAAGGCCGAAAAGCTGGTAGAAGACTATGTGAGAGGGCAGCGATTGAAAAATATACAAAATGCGGCGTTGGTGATCATTGATAATGTAACTCACCAGGTGATCAGCTATGTAGGGTCATCCGGTTTTGAAGATACCACCGATGGAGGACAGGTAAATGGAGCTGCGGCCATAAGACAACCAGGGAGCACGTTAAAACCACTACTTTATGGGCTCTGTTTTGATGAAGGTCTACTAACGCCAAAAACTGTGATCACAGATGTGGCAGTTAATTACAATGGATTTATCCCAGTGAATTATGATGAGAAATTCAATGGATATGTAACTATTGAATATGCTTTGGAACATTCGTTGAATATCCCCGCAGTAAAATCATTGAAAATGCTGGGCACAGAACAATTCATTCATAAGCTTAGTAATTGTCAGTTCAAACAAATTCAAAAGGATAAAAAGAAACTCGGGCTTTCTATGATACTTGGTGGTTGTGGAACCAGCCTGGAAGAATTAACGACCCTGTTCTCTTCTTTCGCTAATGAGGGAAATTTTTTCGCCACATCCTATTCCAATTTTGATAACTCCCCCAAGGCTCAGCGATTGATGAGTCCGGCCGCCTGTTATATGGTCAACGATATTCTTTCCCGGGTAAACCGGCCTGATTTTCCAATTAACTGGGCGGCAACAGAACATATGCCTAAAATAGCCTGGAAGACTGGCACCAGTTATGGAAAACGTGATGCATGGAGTATTGGATATAATAAAAGATTTACTGTTGGAGTATGGGTAGGAAATTTTTCAGGCGTTGGAAATCCGGATCTGAGTGGTGCCAATGTGGCCACACCATTATTGTTCAAGATCTTTAACAGCATTGATTACGATAGTGATGAAGGATGGTTCAGTCAGCCGGCGGACTGTGATATACAACAGGTATGCAGTGAAACCGGTTTAGTTCCTTCATTGCATTGTGATCATCTGACCACGGATCTTTTTATTCCCCTGATCTCTTCAACCAAGCCTTGCGATAATTTCGAAGAACTAATGATAAGTCCGGATGAAAAAATGTCTTATTGCCGCAGTTGCGCACCTGCCAGCGGATATAAAAAGAAATGGTATAAACTTACCGGACCCGATATGCAGAGTTGGTATGATGATCATCGCATACGTTATGAACGTATTCCTCCGCATAATCCATATTGCGAAGCGATATTCAGGGGATCTGCCCCTGTGATAGAATCTCCTTCAAACGGAACAGAATACCTTATCAACAAGAAGAATCCCGAACCATTAGAACTGGTTTGTAAAACAGCCAATGATGCGGATCGGGTTTATTGGTATATCAATGACCACTTTTATAAAAGTTGTTCACCAGCAGAGAAGCAATTTTTTTTACCAACAGAAGGGCAGGTAAAGATTTCCTGTACAGATGATAAAGGCCGAAACCGGAATGTGAAGATATTAGTGAGAATGGTGAATCTTTAATTTACCAGTTTGACCACCCCTTCCTGCCATTTCACGAAATACAATTTCTTATTTTCAAAATAATCCAGTGTCATATTTTGTTTTGACAAGACTGGCTGGATATCAAAATCAGTAAATACTTTGAATTGTTTCATAGTGAGATTTGAAGAAAAGTCAGAGCCATATTTTTTTAACATGGTACCGAATCTCCACATTACTTCATATCCGCGAAACACCATATCGGTGGGTCTGGCAAACATAAATTCTTTAAAATAATTAGTGATGCCGGCGCTAACCTTATCCAGCTTGGCATTATAAAAAGGCGTACTATAAATTAGATCAACCCCACGAAATTCAGAATGATTAAATGGAAGGCCATCCCAGGTAGGCATTCCCATAATGGTGGCTTTATATCCATTCCTTGCAAGGGAGGCCATTTGCTGAACCAATCTTTTTCCAAAGTTCTCATCCATTGTGCCGGCAATACATAGCGAGTTATCAGTTGTATCCAAATATTTTTTCAGCTGATCAACTGTAAAGCTGTCGCTGAGTTCAACATATTTCATTTTTATTGGCACCGAACGGGTTGCTTTACCGGCATCCGAAAAATAATTTTTGATCCGGTCTTCCAGCTGACCTTTTTTGGTAAATACGATAACAGGATCCAGCGAATAATATTTCTGAACGTATTTATATATGCCTTCGCATTGTGTTCGGAGGCTAGGATTCAGCATAACAAAAAAAGGATTGCCGGTTACTCCCCCGTCATTTGGCATATTCACATTGATCACTGGAATATAGGCCCGGGCGCCGGCATCTGCCAATGCTCTTATTTCCTGAGAGCTGCAATGGGCAATGATCAATCCAACGCTATCGTGCAGGGCTTTCTCCAATTGATCCTCCAGTGTTTCTTTCGCAGAACGACTGTCATAAATGTAAACCTCCATGGGTATTCCGCTCCGGTTCATTGAATCTATGGCCAATTGAATGCCTTCATAAAATTCAAGACCAGGATTGATAAATTTCGGGAATACATTTTTTGCATAGCGATAGCCTGTTGTGTCATTGAAAGCAGAATCAAGATATAAAGGAGCAAATACTGCTATGCGCGGGATGGTCTGACTTTTTGCGGCCAGTGAAATGAGAACAAGAAAAAATAATACAATTTTCTTCATATTATGCTATCCAGATTATCCCGTCTACTCCCACTCTATGGTGGCGGGAGGTTTACTACTGATATCGTATACCACCCGATTCACACCTTTGACAGTGTTAATTATTTCGCTTGAAACATGGGCTAAAAATTCATAAGGCAAATGTGCCCAATCTGCGGTCATGCCATCCACACTTGTGACGGCCCTCAGAGCTATTGTAAATTCATAGGTTCTTTCATCACCCATCACACCCACAGATTTGACTGGTAACAAGATAGTTCCAGCCTGCCATATCGTTGCATATAAATTGTTATCTCTGAGCAAACGTATATATACATCATCCGCTTCCTGCAACAACTGTACCTTTTCTTCGGTTACCTCACCTAAAATACGAATAGCGAGGCCGGGTCCCGGAAAAGGATGACGATCGATCAAATCAGCAGCAATGCCTAATTCCCTTCCTACTCTTCTTACTTCATCTTTAAAAAGGTAACGGAGTGGCTCTACCAATTCAAGGTGAAGGTGTTCGGGAAGCCCACCTACATTATGATGAGATTTTATGGTAACTGAAGGACCATGAACCGAAACGCTTTCGATCACATCGGGGTAAATGGTACCTTGTCCTAAAAGTTCAACGCCAGCGATCTTTTTTGATTCCTCCTGAAAAATATCAATGAAAAGACTTCCAATGGCTTTTCTTTTTTCTTCAGGATCTGTTTTACCGGCAAGTCCATCATAAAATCTTTGTCTGGCATCAATACCGGTTACATTCAATCCAATCTTGTTATAGGTTTTGATCACATTTTCAAATTCACCCTTACGCAGCACGCCATTGTCTACAAAAATTCCATGGAGGTTAGACCCTATTGCACATGCGATCAATGTAGCTGCAACAGTTGAATCAACGCCACCGCTAAGTGCCATCACTACTTTACGATCACCAATTTGTTTTTTAAGATTCGCTACTGTATCTGTAATAAAATGCGCTGGTGTCCAATCCTGCGCGCATCCACATATATCAACAAGAAAATTATTAATGACCTTTTTACCTTCGCGGGAATGATATACTTCGGGATGGAACTGAACACCATAAATAGCAAAATGGGATGCTGAAGCCTCTTTTTTAAAGGCTGCAATGGGAATGCTTTCTGTAGTAGCCAGCAATTCAAATCCTTCGGGAAGTTTCTGAATAGTATCACTATGACTCATCCATACCTGGCTTTGCTCTGACACATCTTTTAAAAGAACGTCGTTAACCTTTTTGGCAAGAATGGCCCGGCCATATTCTCTTTTGTTACTTTTTGCTACCAGACCTCCCATTTTTTTGGCTGTCAGCTGGGCACCATAACAAATTCCAAGCACCGGTAGTTTTTCACTAAGGGCGTTTATGTCAATGTCGGGCGCACTGTCCTCATTTACAGAAAACGGAGAACCGGAAAGGATGATACCTTTCAGGCCCGGGCTGAATTCAAATGGCTTGTGAAAGGGGATTATCTCGCAATATACATTTGCCTCCCTGACGGCTCGGGCAATAAGTTGGGTATATTGTGAACCAAAGTCGAGTATGAGGATTTTTTCGGTCATGCGCGAAGATAATTCTTACCCGGGAACATATAAAAGGAAGTCATATTGTAACCTTAGGTATTATTTATAAGTCTAAAACAAAAACCAACATATGAAGCAGTTCATTTATTTCCTGGCCGCGATTGTTATGATCAATAGTTCCTGTGGGATGGTTGATGGGAAGAGAGTGAGGGGCAATGGAAATATCGTAAAGGAGAATCGTAGTATCAGGCCTTTTGATTACCTGGAGGTAAATGGAGCTTTCGAGGTGCGAATCACTCAGGATTCTATTGCCTCTTTGATAGTGGAAGCCGATGATAATCTTCTCCCTTTCATTAGCATTAATGAGGATGGCGATCGGCTGATCTTCAACACAAAGGATGGCTATTCATTAAGACCAAGTCATAAATTGATCATTCACATTAGCAATCCAAGATACCATGAATTCGATATCTCTGGCGCCAGTTCCATTAAGAGTCAGAACCAGATCGGAAATGGTCAGCCGCTAAAATTTGATCTCAGCGGGGCCAGCGAATTGGATCTGGATGTGAGGGCAGAAAAAATAACCGTGGGTGCTACTGGTGCCAGTCAGATCAGGCTAAAAGGTCAGGCCAAAGATCTGCATATAGGTGCTACGGGGGCAACCAAAATCTGGTGTTTTGACCTGCTTACTGAGAACGCTTATGTAGGACTGACAGGAGCAGGTTATGCGGAGGTTTTCGCCAGTGTAACACTAAAGGCCAGCGTTTCCGGTGCCGGCGATATCAGGTATAAAGGAGATGCTGTGGTAACCCGGGATATTAGCGGCGCAGGCTCTATAAAAAAACAATAAGGAACCCATCTTTGAAATAAATTGCAGCGATGCGCAGTGGTAAAGAGATCGTGGTAGAATGGTTGCGAACGAAGGGCATGATCCCATTTAAATTTCAGGAAGAAACCTGGAATGCTATTAATAGAGGCCAAAGTGGCCTTGTCAACGCTCCTACTGGTTGTGGTAAAACTTATTCCGTTTTTCTCGGCAGCCTGATACATTATATTGATCAGACCGGAGAAGCCTACAATAAAAAAAAGAATAATGGTCTTCAACTTTTGTGGATCACCCCATTAAGAGCATTGGCAACAGATATTGCCCGCGTTATGGAAGAAGTGATCATTGGACTTGGTATTCCCTGGAAAGTGGGCATAAGAAATGGAGATACAAGTACAGGAGAAAGAGTCAGACAAAAAAAACAAATGCCGGAGATCCTGATCATCACTCCGGAAAGTCTTCATCTTGTATTAGCACAGAAAGGTTATCCTTCCATTTTCTCCACTTTACATACAATTGCAGTAGACGAATGGCATGAATTGCTGGGAAGCAAAAGAGGAGTGCAGGTTGAACTGGCACTATCCAGAATAATAAATGTGCATGAATCTTTTTCCCAATCTCCCTGCTCCATCTGGGGTATTTCAGCCACTATAGGCAACCTGGAGGAAGCGAAGAATGTGCTGCTGGCACCATTAAAAAGATTTCAAAATAAAAGCAAGGCAAATAAAGAAGAGCTGAAAGGCAATAATATTATTGCTGCCAACCTTTCAAAAAAAATTGAGATTCAATCCGTTTTTCCGGATGAGATAGAAAAATTTCCATGGGCCGGACATCTTGGTATCAAACTGGCGCATAAATTAATTCCCATTATTCAGGAAAGTCGTACCACACTTATTTTTATTAATACGCGTGGAATGAGTGAGACCTGGTACCAAACGCTATTGGATATATGTCCGGAGCTGGCTGGCTCCATTGCATTACATCATGGTTCTATTGACCGGGAATTAAGAGCCTGGATAGAGGAAAATTTGCATACTGGAAATCTTAAGGCCGTGGTATGTACTGCCAGTCTCGATCTGGGTGTTGATTTTCGGCCGGTTGAAACCGTTATCCAGGTTGGTTCTCCAAAAGGAGTAGCGCGTTTTCTTCAAAGGGCCGGCAGAAGTGGACATAGTCCGGATGCAATAAGCCGGATCTATTTTCTTCCCACTCATTCACTTGAATTAGTCGAAGTTGCTGCTTTAAAAACTGCCATTGAAAGAAAAATGATCGAGGAGAGAAGGCCCATGCTGATGTGTTATGATGTGCTGATGCAATATCTGAACACGCTCGCTATCTCAGAAGGATTCAGGGCCGAAGAATTATATGATGAGGTCAGTTCCACCTATTGTTATAATGGTATCAGCAAGGATGAATGGAGAGAGATCCTGTTTTTTATTACAGAGGGCGGGAAGGCCATGCAGCAATATGACGAATTCAGGAAAGTAGAGGTGGAAGATGGCCTGTTTAAAATGAACAGCAGAAAAATGGCTATGCGTCACCGGATGCATATCGGCACCATCGTTAGTGACGCGATGCTGAAAGTGAAATTCATGGGGGGAGGATATGTAGGAATGATCGAAGAATATTTCATTTCAAGACTGGAAGCGGGTGATGTATTTACACTGGCCGGGCGCATCCTGGAGTTTATCATGATCAAGGATATGACCGTTCTTGTGAAAAGATCCAACAAAAAAAAATCCATGGTGCCCAGCTGGAACGGCGGACGAATGCCATTGAGTGCTAACCTAGGAAAACTGCTGAGAGAAACACTGGATAGTTATGGGAAAGCAGATACCCGGATGGAAGAACTGATAAGGCTGAAACCATTATTTGATCTGCAGCAGGAGTTGTCGGATATTCCAAAACAAAATGAATTACTGATAGAGCAAATTGAAACAGAGGATGGATTTCACCTTTTTGTATATCCATTTGAAGGAAGATTGGTACATGAGGCCATGGCGGCCATACTTGCCTATCGAATAAGCCGGATAAGGCCCATCAGTTTTTCATTTGCGATGAATGATTATGGATTTGAATTACTGAGCGACCAACCTATTCCGGTAGACGATACCAATGTATATGAATTGTTTTCTACTTCTGATCTGCTAATAGATATTCAGCGAAGCGTGAATAGTACAGAAATGGCCCGAAGGAAATTTAGAGATATATCTGTTATCGGGGGCCTGGTTTTTCCCGGTATGCCGGGAGAAAAGAAAAAAGCCAGGCATCTGCAAGCGTCGGCCTCCCTTTTATTTAATGTTTTCAGTGAATACGATCCGGATAATCTATTAATAAAGCAGGCTTACCAGGAAGTAATGGATCAGCAGATGGAAGAACTTCGATTAAGAGATATGCTGGAGCGAATTCAAGGTTCCAGGATCATAATTAATTTTCCGAAGAGACTTACCCCTTTCTGTTTTCCAATTAAGGTAGATAGTATGAGGGAAGATCTTTCTTCAGAGAAATTAGAGGACAGAATTAGAAGAATGACATTGGGTTGAAGGGTTTAGTGCCTGCCTGGAGGCAGGGTTGAGAAGGTTGAGGCTAAAACCTCACTATACTTTTGCCAGTAAGTGCAAACACAGTTTCTCCTTCTCTCGGAGTTACGGTATAAGTTCCGGTAAAATGACTGAAGGCGGGAAGTATTCCATGCTTATGCCCAAAATAAAAACAGGGAAGCCGCATATACTGTTTTGCATTACCGCGAAGTATAATTCCAGGGTGCACATGACCCGAAAATGTATACAGATGATTTCCCGTTTCTTCTTCTTTTTGATCACCATGTCTGAAACGAAATCCATCTTCAATCAATTCATTTTGGTGCAGGGAAACGGAGGCCTTCGTGTACCAGTTATCGTCGAGAATATCATGATTGCCTTTTACCAGGTCCACCTGCAGAGAAGAAAAGTCCTTTCGCCATTTGATGAACATATCTAACTCTTTATTTTCTGCACTATGTGTCATGTCTCCAACTACAATCATTCGTTCGGCCCTGGATAAAAAAATAATGGATATCAATCTTTGCAGATCGGCCTTATAAACAGATTGGGGGATGGCAATTCCTGATCGGCGAAAATGACCTGACTTTCCAAAATGAAGGTCAGCTACGATCAGTGTCCTTTTTTCTTCCCAAAACATAGTTCTTTCGTGAGAAAGCCAAAAGGTTTGGTCATGCAGTGAATGCGCGGTTTGCATGGGTAGTATAAATTCTGACTTATGTATGGGCATAAGTGGCGTTTGCTAGTATTTTCGTCTCAGCTGATTATAATCAAGGAAATAAATAAAACGAACTGTGATCTCATTTCCGTGACGCAGATCAAACATTTTTCCCAGGTTATATAAATAGGTATTAGAACCTGTGGCCGTGACCATTTCGTTTGTTCCCAGCCAGTTCTTATATCCAATGATCAGGCGGCTTCCCAAACGAAAATCCCAGGTATAAAATGCATCGAGATTAAAAACATTGAAGTTCTCATCTCTGTCATTAATAAAAGCACGGTCGGTCAGCATTCCTTTTGCATCTACATTATGAAAATTTATATAGGTCACTTTGTTCCAGTAATGACGGGCCCTTAAGGTCAGATTCATCCGACTTGTAAAGTTGTAAATGCCTGAAAGAACCGAAGTATATTCCCGGTTATCTCGGAAAGCAACAATGGGCTCACCATTGGTTTCCCTTGCGAATGCGTAGCCAAGTTGATTTTTCTCCAGGTGGGAGTCAGTTTGCATATCCAGTGAAAAACGATTACTGAAACGATACCGACCACCGGTACCGATGCCGATATACGTATTATTATAATCCGGAGCAAAAGCCCCGGTTAGATTATATCTCCAGTAAAATTTTTTTCTACTATCACTACTTCCGGATATTGCACTGATATAATTGGTTGGATAGCTGATGTATCGGCCATCCGTGCGCAATTCAAAATAATTTCTTTCACGACCCGGTGTTACGTTGAAAAGAAAAGAAATATCCCAGAAACTTTTAAATATCCAGAAAGCGGAAGCAGAAATATCAAATTTGTTATAGGCATAAGGCTTATAGGTATATCGCAAAGTGGGTGTCAGAGAATAGTTATAGGTAAGGAATCTTTTTGTTGGCTGAAACTGCCTGTAACTAACGCTTCCCTTATAGGATATCTCGTTAGGGGCAAATAAAATTCCCAGATCGTTCGGATCATAATTAGCAGACTCAACATTATTCAAAATATAATATTGCCAGTTTCCACTGACCTTACCATATTTCACAGTGGTATTAAATCCATCGTAGGGAGTTGTTCCCCAAATCTTACTATACCGAACCGTGCTATTAAAAGCGTGTTTATTCTGCTTGTCGTAGAGGGCCAGATCAACCGCTGTCACATTAGCATCCCGGTCGGTACCAGACCTCATCACATTTGTATTGGTGAAAGTGATATAGGATCTTCTGTTAAGGGCCTGGTCGATCACAAAAATATTATAATTGGAAAGGGGCGAAGTTTCTATCAGTGAATCCTTACCTGTACTTCTGTTTCTGATCTTGGCAGTCATAGGAGCAGTGACCGCATTAAAGACACCTATACCCATCCGTTGTTTATTTCTGCCGGAAAATTTAGTGGCATTATATAACTGGGTTACATTGGGATTGCGTATCATTTCCCACTGAGGGTTGTTTTCCACAAAATTCTGCACTCCCGAGTAACCTTTTGGAGTAGCACCAATCCTTCGTGAATAAAAAAGATTTGCCTTATTAAAAATTTCAGTGCCTTCGGTAAAGAACTGGCGATTTTCAGTAAAGCGAACCTCATAAGGTGTAAGGTTATTGACAACATTGTCAGAAACAACCTGCCCAAAATCCGGGATCAGCGTAGCATCTACAGTGAAACTTTCATTGATACCATATTTTACATCCATTCCTCCATTACGAAGCCATTCATTCAGATATCCGGTTGTTTGCGGAGAGCTACGATAGCCGGTGGTTACATAAGGAGAGAAACTAAGTCGAAGAGGAGGTTTGATATCTTTTAATGCTTCCAGGGTTCCAAACTGATTTACAAATCCATTCACCTTAGGATCTACCGGACTCCAATAATTACTTTCATTCAGGCGTCGGCTGTATTGCAGACATTGAAGTCCCCATTCCTGAATATCTTTTTTTGCAAAGCGCAGTGAAATATATGGGATACGCATTTCAACGCTCCAACCAGTAGGAAGCATTTTCACCTGGCTTTCCCAAACGGCATCCCATGTTCTGTCGCCAAATGAATTGAAATCACCCCCAATATTCGGAGCGAGTTTAGCATCGGTCTGAACATTTGCAGTAGTAACCAGGAACTGAAAACCATTCTGATGGTCGTGATAGGTATCGAAGAATATCGAAAAATAATCAACATCACTTTGTGATTCTGCATCCCGGGCAGTGATCTGCTTTCTGATAAGGGCGGGATCTTCATGTATCATGGCTGAAACATAAATAGAGCTATTATCATAGAGGATCCTTACTTCCGTAACACAGGTGGGAGTCTTTCCATAATTGGGAAAATTTTGAATGAAATTAGTTAAGACAGGAGCCTGTGACCAGACAGCATCGTTCAGTGATCCATCGATCTTTGGTGCTTCAGTAGCCTTAATAGCCATGACCCTTTTTTCCTGAGCAAAGAGTGCACCGGAGAATAATAGAAGGGAAAGATTGCAAATAATGAATAATGGCCTCATTCGATCCACCAAATATAAGCTAAGGGCATGTAGTGGCCTGATGGTTTTTCCCTTAATTCATCCTTTTTTTAAGGGAATTTACCTGCTCCTGGAGGTTGTTCACCACATTGCCCAATTGAGCCATATCCCATCTTTGCTGAGTTCCCGTTTTTGATATCACTACTTGCGCTTGCCAGAGTTCTATTACTTCCTCTGTGTTGATCGTGTAAGGATGAAAGATCGGGTTATCGCTAACGAGGGTGATCTTATTTTTCTGACGGCCATTTTTTTGTACTCTTTTGTATACTATTCCTTCATTGCGGGAAACAACAATACAGGGTACATCATTTTTTACTTCTTCAATACTATCCACTTTCTCTCCTACTATAACAGAACCACTTGGAGTTGGCAGCATGGAGTCACCTATGATCTCAAAAGCACGATAATT
>JAYTXP010000217.1:0-4727 GCA_043742885.1 Chitinophagaceae bacterium | reverse complement strand
CCTTATCATATTCTCCTTTTTCACTCATGGCAGTGCCCAGGTCAGAATAGGCCAGCGCGATAGCAAAACTATCTTTCAGCAGTTCGCGGATATGAAGACAACGAAGCAAAAAATGCTCTGCTTCGTCAAATTTCTTTTGAATTACAAGAATGCCGGCGATATTGCTGAGCGTATAGGAAACGGAAAGTGAATCACCTGCTTTCTCTGCCAATTTGAGAGAAGCGCTATAGCGATTGATCGCATCCTGGTAGCCATCTCCTTTCTGTGCATACAAATATCCCTGATCGAAGATCAGTATTATGATCATTAGTGTTATTTGTTGGAGTAGGGATCTCATAATTGATTAAAGCCCCAATACATCTTTCATCGTAAAAAATCCTTTTTTCTCAGCGATGAATTCCGCAGCCAGTACAACTCCTCCTGCAAATCCTTTGCGGTTATGCGCTGTATGAATGATCTCTATCGTATCAATGGCAGAAGAATATTTTACGCTATGTGTACCGGGAGCAGGATCCTCCCGTTGACTAATTATCTCAAGATCGTCCGGATGATCACTCAAATTGTTCACCCATTGTTTTTTTCTTTTGATCTGTTCAAGCACCTGTTCAGCCAGCGTAATCGCTGTTCCGCTTGGTGCATCTTTTTTCTGTGTATGATGGGTCTCTTCCAGGATCACTTCATATTCCGCATGCGAAACCATTAGTGAAGCTAGTTTTTTATTCAGCTCAAAGAAAAGATTAACGCCAATACTGAAATTGCTTGAATACACGAAGCCCGTATTATTTTCTTTGGTCTTTGCTTTCATCGCACCCAGCTGTTCTATCCAGCCCGTTGAGCCTGATACCAGGGGAATTTTCCATTCAATGCATTTGCGTATGTTTTCCAAAGCGCTATTCGGACCAGTAAATTCAATAGCCACATCGGCGGCTTTCAGTTTTTCCACTGTAAACTCATGGAGGTTGGGCACATCGATCTTTAAAAGGATCTCATGTCCGCGCTGAAGGGCGATCTCTTCAATGGCCCTTCCCATTTTTCCATAACCGATCAATGCGATTTTCATAAGCTAATCTTGATAAAGGCAAATGTATATATTAATTAGAGGGAGCCGCATAGGTGCTGGCACGGATTTCTCCGGCAAAATTTTCTACCTGCCAATTTTTAAAATCACACTGAGACCGTTTGTGTTGGCAAGACTGCTATGTCCTGCTTTAAAACGAAGACTAAGATCAGGACTTACATCAAAACTTTTTAAATGCGCGTCTACTGTGGCATCCACTACATTTAATCCCCATAGCAATAAAATGAAAAGCGCTGAATAATCAATATCACGTCGGTACTGTCCTCTGTAAAAACGAAGCGATTCCTCACCCAATGGTTTGAGCTTAGGTTTTATCTGGGCATAAAGGGAGGAGTCGGTATGATTTACCCGCATATTGTATCTCACTCTGTAGGCGAAACGGGTATCGCGATATTCTCCCAGGTTATAAATGAAAATGCCACCGGCTAATCCCAGTCCACCATAAATGATCGGAAGTTTCCAATATTTTTTATTGTAGATCTGCCCTAAGCCTGGAAAAATGGCTGAGCGGATGGCAGCATTTCTAGGGCTATGAGCTTTATTTGCCGAATCGTAACGATTCTTCTGTATAGTCTTCTGAACAAGACTATCCTTCTTTTTTTCATTGCTTTTTTTCTGCGAATGACCGGCCACTGAGGCCAGGAGAAGAAAAATTAAGAATATCGCGTTAATCCAGTTGCGCATTCATTTCCTTTAGGATCTTATTCAATTCTTGCGTGCTGTAGTATTCAATACTGATCTGTCCGCTTCCATTACCTCCATGACGAAGTTTTACCCTTGTACCCAGCTGACTTGCCAGTTTATCTTCAATGCGTTGAAAAGCGGGAGGCAATTGATTACGGGCCGATTTTTTAACGGTGCCAGCTTTATAAAGATTTCTAACCAAAGATTCAGTTTGTCTTACTGATAGTTCTTTATCCTTGATCTCTTTGAAAATATATAATTGTTTATCGATCGTATCTACATTGATCAGGGCTCTTGCATGACCCATACTCAATTCTCCGTTTCTAACCGCGAGCTGAATATCGGGAGGTAGTTTTAACAGCCGAATAAAATTTGCTACGGTACTTCTGTCCTTGCCCATTCTTTCTGCTACCTCTTCTTGTGTATGATCGAGTTCTTCCATCATCCGTTTATAACTCAATGCCACTTCCATTGCATTCAGATCTTCTCTTTGCAAATTTTCCAGCAAGGCCAGTTCCAATAATTGGGCATCGTTTGCATGCCTGATATAGGCGGGTATATCTTTAATGCCTGCAATTTTCGAAGCACGAAGTCTTCTTTCTCCGGAGATCAATCTGTATTTACCTGAGGGAAGTTTTGAAACGGTGACAGGTTGAATGATATCATGAAGTTTGATCGACTCTGCGAGTTCGTTCATAGCCTGCTCATCAAAATCTCTTCTCGGTTGTTTAGGATTGGCTTCAATATCCGCTATAGGAATTCGGTTAATACCAGTTGCATTTTCAACAATAGCATGTTTAAGTTCGCCCGCACTTGTTTTAAGATCAGAATCGATACTTTGAAGCAGTGAACGGATGCCTTTTCCTAGAAGTTCTTTATTTTGTTTGGGCGTCGACATTAGTGATTTGTTAGTGATTCCGGATTTTAAGCCGGAAGATCCGGACCCAACACCAGAGTTGCGAATTTAATTGAAAACAGAGGAAATCGGGAATTCGATTTGTGAAAGTCAGAAGCTGAGCCTTACTATATGTTTGTTAACTGATTAGAGTTCAAGGATCTTTTCCTCATTCTTCATTTTTGTCATATCATTCTTTTGCAGGATTTCCTTGGCCAGGTTAAGATAATTAACCGATCCTTTAGAATTGGCATCATATAAGATCACAGGTTTGCCTACGCTGGGCGCTTCAGCAAGACGGGCATTGCGATGAATAATAGTGGAGAACACCATATCTTCAAAATGACGGCGCACTTCACTCATCACCTGGTTGCATAAGCGAAGACGACCATCATACATTGTCATTAATATTCCTTCGATTACCAGTTCAGTATTCAATCTTGATTGAACGATCTTAATTGTGTTCAGCAGTTTTCCTAAGCCTTCCAATGCAAAGAACTCACATTGTACAGGCACCACTACTGAATCGGATGCTGTAAGCGCATTAACTGTAATTAATCCAAGAGAAGGAGAACAGTCGATGATGATAAAATCATAATCATTCCTTAATGATTCAAGCAAATTCTTCAATACCATTTCACGATTAGGATAATTAATCATTTCGATCTCTGCTCCGACCAGGTCAATATGGGAAGGAATCAGATCAAGATAGGGGATCTCTGTTTTCAGGATCACATCTTTGGCCCGGGATTGGTTCACCATACAATCATATAGACTTTGCGTAACATTATGCAGATCAAATCCTACACCCGTTGTGCTGTTGGCTTGCGGATCTCCATCTACCAACAAGGTTTTATATTCCAGAACAGCCAAACTCGCCGCGAGATTGATCGCCGTTGTGGTTTTTCCAACCCCTCCTTTCTGATTTGCTACGCCAATGATCCTTGCCATTATTTTCCAGCCTGATTTTAAATATTGATGGTCTCACCTATTGAAGGCAGATGCAATGTACAACCTGCGTTTTTAAATGCGTTTATTGCTTTTTCATGATCGATTATAATATACCCGAATGTATCAAAATGAACGCCGATCACCTCCTTACATTCTACCATTTTAGCTGCTTTTACCGCATCTTCATAACCCATAGTAAAGTTGTCGCCGATGGGTAATATCGCAAAATTTAATTTTGCCCATTCAGGTACTAATTTCATGTCAAGAGTGAGGGCTGTATCCCCTGAATAATAAAAACCACCCTCCTTGCTGCTTACTATAAATCCCATTGGATTTCCCCCATTGCTGCCATCGGGCAAACAGGAGGAATGCTGGGCCACTACACAGCGAATTTTTATGTCCATCAACTCCTTTTGTCCGCCAGTGTTCATAGGATGGAAGTTTTTTACTCCATTCTTACCCAACCACTGGCAAATCTCCCAGTTACTTACAACGGTGGCGCCGGTAGATTGAGCCAGGGTTACGCAATCAGCTATATGGTCCACATGGCCATGACTGACCAAAATTAAATCAGCGTCTATCTCTGCAATATTGATCTGCTTTGCCAACTCATTATGCGTGATAAAGGGATCAAATAAAATTTTTTTTCCTCCTGTTTCAACCAAAAAGCAGGAATGACCGTAATAGGTATAATTCATAATGACCAGTTAACTTTAAACACAAAAATAAGCCTACTCGCTGAACCTAAGTAAATTTGCAAGATGCACCGTTCAAGATTCTGGTGGGTCATTATCGTATTCCTGATATTGATTGACCTCTATTTCTTTCAGGCACTTCGTTTAGTCGGGGCCGGTATGCCTCCGCTAACCCGCACGATCATATATTCCGTTTATTGGCTATTGTCCATTTCTGCCATGGCGGGCTGGATCTATCTTCCCTATATGCATTTTGAAAAGCAGGCAAAAATGGGAAGGGCAAAATATTTTTCTATTCTGGCCGGGGTCTTTATTTCCAAATTTATCGGCGCCA
This sequence comes from Chitinophagaceae bacterium, assembly GCA_043742885.1. Lineage (GTDB taxonomy): Bacteria > Bacteroidota > Bacteroidia > Chitinophagales > Chitinophagaceae > JJ008. Next base: position 90 of record JAYTXP010000217.1, on the reverse strand, counting down.
TTTTCTTTTTAATAAATGATATCTGGCGGGGATTTTCCTGGATATTGGGAGATCATAATATAAGCGTTCCGCGTTCGTTTATTTTTAGTT
>JAYTXP010000216.1:0-9924 GCA_043742885.1 Chitinophagaceae bacterium | reverse complement strand
GGTTTGTTCGAGATCGGTCTTCCATCTGGATTGGCCAATAAGATGGATTCAAAATCAGGCATAGGAAATATAGGAGGCATATTCTTTATGGCAGGAACTCTTGCCATTGTTTCATTTTCCTGTACTGGTCCCATTCTCGGTACTTTATTGGTTGGTGTGGCTAACCAGGGAGCATGGCCATTAACAGCGGGCGCTGCAGGATTTGGTATTGCCCTTGGATTACCCTTCGCACTCTTCGCCATGTTTCCGCACTGGCTGCAATCCTTACCTAAATCGGGCGGTTGGATGACTGATGTGAAAGTGGTTTTAGGTTTTGTGGAACTGGCCCTGGCGGTTAAGTTTTTTTCCAATGCTGACCTGGTAATGCAATGGGGATTACTTAAGCGTGAGATCTTCATAGGCATCTGGGTGATCATTGGCTTCCTTGTCGTATTGTATTTGTTAGGGAAACTTCGTATCGGTCATAGCTCAACTGTTAAAAAATTCTCCATTATCCGCATAATATTTATCCTGGTCTTCGGTTCGTTTACGGTCTATCTTATTCCCGGACTTACTAACAGCAAATATGCTGAGCTTTCCCTGATCAGTGGTTTTCCGCCTCCAAGATCCTACAGCCTTTACAATGACAAAAAGCATAACTCAAAACTATTCGAACCCATACATAACGATTATGAACTCGCACTGAAACTGGCCAGAGAGCAGAACAAGCCCGTGCTTATTGATTTCACAGGCTGGGCTTGTGTGAATTGCCGCCGTATGGAGGATAAGGTCTGGACCAATTCAATAGTAGACAGCATGTTCCGGAATGATTTCATTGTGGTTTCTCTTTATGTGGATGAAAGAAAAAATCTTCCTTTATCTGAGCAAACAGTTGAAAAACTGGCTAATGGAAGTAATAAATCCATTGTTACAGTAGGAGACAAATGGGCCACTTTTCAAACCGAAAATTTTGGTGCTACCTCACAACCACAATATGCTATTATCGGCCCAGACCAGGTGGCCCTTACCCGCACTAAATATTATACTCCGGACCCTTACGAATTTATTAAATGGCTGAATTGCGGACTGGAAGCATTTAAGAAACGGTGAGTGGTGAGCGTTGTGCCTGAGCCTGCCTGCCGGTAGGCAGGGTTCCCGAAGGCAAAAAAATCCCGGCCTGGCCGGGACAATTTGGTGTCATTCTGTAACGACCTTCCGATAGACCATCCCAAACCTGGGACGATTGCGGCAAGCAATTTAGTTTCCGGGCGGAGATACAGAATGACAAGAACTTTATAAAGCAATTTGCTTTTGAGTCATCAGCTTCCTCAGGTTAATAAGACCATAACGCATACGTCCCAAAGCAGTATTGATACTGCAATTAGTAGTAGCGGCGATCTCTTTAAAACTCATATCGGCATAATGACGAAGAATGATCACCTCACGCTGATCTTCAGGAAGGCGATCAAGCATTTCCCTGACGCGGTCATAACTCTGCCTTTTCATCATGGTATCCTCAGCGCTTTCTTCTGAAAAATTCAGTACTTCAAAAATATCTTTATCCTCACTATTTCTGATAATGGGATTTCTTTTCATTTTACGGAAATGATCTACGCAAAGATTATGCGCGATCCGCATGACCCAGGGAAGAAATTTTCCTTCCTCCGTATACCTTCCACCACGCATAGTGTCGATAACCCGGATAAAAACATCCTGGAAGATGTCTTCGGCGAGGTATTTGTCTTTAACGAGAAATAATATGGAAGTATACAGCTTGTCCTTATGTCGAAGAACAAGTGTTTCCAGGGCGTCCAGATTTCCCTCACGGAAAAGGTGGATCAATTCGTTGTCTGATTTAATAGATATAGCTTTCATAACTCCTACTGGTTTGGTGCCTGCATACATAAGCCAGGCTGTTTATTCACAGGATTTGGTTCAATAAATGTTGGAAAAATAAACGGGGTAGAAGTTATGCAATAGGCAGGTTAAATTTTGAATTTTTCATTTTGAGAGGCATTGGAGTCTAAAAATAGAATTTTTCGTGAAAATTGCAAACAAATGATGACTCAGGGTGTAACTTTATTTGCCAAAGAAATGTTAAGGATTTGAATCGAACCTAAAGCTGATCAAGGGTTTATCTTTGTGTGAATAATAATGGAAATCAATAAGAAAGGGAAAAACCCCTCCAATACCGGCACCGTAAATACCACAGGTTCTATCCTGGTTAAGGGGGCAAGGGTACATAACCTTCAAAACGTTACGGTAGAAATTCCGCGCAATAAATTAATAGTGGTAACCGGTGTTTCAGGTTCGGGTAAGTCATCACTTACGATCGATACCCTTTATGCCGAAGGTCAGCGCCGTTATTCCGAAAGTCTGAGCGCCTATGCCCGCCAATTCCTGAACCGTATGGATAAACCAGATGTGGATCATATACAAGGCTTGTGCCCGGCCATCGCTATTGAACAAAAAGTGATCACTCGAACTCCAAGGTCTACAGTTGGTAGTATGACTGAGATCTATGATTATCTCCGTTTGCTTTTCGCCCGGGTGGGTAAAACAATTTCACCCGTTTCCAATAAAGAAGTTAAAAAGGATGATGTGACTGATGTGGTAAAGACTATTGAAGGTTTTACCGAAGGGGACAAAGTATATATTCTGGCAGGCTTCAAACAACACGCAAATAGAAATATCAGGGAAGAACTTGGTATCCTGGCACAGAAAGGTTTTGCAAGGGTGTATTCTTTTATCACGGCAGAAATACTGCGAATTGAAGAATTAATGGAGCTATCAGATAAAGAATTGAAGGTGGCAAAGATCTCTCATATTCTGATCGATCGTATCGTAGTAAAAACTTTTGATGAAGATGATCTTCATCGGCTGGCTGACTCTATCGGCACAGCATTTTACGAAGGGGAAGGCGATGTATATCTCAGCCAGGAAACAGTTAATGCAAAGAAAAAACATATTAAGCTTCACCATTTCAATAACCGTTTTGAGTTGGATGGAATGCAGTTTGAAGAACCTCAGCCTAACCTGTTTTCTTTTAATAATCCATTTGGTGCATGTCCAACCTGTGAGGGGTTTTCACAAGTGCTTGGTGTGGATGAAGACCTGGTGATTCCTAACCGTCAACTAAGTGTGTATGAAGGCGCAGTAGCACCATGGAAAGGAGAGAAGATGGATTGGTGGAGACAGAACTTTATCAAAGGAGCAAAGAAATTTAATTTCCCTGTACATAAAGCAGTGGCAGATCTATCAAAAGAACAATTAAGTCAATTATGGGAAGGAAGTAATGGAGTTTATGGTATAAATGATTTTTTTAAGGACGTGGAAACGCAGCTATACAAAGTGCAATATCGTGTCATGCTCAGCCGATACCGTGGAAGAACTTCCTGTCCGGATTGCGAAGGCTACCGCCTTAGAAAAGAAGCCTTATACGTAAAAGTTAAGGGCCAGCATATCGGAGAGCTTAACAGCATGCCGGTAAAGGGTTTAAAAAAATGGTTTGGGGCACTAAAACTTTCAGTCACTGATCAGACCATTGCCAAAAGAATTTTGATTGAATTGAATAATCGGTTGGATACTTTATTAAAAGTGGGACTTGGTTATCTTACTTTAAGCCGCTTGGCCAATTCACTTAGTGGTGGAGAAAGTCAGCGTATACAATTGACCAGAAGCCTGGGATCCAACCTGACAAATTCATTGTACATACTGGATGAACCTTCAATAGGACTTCATTCTCGTGATACAGCCAACCTTATAGCAGTATTGAAAGAACTTAGAGATCTTAATAACACAGTGGTTGTGGTAGAACATGATGAGCAAATGATGAAAGAAGCGGACCATATCATTGATATGGGACCTCTGGCATCACATCTGGGTGGCCAGGTTGTTGCAGAAGGAGATTATGACAGTATCATTTCGAATCCCAAAAGTCTTACTGGAAAATATTTATCGGGGCAATTAAGTATTGCAGTGCCTAAGCAGGTAAGAAAATGGAACCGTTCAATAAAAGTAGAAGGGGCACAGCAAAATAACCTGCAGAATATAACAGTGGAGTTTCCCCTGAATGTGCTCTGTGTGGTTAGTGGTGTAAGTGGTAGCGGAAAAACAACGCTGATCAAACAAATTCTTTATCCGGCTCTCCTGAAACTAAAAGGAGAATTCGGAGAGAAAGTGGGACATCATAAAATGATCAGTGGAGATATTGAAAGTATAGGACAGGTTGAAATGGTAGATCAAAATCCAATAGGTAAATCATCAAGAAGTAATCCCGTAACCTATATAAAAGCATATGATCAGATCCGTGAACTTTATTCCAGCTTACCACTAAGTAAAATGCGCGGCTTTTTGCCAAAGCATTTTTCATTTAATGTGGATGGGGGCCGTTGTGATACCTGTAAAGGAGAAGGCGAACAGGTAGTGGAAATGCAGTTTCTTGCCGATGTACATCTTACCTGCGAATCTTGCGGAGGAAAAAGGTTCAAGGAAGAAATACTGGAAGTGAATTTTAAGGAGAAGAATATTTTTGATGTGCTGGATATGAGTGTAGATGAAGCCATCGAATTTTTTGCTGAAGAAAGATCCCTGGCCCGGGCACTTCAACCTTTAAGTGATGTGGGATTGGGATATATTAAACTGGGTCAACCATCCGGCACCCTTTCAGGCGGAGAAGCACAACGCGTAAAGCTGGCCTCTTTTCTGGGAAAGGGCAAGGCCGGAAACAAAGTACTTTTCATCTTTGATGAGCCTACTACTGGGCTGCATTTTCATGATATAAATAAATTGTTGAATTCCTTCAATGCCCTGATTGAGAAGGGTCATTCTATCCTGGTCATTGAGCACAATATGGATGTAATTCGATCGGCGGATTGGGTCATAGAATTAGGTCCTGAGGCAGGGGATGAAGGAGGACTGGTTGTCTTTGCAGGTAAACCTGCAGATCTTCGAAAATCTACTACACACACGGCAATGTATTTTTAATTATTTTATTGTGTTCACCCTACATATTTTATAATTGTTTGAATATCATGTATTTATTAATTACAATCTAATAAGATAGAAATACTCCTTAATTGTTATATTCAATAATGTGTAGTATCCTTGCACCAAGGAAATAATATATATTATTTCTCTGATTAGTTCAGATCCAGACAAAACCAAACGAATTCCAATGAAACCGATTAGTAGCAAACTGGCATTTCTATGCCTTTTATTAGCCATTCCCTGCCTTTTACAAGCCACCATCTATTATTCAAAAGCTTCCGGAAACGCGAATAATTTGGCCAGTTGGGGTATTAACTCCGATGGAACCGGTACCCAGCCAGGCAGTTTTGGCGTATCAGGTGATCTTTTTATTTTAAGATCAGGCGCTACGATGAATCTGAACGGAAACTGGACCATTCCTGTAGGGGTAAGTTTACAGGTAGATGGGAATATCTCCGTTACCAATAATAATTATGATATTACTATTTCAGGCACGGTCATTTTCACCAATGCCGGAAATACGCAGGTCTCTCTTACAGGAGGTGGCACGGGTAACAGTTTCACCGTGTCTGCCAACGGAACTATTCGTAGTTACAATCAATACGGTTTAAGGGGTACAAATGCTTCCTTACCAACTACTGCTTCAGGTAATATAAATTTGAATATCAATGCCACTTATGAATTTGATGGTACCTCGGGCCAGCTTACTACAGGACTACCTGCAACTATAAAGGACCTGGTGGTGAACAATGGAGCGGGGGCCAGTTTAGCCACCAATACAACAATCACGGGTCAGTTGAAACTGCAGAATGGTATATTGGAATTAACCAGTGGTATAACGCTTACCATTCCTTCGCCATCGGCCATCGTGGGTTCCGGGTATGGAACTACCAAACATATTAACACAATGGTGAGTGGTGCTACAAAATCTTTTTTAAATGTTACTAACCTATCGGGTACTGTTACCATACCTACCGGTGTCGGAAACAATTATCTTCCTATAACTATTACCAGTGCCTCAGTAACCGCTGTTGGTTTCAATGTATTCAGCGGACTTACACTTAATGGTATTCCCAATGGTACGGCCTTTAGCAGTAATCAAAAATTAGAGGCCGTTGACGCGGTTTACACCCTTTCGCGCGTGAGTGGTTCAGGAAATTTTGACCTTACACTTGGATGGCCATCTGCTTTGGAGGGAAGTACATTTTCAACACTTACCAATGGAGAAATAGGTATTGCCACAAATACCGGTAGTTCATGGAGTTCGCCAGCAGGCAGCGGAAACCAGGCTGCAAATACAGCTACCAACACCGGGATCGCTACTATGGGCATTTTTGCTGTAGGCAAAATTGGTTTTCCTTTATACGTGAAATTCGGAAACATAACCGCATCTCTTCGTAACAACGCTGTCTCCCTGAAATGGGAAACACTGACTGAGATCGATCTGCAGAAATTTGTCATTGAAAGATCTTCGAATGGCGTTTAGTTCAGCAATATTGGTGAACAAACAGCACTGGCCGCAAATTATACCGGTTGCCGTTATGATTACAATGACATGAATCCTTTGTCGGGCGTTTCATTTTACAGGATCCGTGCAGTAGATATAGATGGTAAGAGCAGTTATAGTGCTATCATACGTGTAAGTAATTCAATTGGTGCTGGTCTTACAATTAATTTATATCCTAATCCTGTAATCAATAAAGAACTTAATATTCAGGCAAGCGATCTGAAACAGGGTGCCTATCAAATATTGATTGTAGATTATTGCGGAAAAGAATTATTCCGCGAGCAGATACAAGTGAATTCTGCCAGTTTCAGTCACCATATTGTTATGCCTTCTTCATTAGCAAAAGGCAATCATGTATTGATGCTGAAAGGAAATGGAGAAAATATCAGTAAGATATTCAGTGTTCAATAAGTTTAACGGATCTTATTCAATGACCTTACCAGTTTCTGGTCTTTCAAAACATTCCGGTAGGCCATGAAATAACTAAAGAACACCAGCAATGGAAGAATGGAGTAAAGTGCCAGTGTGGCTTTTTCCATTTTTTTCAACTGAAGAATAAATAATACAATTATGCCTGCGGCGGTTACCAATCCGAGCAGGCATAATTTCATTTGGAGCTTTCTGTCCTTATAAAGAAAGATCGTAGCGCCGGATATAATTATGGTCATACCTGTCAGCAACAAAAGAAAGAAATGACTACTGGCATTTACGGAGTGAAATACCGCCACATTATTTTCTATCAGTTGTCCGGTCGCAAATGGAAATGGGAAACTCAAAATAGCGGCCAGAGTAGATAATAAGAGCCAGAGTGTTTGTTGTCTTTGTATCATAATTTTTCTGCTTTTTATCAGCCGAGTTCGGGATATAAAGGATGAGCAGCCATGAAACGTTTTACTTCTTCTTTTACTGAAAGGATCACTTCCTCATTGTCGATATTCATCAACACCCTATCAATAAGGTCCACTACATTATCCATATCATTTTCATTCAATCCCCTGGTTGTTATGGCAGGTACACCCACCCGAATTCCTGATGTAACAAATGGAGATTTATCATCGAAAGGAACGGCGTTCTTATTAAGGGTGATATGGGCCTTGTCCAGTGTTTCCTGTGCTTTTTTGCCAGTTATATTTTTATTACGAAGATCGATCAGCATAAGGTGGTTATCTGTGCCATTGCTGATCAGCTGATAATCTCTTTTTACAAAAGCCCGGGCCATAGCCTGTGCATTTTGAATAACCTGTTTTCCATATTCTTTAAAACCATCATTCAGTATTTCTCCAAAAGCGATCGCTTTTGCTGCGATCACATGCTCCAGCGGTCCACCCTGCATTCCGGGAAAAACAGCCAGATCGAGAACTGAACTCATTAATCGTGTATTGCCTTTAGGATCTTTTATGCCCATGGGGTTTTCAAAATCATGACGAAGCATAATAATTCCACCGCGTGGACCTCGCAGCGTTTTATGTGTGGTGGAAGTAACGATATGACAATGATCAAATGGATCATTTAATAAATTAGCCGCGATCAATCCGGCAGGATGCGCTATATCTGCCAGCACCAGGGCACCAATTTTGTCAGCTACTGCGCGAATACCTGCATAGTCCCAATCACGGCTATAGGCAGAGGCACCACATATGATCATTTTAGGTTTTTCTTTCAGCGCTGCCACTTCCAGTTGATCATAATCCACTAATCCCTCTTTGGTAACACCATAATGGAATGCCTGGTAGTTCTTTCCACTGAAGTTGGCCGGTGATCCATGGGTAAGGTGTCCTCCCATACTAAGATCTAATCCAAGGATCTTGTCACCGGGTTTTAAACAGGCCACAAATACCGCTGTATTAGCCTGCGCGCCGCTATGTGGCTGCACATTGGCCCAGCTGGCATTAAATATTTTTTTCAATCTGTTTATGGCAAGTGTTTCGATCTCATCCACCACTTCACAACCACCATAATATCTTTTTCCAGGATATCCTTCAGCATATTTATTTGTGAGCACCGTACCCATTGCCTGCATAACCTGCAAAGAGGTGAAATTCTCGGAGGCGATCAGTTCAATTCCGTTTCGTTGTCTTGCCAGTTCCTGCCCGATCAGGTCGAAGATTATTTTGTCTTGCATGGAGCAAAAATAGGCGAGAAATATTTTTATTCTAAAATTCTTACTTTCGTTGGCTTTTGAGTGATTTTCACTTAAGGGCTCTAATTAATGAAAGCAATCATACCAGTAGCGGGCGCAGGCACTAAACTTCGTCCTCATAGTTATACTCAACCTAAGGCCCTGATACCCCTTGCGGGGAAAACAGTGCTTAGTATCATTGTGGACCAGTTAAGGGACGCAGGCATCGAGGAATTCATATTTATTGTTGGCTATCTCGGTGAGAAGATCGAAGATTATGTGAAACATAAATATCCTGACCTGAAAGCTCATTATGTACATCAGCACGATCGACAGGGTATTGGTCATGCTATCCGGTTAACCCGCGATATTGCAGGCGAGGATGAGATATTCGTTGTGCTGGGAGATTCTATTTGCGAATATGATGTTCGAGCTGTTGTTGAGAGCAAAGACTCTATGATCGGAGTACGTAAAGTGGATGATCCCCGCGAATTCGGCGTAGCTGAGATCAATGAAGATGGTTTTATCACTCATGTGGTAGAGAAACCTCAGATACCCAAATCTAATATGGCTATGGTAGGGGTGTACAAGATCATTGAATCAAAACAGATGTTCGATTGCCTTGAAAGTAATATTCACCAGGGTCTTCGCACCCATGGAGAATATAGCCTGACCGATGCGCTGGATTGTATGATCAAAATGAAAGTGCCATTGCGTGCTTTTAAAGTGGAGAATTGGTTCGATTGCGGAAGAAAAGAAACCCTGCTTGAATCAAATGCTACCCTCTTAAAAAAATTTGCTACCATACCCGATATGAAACTGTATGAAAATACAGTGATGATTCCTCCGGTAAGCATTGGCGCTAATTGTACAATTCGTAATTCGATCATTGGTCCTAATGTGGCCATTGGCGATAATACCACACTCAATTATTCCATTGTAAAAGATTCTATCATTGGTTCTTTTTCCAATCTTTTTGATATTGTTCTGGATGAATCTGTAATTGGAAGTGATACTAATCTTCGTGGCGAGACCAGGAGCCTCAACATTGGAGATAATACCAGCATCGACCTAGGATAGTACCTTTTTGAATAAATTTGCAGTATGCCTATTGCACCATTCCGAAATCGTGTTACTGATCTTTTTGGCATTCGCTATCCCATTCTACAGGCAGGTATGATCTGGACCAGTGGATGGCGATTGGCAGCCGCGGTAAGTGAAGCAGGCGCTCTTGGTATAATCGGAAGCGGATCCATGTATCCAGAAGTATTAAGAGAGCATATCAAAAAATTAAAAGCAGCCACTGATAAACCTTTTGCTGTAAATGTTC
>JAYTXP010000215.1:0-3976 GCA_043742885.1 Chitinophagaceae bacterium | reverse complement strand
GATATTTGCCGAATATAATTCCGATATAGCAGGGGTTATTCATGCAGCCGCACAACCTTCGCACGACTGGGCCGCCAAAGAACCTTTTACTGATTTTGGTGTAAACGCAACAGGAACGCTTAATCTGCTGGAAGCAACAAGGAAGTACTGCCCTGATGCTGTTTTTATATTTACCAGCACCAATAAAGTGTATGGTGATACTCCCAATTTACTTCCATTAGTGGAATTGGAAAAACGCTGGGAGCTTGATCCTTCCCATCCATTCTATGAACATGGAATAGATGAGTCCATGTCCATCGATCAATCCAAGCATAGTATTTTCGGTGCCAGCAAAGCAGCTGCCGATATCATGGTGCAGGAATATGGACGGTATTTTGGGATGAAGACCGGGACTTTTCGCGGTGGTTGTTTAACAGGCCCGGCTCATAGCGGTGCGGAATTGCATGGCTTCCTTGCTTATCTTATCCTTTGCGCTGTTAATAATAAACCTTATCGCATTTTTGGTTATAAAGGCAAACAGGTTCGAGATAATATTCATAGTCATGATCTGATCAGCGCATTCTGGCATTTCTATCAGGCACCCAGGCCAGGTGAGGTTTATAATATGGGCGGATCGAGGTATGCAAATATTTCTATGCTGGAGGCAATAGATATGATCGAAGAGATCAGTGGGTATAAGCTCAATTATACCTTGCTTGATGAAGCAAGAAGTGGCGATCATATTTGGTATGTTAGTGATGTGAGGAAATTTCAACAGCATTATTCAGCCTGGCAATTTGAATATGATATGAGGAAGACCCTTGTTGAGATGATTAATGCCGCACAGAGTAAATAAATAACCATGGCTACCTCATATCCGGCAACAGCCAGAACTGAACTTGATATTCAAAAAGCAAAAGGTAGCCGTTCTGAATCTATTGATTTTTTGAGAGGGCTAGCAATTATACTTGTCTTATTCGCACACCATAAGTTCGTTAGTTATCTTAATAATATGGGATGGATCGGGGTCGATCTGTTTTTTGTGCTGAGCGGTTTTCTGGTTTCTTCCTTGCTTTTCACGGAATATAAACTTCATGGAAATATAAAGCCGGGCTTATTCCTGATCAGGCGGGGATTTAAGATTTACCCTCTTTTTTATTTATCAATATTGCTGACTTTTATTCAACAGATGTATTTTCCACATCTTTATCTGTTCCCTGATTCTCAGAAACTTTTTCTAAACGACCGGGGAATTCTAATTGGGTTATTTATAGAAGCTTTTTTTCTTCAAAGCTATTTTTTTGGTTTTTGGGGGCATCATTGGTCCCTTTCAGTCGAAGAGTTTTTCTATTTCTCGCTTACTCTTCTGATTTTCTACCTTATTAAAAAAAACAAAATTGGCAACGCCAAACTATTTACAAGGATGACAATTGGGGTTTTTATCATTTGTCTGGTGATGCGTATTGTTTCGAATATTCTTATGCCGAATTCCATTCTCAACTTTACAGCCTTTCACCTTCGTCTTGATTCTCTGTTTTCTGGGGTCTTTATATCTTATTTGTATAATTTTCGTCGTGAGGAACTTGAATATTTTTATCAGGCTAATAAAAAGTGGTTTTGGATATCAATTTTGCCTTTAATTTCATTCACTCCATTTATCGATGTACTTGACTCCGTATTTATAAAAACCATTGGATTCACACTGATATTTCTTTCTTTTGATATTCTGCTAATGACTTTTCTATTTGAAAGAAAAATTTGTGATCGACTGAAGCGGCTGTTGGGGAAATTTCTGTTTGGAGCCATTGTTAAGATTGGTATATATTCTTACGGCATTTATTTGTTTCATCTATATATTGTGCGCTACGTGACCGGTGAAAACTATAATAACGGCTGGGGTATTTATAGTTTTCTCCTTTATTTTTTTGGCGCTATAATCCTGGGAATAGCAATGTCCAGATTTGTCGAGATTCCCATGTTGCACATAAGAGATCGGCTATTCCCCAAAAGAAGTGCTTAGGATTGTTCCAGTTTGATCAACTAATCCTTGCATTTGTCAAATTATCACCGGGCTGCATGAGAAAATTATCGACCTGGCTCGGAAAATATTTGGGAATAAAGGGATTTACGAACCCTTACCAAAAGGGTAGAGGTAGCATTGAAAAAATGAAAATTATTCCGAATAGGAATTTGAGAAACCCTACATAATTCAGATTTAATTTTAAATAGTTAAATAGAGATTTTGAAAAAATTACTTTTTCGCTTACTGGCACCTAGTTTTGGGTCGAAAAGATTTAGAAGATTCTATGAAGTCCTTAAGAATATCTCACTTTTAGGATTAAACTACCGGGATACGAATATCAAAACCAACGGGGAGCAGTTTTATATAGAGCGCATTGCTAGATATTATTATAATTTGGATGGCCCATTAGTTATTTTCGATGTTGGGGCAAATGTTGGAAACTACTCTTCTTTCATTAATGATTCTATTCACTTGCCTCGCAAAATCTATGCTTTTGAGCCATTTTCCAAAGTATTTGCTCAGCTAAGGAAACTTTCAAACAGCATTGAAGATTTTTACCCATTTCAATTAGGGTTCAGTAATATACAAGAAAAACAAACTTTCCTTTCCAGTAGTGCTTATAGTGAAGTAGGTAGTTTATACAATAAGGACTTTTCTCAATTAGGATTTTCCCTGGATATGTCAGAAGAAGTTTCGTTTGACACCATAGATAATTTTTGTAGTAATAGAAGTATTTCTAAAATTCATTTTTTGAAAATTGATGTCGAAGGGCACGATTTTTTTGTTCTGCAGGGGGCCAATAAAATGCTATCCAATAATAGTATTGATTTTATACAGTTTGAATTTGGTGCAGCCAATTATCTTTCAAAGACGTATTTGTATGACTTTTTTCAATTGCTTTCTCGTGATTACATCATCTGCAAGCTTTTGAAAAATGGATTTATGGAGATAGTAGAGTACAATACCGATATTGAAATTCACGTGTTAAGCAATTATGTGGCTATTAATAGGAAACTCGGATTTACAATTCGATAATCCTGAAAGTATATTTTAATTTCCTGGACAAATGAAAAGTAATAGTACCCCCTTAGTATCAGTTATCACCCCTGCCTATAACCAGGGAATATTCTTACGTGATACCATTGAAAGCGTACTAAGGCAGGATTATCCAAACATAGAGTTGATCGTTCTCAACGATGGGTCAACAGATGATACTGAAGCGATCCTGAAAGAATATACCGGCAGGATCTATTGGGAAACTCAAACCAATATGGGCCAAACCCCAACTATCAACAGAGGATGGAAATTGAGTAAAGGAGAGATCATCACCTGGCTAAATTCGGATGACACCTATTATCTCGGAGCTGTGCGTGAAGGAGTGGACTATCTTTTATCGCATCCTGAAACAGGGATTGTATTCTCTGATTCCATGTTCACAGAAGCGGATGGAACCCCCATTGAAAGAACAAGGCCCGTACCTCCTTTTAATTATATCAGCTTCATTAAAAATTGTGAAAATCCTATTTCACAGCCCTCTTCCTTTATTAGAAGATCGGTAATGGAGAAGGCCGGCTACCTGGATCCTACATTTTATTATTTCATGGATTGGGATTTCTGGATGCGCGCAGGTCTTTATTGCAAGATCGATCATATCGACGCCATCTGGTCAACTTATAGATTGCATGCTGAATCAAAAACCGTTTCTCAATCTAAGAAAGCGGCCCCCGAACTGATCTATATGTATGAAAAATATTTCAACAGAACAGATCTTCCAGATAAGATAATGGCAATAAAGAAGCAGTCCATGATGAATATGTATTTTACCAGCGGAGGATATTACCTCCAGGGAGAAGATAAAAATTCTGCCGGTAAAATGGCTAAAAAAGCCCTGGCGCAATATCCTGCAGGATGGATGTCGCCAAAAAGCCTTCATAAATTTCTTTACTGCAGTATGGGTGGATCCGGACTTTACCG
>JAYTXP010000214.1:0-5548 GCA_043742885.1 Chitinophagaceae bacterium | reverse complement strand
GCTATTTAAAAAGCAAAGTCACCTAACAAATTTCGGGATTTTGTACCAAGCAGGAGGAAGAATACTCACAGGAGTAAGGTCAGGTTTGATTACGGATCCTTTAACAGGAAAGCCTATTAATTTTCTAAATAGTTTCGGTTGGTTAGGAACTTATTTTCAAACAGGGGCATGGGATAGAAACAATACAAAAAACATGGGAATTAGCTGGTTTGCATTCAGATACATAATTACAAAATCTAATCCCCGGCAACTGAAGGATATAATGCCAAACATAAAAACTGAAGGCTTTTACCACGGTTACTCGATAGGTTGCGGCATTGAGATCAATAATTTTGTGAATATCAAGGCGGTTTATTACAAGTACGTCAGGAAACCTGAAATTGATTATTTTTTGCCCATTTACCAATTTTCGTTCAATTACAACTTAAAGAAGTAGTGTAAACCTTAGCAAAAGTTAGGTGTTGGAAATTCCTCGTTGTTGTGGTATCTAATTTTCTCTCCCTTTCCAATCTTAAAGCAATTCCCTGCCAGAACCATGCCCGCAGGCCGCCAGCAGCATAGCAGCAGCACGCCAACAACATAGTGTCTCCACCTATGTCAGGCTATTGAGAGGCTATTGAGAGGCTAATGAGTGGCCATTGAAAGGCCCTTAAATAAGAGGAAGTAAAATGCCAACAGAGGGCATTTTCAGAGGAATTTAACAGGAGGCAAATTGAACCTGCATAATAATTGTGGACTGAACTTATAACAATTATATATGGCAAAACTCGACGCTCCATTCAATTTTACCGGCCGCATACAGAAACTATCCTATTTCCGCCGGCAGGGCTCCGATCAGATCATCATACGATATGGTTCCGGTCCCAGTAAACGACGGATCAAAACCGATCCTCACTTTGAAAGCACCAGGCAAAATAACCGGGAGTTCAAAGTGATCAATATGATGACCAAAGATATTTATAATGGTTTAAAAGAACTGAAACCGGTATTCGACCATAATGTTTTTAATACCCTGATGAACCGCTCAAGGATACTTCAAAAACTGGACCCAAATTACAAAGGAAAACGAAACGCTCTATTCAGTAAACATGGACAGCTATATGAACATATCAATTTTAATAAAAAATTTGCGTTCGATAGTATCCTTACAGCCAGCCTTGACTATGAGATCGATCGTTCTACTCTTTCCGCCAAAATCAGGATACCAGAACTGATACCCGGTGTAGGTTTTCAGAATATTCCTGATCTGCCTTATTATAAATTCTGCGCCACCTTACAATCTGTCTTAGATGTTCCCTGCGATGAGAAATACCTGGAACAGCAACCGCTTGGTCGTGGTGGCCTTGGTCTCTGGGCATATAGTGATTGGCATAGGAGTATTGATCCCTACCCTGGTACGGAACTATCGATTCAGCTTTATGAAAAAGCAAGGGAAGGAACGCTGATGCTTTGTATGGGAATATTTTTTAGTAAAGGGGATGGGGAGGTGGTGAAGTATGTGGGGGCGGGGAAGATAGTGAAGGTTGAGGGGGAGAGAGGTTGAGCTGTTGAGAAGGTTGATAGCTTGAGAGGGTTGAGCGCGGCTGTTCTTCGTGTTCCTCCCTCAAAAAAAATGCCCCGAACACGAAGTCCGGGGCGCATTAACATAGAGATTGAATTTTCTTATATAGGATTATTAATTATTCATTCCCCCACTCACTTCACCCTCAACACCGGTCTCAAAATATACGCTCCATTACCAGTTTGATGAATAGATAAAGCTGCATCAAAATCGATGACCAGTGAATCCAGGTTCACATTTAATTTTTTATTCACTTTGATCTTTAAACCCGATTCTGCACCACTTGGAATGGTAAGGGGATAACGAATTCCACCTACTACAATGGAGTTATTTGCACCCAAAACAAATCGAATCTGACGAAGGGTATCTGCAGGAACAGTAGCGACCGCCAACAGCGTATCTATCCCATTCTGAAGACCTAATAAATTATACACACCCGGATAGGTATTCAGTGAGATCCAGCCGGAAGCAGAGTCACTTCTGAAATTCACCCAAACTTCACGGATATCTACGTTTACACTATCCGCCAGTGTGGGTGCGTCTGTCATCCTCACTCTTAACTGGGTAGTACCATTATTTGCCGTATCTGTGTTCTCCTTTTTACAAGCGAAGAATAATACGGAGCTGCTTACCAAAGCAGTTAGAAGAAATGCGTTGATTGTTTTCATATGCACATGATTTTTTAATTCGAAAGGTATAAGTCAAAATCATGCCAATTTTGAGGAAAGCTGCTATCCACTTGAATTACTGGTATACCCTCACCCAATCCACCAGCATCTTCTGCGGGAAAATGGAGTCATCTACTCCATATTTTCCACCCCAGTTACCTCCTACCGCGACATTTAACAAAAGGTGAAAGGTTTTATCGAATGGCCAGGCGGCCACGTTATGTTCATTTACAAAGCGATTGTATTCTTTTCCATCAACTTTAAAAACAATTGTATCAGCCGACCATTCTATTCCGTATACATGATAGGCCTTACTGAGATCATTGAAAGCGATCCCTTTCGTTTTTTGCGTACCCTTACTTCCATTATATGCTTCTGTGTGAACTGTTCCAAAAACCGTGTCTGGCCAGTATCCCACATTCTCCATAATATCTATCTCGCCACTACGTGGCCATCCGCCATATTCCCAATTAGTTGGCAGCATCCAGATAGCGGGCCACATGCCCTTGCCTGCCGGTATCATCGCTCTTATTTCCATACGACCATGTAGCCAGTCGCCCTTATGCTTTGTCATCAGTCGCGCTGAAGTATATTTCATTCCCTGATAATCTTCCTTACGCGCTTCAATAACCAGATGGCCTTTTTCAACTCTTGCATTCTCTTTACGCATCCAGGTATAAAACTGCAATTCATTATTGCCCCAGCCACAAACATCCGGACAACCATTGCCACGGTCATATCCCCATTTCGTAGTATCTGGCAATCCGGCACGCTTGAATTCATCGAACCATACCAGCTTTTTATATTTTGATGGGCTTTTTTGCGCAAGACTATTATAAGATGTACCTGATGCAAGAATAAGCATCAGTATATAGATTATTCCCGTTTTCATTTTAGTATTTTTCTAAGGCAATCTGTGAAGAAATAAAGCGGAGGTGCACAACTTAAAAGAAACGCACGTTCCGCTTCAAGACTGCTTAATTAATAATTGCCATCAACAAAAATTCGACAGCTAGTTTAATCTGTTATTGATATACACGTACATAATCCACTTCCATGGTTCCGCTGGAAAAAGCGGGGTCAATGGCGCCTCCGAAATTTCCTCCCATGGCAATGTTCATGATCAGGAAAAAATTTTGATTGAATGGCAAGGCATTGGTATTTGCTACTGTATGGAATACCACATCATCTACCGATATTTTAATGGATGAACTGGTCCACTCCACAGCGTATTTATGAAAAGCCGTTGTCGCATTGCTTATCATCAGCGTATTACCATCTGCATTTCCTCCTGAATGACCTGGATAATGAAGGGTGCCATAGATCTTATTGAGTTGGTTACCCAAATGCTCCATTACATCGACCTCGCCACAGGCAGGCCAACCTGCTGTACTTATATTATCTCCCAGCATCCATAAAGCCGGCCAGGTACCACCACCCACAGGTAACTTAGCACTGAACTCTAGTTTTCCATATTTAAAAGAGAACTTCCCTTTACTTAATATTCTGGCGGAAGTATAATTGCTTCCACTAAATGATTCAGCCTTTGCAACGATCTTCAGCGTGCCATTGGAAACACTGGCATTCTCCAACCGATTGGTATAATATTCCAGTTCATTATTACCCCAGCCTCCGCCTCCAAGATCATATCCCCATTTAGAAGGATCCGGCGCACCGGGTGTATCAAATTCATCCGACCAGATAAGCGTCATGGCTACTGTTACAGTAACACTGATCGACTTTGATAATTGCTCGCCTGCAGTATTTTTTGCCACCACCGTTACCGTATAGATTCCGGATGCCGGATACCTGTATAAAATATTTCCGGAAGCAACGGTTTGAAATACGCCATTACCAAATCCATATTCATAGGTACTTGCATTAGTAGCAGAAGCAGTAAAATTTACGTTACCACTATTATCGTTTGCCACCACTGCGTTTACTGTAAAGTTTGACAGGGGCTGGTTATTATTTCCCTTATCCTTTCCGCAGGAAACAATAGTGAAAAGAATAAACACAAATGATACCATTGATTTCATGGATCAGGGTTTTGGTTTTAATTTCTGATACCATGAGTTGCCATCCGCTCCAATATTCCGAAGATTCATGCTTGTATTGGTTATAGAAAGGATCTCATAAGTGGTTCCACCTGTTCCGAAATTTATAATCCCGTTACCCGGTACCATAAACTGTACTTGTGTAGATACTGCTGCAGTAGAACCAGATGTAGCATCCATAAAGGCCAGTAGTTTTGTACCACCGGTATTGATTGCATAACAATTATCACCTCCGCTGAAACCATAAAACGCAGTAGCCGCTCCAATAGAGAAACTGGTTCCCTTATTATTTACATTCATTGAAACACGGTTGATTGCATCGCGGGAAAAAGTGATCTCATCATCATAGGCGCATGCTTCGCGACTATTAGGCGATGCAGCATACCAGATAGGAGAAAATTCTGTGCTCGGGCCTACACCAAAATGACCGGGTGCATCATTATCTGTAACCCATACTTTAGAACCCGTACCTGTTAGTGGATTCAAGATCGTTGCAGGAATTTCAAAGGCTACGAAAACAGTGATTCGTTTACTGATGGTTGAAATAGCGCCACCTGTACCAACTGCATTCACCGTAATAGTATATGCATTTGTTCCGGGGTTGTTGTATTTGTGAATAATAGTTCCACTTGGGACTACCTTGGTTTGTCCATCGCCGAAGTCGATATTGTATGTAATTACGTCAGTGGCCGTGCTGGTGATCGTCACATTACCTGTACCATTTCCATTCGGATTACTGGCATCCACCCCTGCGATAACGGTGGTCAGCGTAAGTCCGGCAGGCGTTTTAATATTTCCGAAACTATAATCTGGCTTCTTACAACCGCCCAACACCACCCAGGTAGCCAGGAAAAGCAAGCTCAGTTTTTTGATTGTTGTCAACATGTTGAATGTTTTTATTAATTAGTTAAGCTTGATGTCATCAAAGTAAAAGGTGAAATTGGAGGTTCCATCACCCATAGTTCCGTTATCAAATATGATCACGACCCTGTCGTAAGGAAACGCAAGATTGATTGCACTGTAATCAAAGCTCAGTTCTTGCCAGGCATTGGCTACCGTGGTCAATACTTCCTTTTCATAACTCTGTGCACCATTGGCAGAATTCTCTACTTTAAGCAATACTTTGGCCCCAATCCGAGGTGACCATACTTTCATTTTAAAAGTTCGCAGAACAGAAAAATCTATTGGTCCTGACAGGGTCAGAAAGCTTCCACCCCAAGGTTGTCCGGCATTCTTGATCATACGAACAACCTTTGCACTGG
>JAYTXP010000213.1:0-4958 GCA_043742885.1 Chitinophagaceae bacterium | reverse complement strand
CCTCGTTTTCAAGGCTGCAAAGGTAAGGGAATTCAAGGGGCTGAAGGCTTAAAATCAAGGGCTTGGTTCTATTAACATAATCTTTGACGGAGATGGCATCTGCTTTGAATTATAGGTGGTATCCGGGTCTTAAAAATAGCATGGTACTTCAAGACGCCTGGTGATTGTAGTACAAAACAATTAAAATTTACAATTATGAAAAAGATGTTTACCCTTTTTGCCGGCTTATTCATGAGCATAGCTCTTTTTGCTGCAGACCGAAGGCCATCCGTGATGCTGAATAATTATTCACACCAGTATAAAGTGGTTATTGATGGCCGCGCTTATTTCGGAGACAATATCCGGGTCGATATAGATAATAATTATGGTTATGGCAATAACTACGGTAATAAGCAGATCCATACCGTTAAGGTCTATGAAATGCGCCAGGGCTTCTTCCAAAGAGAAAGATTGATAGATGCTGCTACCTTTTATCTTGGAAACAGAGATATGGTAATCAATGTGGACCGTTTCGGTAGCGTTAGAGTTCAGGAGTTCAGGAACCGTGGCCGTAACGGCCGCGACCGCAGGGATGACAATCATTGGGATGGTAACGATGACAGAAATGATCGAAACGATCCTGACCGTAACGATAGAGAAAACAGGTTTTAAGTTTGAACAAACATTTATAAAGACCGCTTCGGCGGTCCTTTTTTTATGAAAGGTAGTTAAGCCTAAAGCTGATAACATGCTGTAAAAAGCAGAGAAAAATCAGAGATTGGCAGGCACAACTGGATGACCTAAATTTGCGTCCTTATCTTCATAATCACTACTATGTTCAAATACCTGTTTATACTGATCTGTTTTGCCCCAATAATGACATTAGGTCAATCTACCATTGGCAAAACAAAAGATATAGTGAAAAAAGAACTGGATTCATGGAAACAATCACATGCCAGCTTTTACCCTAAACTAACCGACCAGGGAAAAACAACTATCCTTACCATCAGGGATCCGGGTTATGGTCAGGTAAAATTTATTTATACTTATGACAAGAATAATATCTGCATGAGTGAAATGACGGTGGCACTGACTGATTCTTCAAGAACCAATTATTTGAATACAATTCTCGAGAAAAAAGAATATGAATGGAAGAAACTCAACGGGAATCAGTATATCTCCAAATTTGAAGATAAATTAATGATCGAAATACCAGGTGATCCAAAAAGTCATTCTGTAACTGTATACCGGGCAGACTGGACCCAAAGTATTTATGACATGCTTTTAAAAAAATAATATAAAAAAACCCGCATTTCGCAGGCTTTTTTATTTAGTTCTCCAGTGCACCATCTGCTCTCCATTGCTTAAAAGCATTGATCGTACTATCATTTAATTTTTTACCACGGAATGGCATAAACCCACGGTCCGTAGGTTGCAATTCAATTCGCCTTATCATATCATCAATATTGATTTTTACAGCCGTATAGTTATCAAAAGCCTTTTTATTCCCTCCTTTGGCCGGAATATGGCATGGAGAACAATTCTGTTCTATCAGTGAATGCATATCGGCTGAATAGGTCAGTTTTCTTGGTGCAGCTGCTTTTTTAGAAGCACTGCAATTACTCAAAAAAAGAACGGTACCACTTAATAATGCGAGAATAAAAATCTTCTTCATGATGGAACTTTTGTTTTATTAATCGTGAATTTAGTAAAAGATACTATTAACAGATAACCGATCATCAAATCGTTTAAAAAACGGCTTCTGTTGCCTCGTACCATCCTATTTCGATAATTTTGAGAACATGATTCAGGCAGCTTTAAGGACTTACAAGAACGCTTACTCGGGCTTATCACGTGAAACCTGGTTGCTTTCGCTTATCATGCTGGTCAATCGAAGCGGAACCATGGTGATCCCCTTTATGACCCTTTACCTTACCAGTCCGGCCATGGGTTACAGCATTTCAAAAGCAGGCATGGTATTCGGATTATTTGGCGCCGGTGCTTTTTCCGGAGCCTGGATCGGAGGACGTCTTACAGATAAAGTAGGATTCTATTCCGTTCAATGGGTTACTCTTCTGGGAGGAGGTATACTTTTCATTTTGCTTGGGCAAATGAAAACCTATCCGTTGATCTGCCTTTTTACTTTTCTGCTCAGCTTTGTGAATGAGTCTTTTCGCCCTGCCAACTCTACTGCTATCGCTTTTTATAGTAAGGAATCAAATCGTACCCGTTCTTATGCCCTGAACCGGCTGGCAATAAATTTGGGTTGGGCTGTTGGACTTGCAGTTGGTGGTTTTCTCGCTGAATTAAATTATGAATATTTGTTTTGGGTAGATGGCATAACAAATATTTCTGCCGCGCTGCTGATCTGGATGTTTCTAAAACCGGTAGCAGCCACACTATCTCACAAAAAAGAGAAAAAAGAAATCAGTTCTTCTGTACCGGCCTATCGTGATAAACAATTTCTATACTTTATTTTATTCACTACGATTTTTGCTGTCTGCTTTTTTCAACTATTCACTAACCTGCCGGTTTACTTTAAAAAAGATCTGCATTTATCAGAAGGTTTTATTGGTTTTATTATGTCCATTAACGGAGTGCTCATCGCAATAATTGAAATGGTATTTGTTTATAAGATGGAAGGCAGAAGAAGAAATATTTCCCTGGTATCTCTTGGGGTGTTTTTTGTTGGTATTTCATTTTTGTCTTTAAACCTGCCAGGACTAACAGGCTTATATGTTCTTTTCATGATCAGTATTGTCACTATTGGTGAAATATTCGCCTTGCCATTTATGAATACTTATTGGATCACACGTACTCAAACATATAACAGGGGGCAATATGCTGCCATGTACACTATGGCCTGGTCCGCTGCCCAGACCCTGGGGCCAATGGGGGCCGCAGCACTGGCAGACAGGCATGGCTTTTATATTCTCTGGTGGATCGTGGGCGCCTGTTGTATTCTTTGCTCCTTACTGTTCCGCCGGCTAGAATAACAATTCATTGATATTTCTGCTTCAGCCAATAGCCTACATTTGCAAAAATTATTCCCATGTCCCGGTTCTACGCCTTGCTCATCTCCTTTGCATTTTTCACCCAGATTTTTTCACAGACCTCTGTGCCACGTCCTAAGCTGGTAGTAGGTTTGGTAATAGATCAGATGCGATGGGATTATTTATATCGGTATTATGATCGTTATGATGCCAAAGGTGGATTTAAAAGAATGCTTGGACAGGGATTCAGTTATGAGAATACGATGATCCCTTATGCGCCAACTGTAACAGGTTGCGGTCATGCCTGTATCTATACCGGTTCTGTTCCGGCTATTAATGGAATTACAGGCAATCAATGGTGGGATAAAGAAAAAAAACGGGTGGTTTATTGTTCTGAAGATAAATCAGTGAACACTGTAGGCTCAGATTCAAAGCTTGGACAAATGAGCCCCCGAAATTTATTGGTGACAACAATCGGTGATGAATTAAGACTGGCCACCAATTTCAGAAGTAAAGTGGTGGGTGTGGCATTAAAAGACAGAGGTAGTATCATTCCCGCCGGACATAGTGCTAACGCGGCTTACTGGTATGATATTACTGTGGGAAAATGGATCAGTTCAACGTATTACATGAATGAACTTCCATCCTGGGCGAAGAACTTCAATGATCAAAATATTGTAGATAAGTATTATGAGAAAGGGTGGAGCCTTCTTTATCCTGCAAACACCTATTTACAAAGTACGTCAGATACTGTTCTTTATGAAACCAAAGTATTTGGTAAAAGTTTTCCCTATGAAATGAAGGGATTGATGGGAAAAGATTATGGAAAGATCGCTTCTACTCCAATGGGAAATAGCATGACCGCTGAATTCGCAAAAGCAGCTATTACCGGGGAACAATTAGGTATGGGCAATTTCCCTGATCTGCTTACGATCAGTTTTTCTTCTACCGATTACATCGGACATGCTTTCGGACCAAATTCAGTAGAAGCGGAAGATGGTATGCTTCGCCTGGATAAAGATCTTGGAGCACTTCTGGATTACCTCGATGCTAAGATCGGGAAAGGACAATACACCGTATTTCTATCTGCTGACCATGGTGTTGCGCATACACCTGAATTCATGACAGAAAATAAACTTCCGGGAGGAAGATCTTATGTAGGTGCGCTGATGAGAACTCTTAACACAGAACTTATTGCGAAATATAAAACCGGTCCGCTGATCCTTTCCAATGATAATTATCAACTGGCTCTTGATCATTCGAAGATCGATTCAGCCGGCATTAATGAAACAGAATTATTGACCTGGTTGGAAAAAAGAGTTTATCAGGAACCGGCAATAGACCGCGCCTTCCCTTTGGAAAAATTAAATACGGTCCCTCTTCCCGCCACCATTCGAAAAATGATCAACAACGGTTATTATCCCCGCAGATCAGGAGATCTGCAAATAATTCTTAAGCCGGGCTATATCGACGCTTTTGCAGCAACCGGCACCACACACGGTATCTGGAATCCTTATGACGCTCATATTCCCTTATTATGGTACGGCTGGGGCATCAAGCCCGGAAAGTCTAATAAGGAGGTATATATGACAGATATAGCCCCCACCCTCGCTGCCCTTCTACATATTCAAATGCCTAGTGGATGCATTGGTGAACCCTTGCAGGATCTGCTAAAATAAAAGCAGGAGAAAGGATTTTTTTGTATTTTCAGAATAATAAATTTTTTATGAAAAGATCATTCCTGCTATTGCTATTTATAAGTCTGAGCGGACTTCTATTTGCTCAAAGCATAGATTCCATAAAATTCTTTCTGGACGAAGGATTGATCAATATGGATCTATCCACCGACCTTAAGGCATTGCAAACTCAAAAAGGAAAGCCAGCATTTGTACCAGGCATGGTAGCGATGACTTTACCAGATGGAAAAGTTTATAACGAAAATATCCAGGTGGCTCCCCGTGGAGTATTTCGCAGGCAGACTTGTAA